>ONQE01000084.1 GCA_900319925.1 uncultured Bacteroidales bacterium | reverse complement strand
CGCAAGCTGATTCCCGCCTCGTGCATGAAACTCTTTACGGGAGTTCGTGTGCTGAGGCAGTTAGGTGCCGACCATCAGTATTGCAGCAGGGAATATATCCTGGGCAAGGTGAAAGACGGTACTTTGTACGGCGACCTGCTCGTGCAGCCGTTCACCGGCCCCGCCGTGCGCGCCGACCTCTACCTGTTCGCGAAGTCCGCAGAGAAGGCCTCGCCCGGCTACTACGAGGTGCGCCTCAGCGATGACGACATCCTTGTGCAACTCACCGCCACCCCGCACTGCGGCATCCACCGCTACACCTTCCCCCAAGGCGAGACCCAGAAGCTCATCGTGGATCTCAACCACGCCATCTACAACTACGACGGCAAGGTGCTGTGGGCCTCCCTGCGCATGGAAGGTCCCTACACGCTGACCGGCTACCGCATCACCAACGGCTGGGCACGGGAGAACTACGTCTATTTCGCCATCCATTTCAGCAAGCCCGTGGCCCACTACGGCTACCAGGATTTCGGGAAACAGGACTACCACGGCTTCTGGAGCCGTTTCGATGTGAACCACGACTTCCCCGAAATGGCGGGACGCAAGGTGGTGGCTTGGATAGAGTTTGAGCAGGATGATAATCCTGAACTGGAGGTGCAGGTAGCATTGTCGGCAGTCAGCACAGAAGGAGCTGAACTCAACTGGGATACTGAGACTAAAGTATCCCGCAAGGTGATCTTGAATCCCAGTGACAATACAACCACAAGTATAACAACGATGAAAACATTTGAAGAATTATGCCGTAGGACCAAACGAGAATGGAATGACAAACTCGGCATCTATGATGCAAAAGGCACTCCCGATCAACTCGCAATGTTCTACACCTCGCTTTATCACACGATGATCAATCCTTCAATATATCAAGATGTGGACGGAAAATACCGTGGAATTGACCACAATATCCACCAAAACTTAGAAGGATACAATAATTACACGATTTTCTCCCTGTGGGACACCTATCGTGCCGAACACCCGCTGCTGAACATTATCAACCCAAAGGCCGCCTGCGACATGGTTTCCTCCATGATAGATCACGCCGAACAAAGCGTACACCAAGTTCTTCCAATTTGGAGTCATGCCGGCAACGAAAACTGGTGTATGATCGGTTATCACGGCGTGTCGGCAGTGGCGGACAACTATCTTTGCCATCATCCAAATTTTTATGGGGAAAATGTGAAGATGAATAAGATTCTTATCAATGCTATGCCCTACATCCTGAACAGCGCCAACTTGGATTATTACGACCATACCGACTTGTATAAGAAACTGGGCTATGTGCCTTACAATAAATCTGCTGTGGGCACTTCCATCACCCTGGAAAATGCATATGAGGATTGGGTGATTTACAATTTGATTGACAAAGGAGATATTGCTTCCGGATATGAAAAGAAGAAAGAATCTTACCGTCAGCGCGCGCTGAACTTCAAGAACGTCTTCAATCCGGAGACCGGCTTTGCGCAGGCGCGTTATGAGGATGGCAGCTGGAAGACGCCTGCAGACCTGCTCTCCACCTCTAACGAGGGCTTCATCGAGGGCAACAGCTGGAACTATTCGTTCTACGTGCCGCACGATGTCAACGGGCTGATCAAGATTATGGGCGGCGACAAGGTCTTCGTGAACCGCCTGGACGAGCTCTTCACGATGTATGTGCCCGACAAGTTCTTCGCTGAGACAGAGGATGTTACCCGCGAGGGAATGTTGGGCGGCTACGTGCACGGTAACGAGCCCAGCCACCACATTCCGTACCTTTACATGTGGACCTCCCAGCCGTGGAAGACGCAGCTGCGCGTGCGCGAGGTGATGAACAAGATGTACCGCAACCACCTTGACGGGCTGTGCGGCAACGACGATTGCGGACAGATGTCGGCGTGGTACATCTTCAGCGCGATGGGCTTCTATCCCGTCTGTCCCGCCAGCGGCCAGTACGTCTTCGGCGCGCCCTACCTGTCCGAGAACGTCCTCCATCTGCAAAACGGCAACACCCTGACCATCAAGGCCCCCAACGTCAGCGACCAGAACTGCTACATCCAGTCGGTGACGCTCAACAGCAAACCGCTGCATACCGCCTACATCACCTACGAACAGATCATGGCCGGCGGAGAACTCGTCTTCACGATGGGCAGCAAGCCGAACAAGAAGTGGTTCACGGAGAAGCCGTATTCGTTGGAATAGGCATTAGGCAATAGGCAAAAGTTTTATTCAAGTTGCCGGAAATCTTACAGTTGCCGCCCATCTCTCCCCTCCCTCCTTTTGCCCCCAAACGCTGTGCACCATTCCGCGCGAAGCGCAGCAGCGGAACCTTCTCCGTTTTACAACAACCTTCTCGAGAAGCACATGAACTGAGCTTGCAGAACTTCAGTCAGTTTTTTTTTCTTCAGCTCGCGCTGGAAGAAAACGGCAATAAGTCCTGCATAAGATGCAATCTAACAGTCTCTTAGCCTCCGCTCAAGTCACAAGCGTCAATCAATTTCGAAAAAAAACGAAAGATTGGTTGTAACATTTCCCGTTTTTTCTTACTTATGGATAAAAAGTCGAACGAAATCTATAAGAGCAATGAACAAGGAACACTTATACCAACCCCTGATGCGCAGACTGCCGAACCATGGGCACGACAACTACTTTATTGTTGATGGGCACAGTCAAAAAATACTGCTGAAAATCAGGGACTTGTTGGATGTTTTTGCGCCTATTGGTGACGACCACCGGCATGGACTTTGGATAGAGGTGCCGCGTGGGAAGCCTTCCGACTGGGCAACTTTCAAAGAGGTGAAGGATTGGGAGGAGGATGTGAAAACCCGCGAGGACTATCTTGAGTACTGGAGGTCGGAGTTCCCTCGCGATATGTACTGGTATTTCATCTCAGTAAGCCAGTATAAGGGTCATACCTATCTGCATATTACTGACCGCGACCACCATTGGTGCAGCATACATAACGATGCGAAATGGAATGGTCATAAGATTGGTCCGTTGGATTGGTATCTGGAACCGCTGCTGGCCTTCTTACAAGAGCGCGTAGCGGGGATATTGCAGGATACAGAGGCTTACAACCGTTATGTGGACGAACGCCTCCCCAAGCGGCAACGCACAGGCAGTATTCCCCGCAAGGAGATGAACCGCATTGTCCCTTGGCAACGGCCGGTACCAAAACAGCAGGAGAAAGGTCTGCGTGTACTGCGCGAATGCATTGCTAACGAGGCCATCTACAAGAAGATAAAAGATGGCGAAGACCCTGGGCCTTTACCGGCATTTTATCGCGAGCCGCTGGACACGATGAGCATCCGCATCTACAGCAAGTACTTCCGGGCGGCGCACGAGGTCTTTGATTCGCAGCACGAACCTTGGTCGGAAAGAGATAAGAAGGAACGGGAGCAAAGACGCCGTAAAAATGCCAAGTTGGACGATATCGGATATTATCGCCGTTATCAGCTTGGTCGTCACGGGGATATATCAGACGAGACCGATTTCGACAGCGTCAAAGCATTCGAGGACATGGCCTTCGACCACTATGGCGAGCTTGGACTGTCGCGCATGGACGTCCACGCCACAGACTACTATACCCCTGGCCACTGGCTCATCACTTTCGGTTTCAGTTATTCTGCCTACTTGGACGATGCGGTGGATATCGCTGTGGCCCTGTACGAAACTGGGTGTCCACTCATTATCCACGATGCGCAGAAGATACTGGATGTGCTGGAGGAGAAGGATAATGTCTTGCTCACCCCGCACTACTTCCACGACTACTTCTGCCATCACGACGAGGGTAGCGTTTTTCCGCTTCCATACGAGTGCTACTTGGGAGAAAACGACGAGCTTACTCGCGAGCAGTACGACGAAATTGTCTCGCTGGCCAAGTGGAAACCCGAAGAGCCTGTCGTTTTAGACACTCTTGTGCCTTTAGACGATTCTGTCTATGATTTAATTCGTGATGAAGTTTCCGAGCCGCTGACGCTATGCGGAATCCTTTCCGTGCTGGAACGCAAGTACGATGTCGTTCTCGGCATATCAAATTATTCCGACCATCAGCATTGCTACCTGTTTGAGCACGGCCCTGGCCGACTTCGAATTGAAGAGAACAAGAAGCAGTTTGAAACAGTCAATGCGGCGATGTATTACATCATAAGTAGATTCGTAGAAGAAAAGAAAACCTCGAACTGACGAAAAGTTGATTAAAGCATAGGGTAGAAAATAAACAAAATTATGGGTACAAACTATTATCTCAAGCGAATCCCCACCGAGGATGAAATCGCACAGTGTCATAAGCTCTTGGATGAGCGGAAGATCGAATACGATGACGTCTACAAAGAAGATTTTGGATCCCCGTATCTTGAAGCCGAACTGGAAAAGATAACCGAGAAAATTCACATCGGGAAGAAAAGTTGCGGCTGGAGGTTCCTCTTCCAAATCCATAAAGACCTATACGGCAAAAGCATCCAGTCCTGCTTAGATTTCATAGAGAGCCAAACAAAAACTGGCATGTGGAAATTTATAGATGAGTATGGGGAAAGCGTTCCTCTCGTCGATTTCGAGAGTCTGGTACATAATTCTTTGGACCAGATGACGATTGAAGACTATTACGAAAAACACCCAGAAGAAAAACATTGGGGATCCTATGGCCCACAGCAAGAAGTAGTAGCTGACGGGTCCAGATGGTGGGATACAGATTTCTCTTAAAACTTAAAACATTATGGAAAAGAAAACAGAGAAAATGACGTTAGAAAGATTGCAAAAAGAGGCCCGTCTTCTAACCATTTCACTACCTTATGACTCACGTGAGGAATACTGTCTCCTGGAGTTCAGCAACTCAGAAAATGGAGAACTGAAGAAAAAAGAAAACGACGCAATCCCCATGCTTGACAGAAAGAACTTTATGTTCAATTTGGAGATAGACTTAACGACATGCAGAGTGCAGGATTGGAAGTCAGAATACGGTTACTGGAGAATCTGGGGTAAGGTAAAAAACTACGGGACATATACATTGCTTGACAGTAACAAACAACCATTGTGGCAGATACACGGTGATGTGCCGTCCAAGCTAGTTCCACCTTTTGAGAAAGGTTGGGGCGACTATTTGGACATACGAGTGAATAGCGACGGTTGCATAGAGAATTGGCCGCAAAAGCCAGACTTTACTGATTTCATAGAGCACGGCAGACATCCGGAAATCATCAGATCAAATCGCTGGCACCTTGTTCGTAGAGCTATCTACTGTTTGTCAGATTTGCAACTCAACACGGACGAATTAACAATGCTCAGAACAGCACTCTTCAACCCAGAAATTACCGAGATAATTGTCAACGAGCCTAAATCAAAAGAACAGAAACAATGAGAAAAACCGAAGACATAATCTGTTACGACTTTCAGGGTTGGCCCGAGTACAAGATGAACCTTCGTGAAATCCTTCTGGCACTTGGTGGTCAACAAGATGGTAATTATATCAAGTTTCTATCGGATGCTCCACCGATGGACATCTATCCTAGAATCCTTGTGGAAGATGGTATGGGATATGGCGTGGATGAGAGTGTCATCGTGTCTGTTGACATTGATCCGCAAAGTGAGTACATTAACATTTTCAGAGAAAGCAAGCCTACCGATGAGGAACAAGCAGAATTAGCCAGACAAGAAGACTCTCACATGAGCATGGACAAAATGGAGACCTTTCTTAAGGCATAAGAATCAAACAATCAAAATAACAAATAAACTATGCATGATCTTATAATCCAAAACAAACCGAAAAACCTGCGGACGGGTTGTCACTTCTACAACCAGAAGATGGAGTTCGACGTGTATAATGGTGAGGCATCGAACGATAACACAATCCGATACCTCATTCCCCTGAACAAGAACATCCTTGAACCACTAGGATTTGAAACTGTGTATGATGATTACACCTCCGAAATGTACTTCCAACGCGACATTGAAGGCTATCGCGTCAGAACAATTCCTTTAGGAACCAGAATTATCATCATCGACTTGAAGTGTCTCCATACGCTGGTTAATGCGAACGGAGAAAGCTTGAATGAGTTAGAGAACTTCTTCCACGCCCTCGGAATACCATACGAAAGCATTTTTACCGAAGAGGCACTCGAAGGCATCAACAGCTTCGGTCAGCATTATTATGAGTACTACGAGGAGCACGAGAAGTTCCTCAAGCAGTTCAATGAAAGATTTAAGAAGAGAACAAGTAACAACAAGTAATTATGGAACAACGAACAAACATCAACGACACCGGCCTCACCCGCCAGAAGTGGGTGAACGAAGGCGGAATTTTCTTTCCAATCAGCGGTGATACCGTATTATTAAAAACACCCGGTAGAGGAATCTTCAACGTGGTGAAATCACCCAATCCAATGGATGCAAGACTGGGACTTCAAAGGATTGCTGACACCTTCGAGTTCAACTTCAAGATTTACGAACTGGGCTGCGATGAGATGCTGAAGACAATCAAAAAGACATGGGAATCAGATGTATTCGTCAAGGGCGAGAAAAACTTGGGCGTTATCTTCAATGGTCTGAAAGGAACAGGCAAAACGTTGTCAGCGAAATTGCTCTGCAATGCACTCGACCTGCCTGTAGTCATCGTACAATATCCGTACGAGGGCCTGGTCAACTTCCTACAGTCGCTTTGCTTCGAGTGCATCGTGTTCATTGACGAGGCAGAAAAGACCTTCAAAAAAGGCGAAGACGATGATGTGCTTTTACGCCTGATTGATGGAATCTATAACCAGACTCGCAAGCTCTACATCTTGACCACCAATCAGTTGACGCTCAACGACAATCTGTTGGGCCGTCCTGGTCGCATCCGCTATCATTTTGAGTTCGGCAACCTGCTCCCAAAGGCCATCAACGACTATCTCGACGATAACCTCCTACCCCAATTCGTCGACCAGCGGAGAAACATCCTCAATCAGGTCGATCTCCTTGAAATCTCCACCATCGACATCCTCAAGGCTTTGGTCGATGAAGTAAACATCCACGGTCAGTTGCCCGAGAACATGTGCTTGAACATTCCTGCAGCCAAGCACGCCTTCGAGATTCTGGAATTCTACAGTATCACAGAGCTCGACCGTTACAAGGAGGTCAAGGTGTTCATCAGCAGACAGATGAAAGACAGCGATGCCTCAACCGTCAGCGAGTGGCTCCACAAACCCCAGAAGATCAACAAGAAGAAAACCAACGAAGATTTGTTGGAGGATAAGTTTGATTCGGTCTATATCACGACTATCACCACCCACTCAAATACTCTTACCCGAGAGACATCCACCTCTCGCGGTACCATCGCCATGAACGATCGCTACGAAGACAGTGCTCACCTCTGTCTCCTGTTACGCAAAAAGAACAACCCTTCGCTCTATCGAGGGCAGTTATAAAACAACAGAAATAGCATAAGTATCCGTGAATTGCTTGCATACTGAAAACAATAAAATACCATCCTCACAATATTTTTTCAACACCCGTCGTTCATATCAAAAAAAAGAGTATTTTTGCGGACTGATTAAAAGTGTAATTTAACGTTAAAAACATAGAGTTTTATGATCGCAAAGAAAACAGACAAAGGAAATTTGGAAAACAAGCGCGGCTTGTTCCTTCTTGTCGGATTTGCCGTGGTTTTAGCCCTCATTTACGCCGGCTTCGAGCTTTTCGCCAGCGAGGACAAGGCTCCTGCTTTCGAGTTGCAGGATGATGAGTTCATTACCGTCGTGGATGACGATGTGATCGCCACCGACCAGACGCCCCCGCCCCCGCAAGAGCAACCCCAGCAGCAACAAGAGGTGGTGCTCAACATCGTGGAGGACAACATCAAGGTCAACACCGAGCTGACTTTCGATGTGGAGTTCAACGAAGATGAGGCCATCGCGGACGTGGGCGATGAAGAAGTCGAGGTGGTCGAGGAAGTCGGTGAAGATGAACCCCCGGTGATGTTCACCGAGGAGATGCCGGAATACCCCGGCGGTCCCGAGGCGCTCAACGCCTTCCTGACTCGCGAGATCCAATACCCTGAGGTGGCCCGTAACAACGGTATCACCGGCACCGTCCTCATCGAGTTCGTCGTCGAGAAAGACGGTCGTGTGAGTAACGCCAAGGTCAAAGTCCCGTTGTTCCCCGAGTGCGACAAGGAGGCTGTCCGCGGTGTTATGGCCATGCCGAAATGGAAACCCGGTAAGAACATGGGCAAACCCGTCCGCTGTTTCTACCAGGTGCCCGTCACCTTCAGACAATAAGGTTTAAGGTTTATAGTTTAAGGTGTTTCTTTACGAAGTCCTTAGACCTTAACCCCTAATTCTTAAACACATTAAACCTAAAAAAAAGGAATCCAAACGGATTCCTTTTTTTTATACAATATTTTTTATTACGTCTGCGTTGTTCTATTAAAGCAAGTAACATTGCGGAACAAGAATGTCTCACTTAAAAACACAAAACAATGGTTACAAAGAAAACAGACAAGGGGAATCTGGAGAACAAACGCGGATTGTTTGCATTGGTCGGATTTGCCCTGGTGTTGGGCCTTGTGTATGCCGGCTTCGAGCTTTTCGCCAGCGAGGACAGGGCTCCCGCTTTTGAATTGGTGGATGACGATTTCATCACCGTGGTGGATGATGACGTCCTCCCCACGGATCAGACGCCGCCGCCACCGCCACCTCAGCAGCCCCAGCAACAGGAGGTGATTTTTCGACTCGTGGATGACAATGTACACGTGGACATGGACATCTCATTTGATGTGGACATCATGCCCGACGATGTTATCCCGGAAGTCGATGAACAAGATGTTGAGCTTGTGGATGAGGCTCCCATCGAGGAACCCCCAGAGCTGTGGACGGACGAGATGCCGGAGTATCCTGGCGGTCCCGAAGCGCTCAACGCCTTCCTAACCCGCGAGATCCAATACCCCGAAGTGGCTCGCACCAACGGCATCACCGGAACGGTGCTCATCGAATTCATCGTGGAGAAGGACGGTCGCGTGAGTAACGCCAAAGTCAAAGTGCCGCTCTTCCCTGAATGCGACAAGGAAGCCGTCCGCGGCGTCATGGCCATGCCGAAATGGAAACCCGGCAAGAAGAACGGCAAACCCGTCCGCTGCTTCTATCAAGTGCCCGTTACGTACAGGCAGTAAGGGTTAAGGTTTAAGGTTTAAGGGTTATAGTTTAGGGTTTAGGGTTTAAGGTGCCCGTTGGAGGGTCCTTAAACCTTAAACCCTAAACCTTAAACCAATAGTCAATACTTCCGCCTTAGAATCTCCGACCAGACAATCCCTTTGTAAACCTCTTCCTCGTCCATGTTGAGGTGGACGGTGGGGCGCGGGGCGGGGGAGTCGGATATCGTCACGGTCTCTTCGGCGCTCTGCCCGAACTCGGAGGCGAAATCGCGGTCGCTCATGGTCTCGTAGGAGAAATACTGCTCCTCCTGCGGCGCCTGCTGACGGGCGGCTTTCTTTTTAGACGTTTTCTTCTGAGGTTCCGCAGTCTCAGTTTCGTCGGTTGTCTCCACCACTATCGGACGGGGCCTGTTTTTGTGTGCGGTACGCTCCGCCTCGTCCTTTTTCAGGTTTTTGAATACAGTGATGCCGAGCCACCCGACCATCAGCAGAATGTAAAGTATCGTGTCAAAATCCATAATCGTTATTTTTGAGGTGTGTTATCTTGTTGGTTATCTGTTTCTTCCTTTTCTAAATGATCGCTCAACTGTATGTTTTCACTCTTGGCTTTCGCAATGCTGACGTTGAGGTCATAACACATAAGGAATACCGTCGCACTCCAGTTTATCCACAGCAGAATGGCGAACAGGGCGCCGAGGGAGCCGTAGATGAGGTTGTAGTTCGTGAAGTTGGAGAAGTAGAGGTTCATAATCCCTAAGAGGATGACTAACAGCACGGTGCAGATGGAGGAGCCGGCGGAGAAGAAGCGGTAGTTGCCGCGCTTCACGGGAGCTAAGTAGTAGAAAGTGCTGATTAGGAAATAGACGGCGCCGAACACCAGCACCCATTTGAGGAAATTCACAAAGAAGGAGTATAGCTGCGGGTTGTTTCCCCAATGCGTGTGCATATAACGCACGGCCAAAGAGGCGAGGATGAAGAATGCCGCCACAAAGACGATGATGACGAAGGTCAGCATCATCAATAAGGCGCTTAACTTAATCTGTTGTAGGAAGTTGCGCTTCCCTTCGTTGAAATAGGAGGTGGTCATGGCGGCCACGATGCCCATAATGCAGATGATGGTGAAATAGATACCGACGACAAGCATCGCTGATGACAGGGTGCCGTTCTGCCGCATCACCACATCGGTGATCACGCCCTCCACGGCCGGCCAGGCGTAGGGCGGCACCAAAGACTGCAACATCGAAATCAGGGTGTTGCGGAAGTCCTCCCCGAGAAAGGCGATGGCGGAGAACAGCGCGATGATCATGGGCACCACCGCCACGAACACGCGGTAGGTGATGGCGGCCGCTCGCTGGAATACTACCCCTTTGCTCATCGACTGTGCGAAAAACCGCATCACGTCGTAAAGCGGCACCTTTTGCAAACCAGGCAACGACATCTTCTTCGATTTGGACACATACTTGCCCAAACCGGGAATACGTTCCAGGTCGCTGTTCCACTGTCGGAACTTCAACTGTATGTATCGTACAAATCGGTTCACGTTGTCGAGGTGCTCGGTTAGGGGGGTGTTCGGTTAAAGTTAAAAATCCTGCGTCTTACGTCCTACGTCCCGAATCACAGTGCTTTGAGACTCATATCCAAGCTCTTGATTTGGTGGGTGAAGGCCCCGACGGAGATGAAATCGACACCCGTGACGGCGTAGTCGTGGAGCGTCTCCTTCACAATGCCGCCGGATGCCTCGGTCTCCATACGGTGATCGACCATTTTCACGCCTTCGCGGATCTGGTCCGGGGTGAAATTGTCGAACATGATGCGCTGCACACCGCCGTGTTCGAGCACGCGACGCACATCGTCCAGACTGCGGGTCTCAATCTCGATGTTGAGTTGCATATTGTTGTCCTTCAGGTATTTGTTTGCAGCATCGATGGCCTTCTCAATACCTCCGGCAAAGTCAATGTGGTTGTCTTTGAGCATCATCATGTCGAAGAGCCCGAAGCGGTGGTTTTGTGCCCCGCCGACAGTCACGGCGTACTTCTCGAAGATACGCATGTTCGGAGTCGTCTTACGCGTGTCGAGCAAGATGACGTTCGTATCTTTCACTAACTCAACGTATTCGTGGGTCGTCGTGGCGATGCCGCTCATGCGCTGCATGAAGTTGAGCAGGGTGCGCTCGGCGGTGAGCATGTTGCGGGAGGAGCCGTGCAGCGTGAACGCGATGCCCCCTTTGTGCACGAACGTGCCGTCGGGGAGCAACAGCTCCATACGGATGTTCTCATCGACTTGGCGCAGCACCTCGCGGGCCACATCCACGCCGGCTAACACACCGTCTTGTTTGATGAGCAGCTTCATGTCGCCCTGGGCTTCTGCGGGAATGCAGCAGAGCGAGGAGTGGTCGCCGTTGCCGATATCCTCACGCAACGTCAACGCTATCAATTCTTTAACTTTGTCTGTTATCTTCATTTTTTTACGATTATTTCGGGAGTGGTGATAGTGTCGCTGTGGTGCAGGGCGCGATCGACGAGCCAGCAGGTGAGCCTCACGGTGTCATACGGGGAGGTGGGGTTGTTGATGTAGGTGTCGATGGAAAGCGTGCCTTCAATGGATTCGGGCACGTCGTTGCTGAGATGCGGCACACGGGCGTGAAGCGGCGTGGGCAGATCCAGCTCTACCCATTCGCCGTGTTGCTTTTCACACAAAATGATGAAGAAATTGTAGTAATAGGGTGAATCCACGGCAAAAACGGGGTCACGGTCGGTCTCGTCCAACCCGATATCCCCGTCCCCGTCCTGGAAACGGATGGTCAGCTCCGCCTGGCTGTCATGACCGGTGCCGTTGTCGATTTTCTCTAACGAGACAAACTCGATGTGCGGAACAACGGAGTATTTCGGTTCGCGCCGACATCCGAAACTGGCAACCGCCAGAACAAAGACCAGAAACCCTATACCAATATTTCTCATCGTTTCGAATTTGTTTGCAAAAATAACATTTTTAGCTATCGGCTGTTGGCTATTCACATTTTTTGAAAACAGCCAACAGCCAATAGCCAAACAGTCAACTACATCACCACATGCACGCCGTTGACGAAGTCGATGGACTTTTGGATCAGCTCGTGCATGTAGGTGTCGTTCTCCACGAACGGAACGTATTCGCGGTAGATTTTCACGAATTCCTCGATGAATTCGGAGCTCTTCAGCGGTTTGCGGAAGTCGAGGGCTTGGGCGGCGTTGAACAGCTCGATGCCGAGAATCTTCTCCACGTTGTTGACCACCAAATAGCACTTCGTGGCGGCGTTGGCACCCATACTCACGTGGTCCTCCTGTCCTTGCGACGACTCGATGGAGTCGGTGGAGCAGGGCATCGTGAAGGCCTTGTTCTGGTTCACGATGGAGGCGGCGGCGTACTGCGGAATCATGAAGCCGGAGTTGAGGCCGGGGTTCTTCACGAGGAAGGACGGCAGACCGCGCTTGCCGCTAATCAGTTGATAGATACGGCGTTCGGAGATGTTTCCGAGTTCCGCCATCGCGATGGAGAGGAAGTCCAGAACCAATGCCAACGGCTGGCCATGGAAGTTGCCCGCGCTGACGATGATGTCCTCGTCGGGGAAGACGGTCGGGTTGTCGGTGACGGAGTTGATCTCGGTCTCCACCACGTTCTGCACGTGCTCGATGGCGTCTTTGGACGCGCCGTGCACCTGCGGCATGCAACGGAAGGAGTAGGGATCCTGCACGTGTTCCTTGTGTTGGGCGATAATCTCCGAACCCTCAAGCAGTTGCGTGATGTGGGCGGCGGTGATGATTTGTCCGGAGTGCGGGCGCACGAGATGCACAAGCATGTTGAAGGGCTCGATGCGGCCGTCGAAAGCCTCCAAGGAGATGGTGCCGATGATGTCGGCGAGCCAGCTCAGCTTACGGGCTTTCATCAGCAACCAGACGGCGTAGGAGCTCATGAACTGCGTGCCGTTGAGCAGCGCGAGACCCTCTTTGGACTTCAGCGTGATGGGCTGCCAGCCGAACTTCTCGTTGATTTCCGCGGCGGAGTATTTCTTGTTGCGGTAATAGACCTCACCCATGCCGATGATAGGCAGCGAGAGGTGTGCCAGCGGAGCCAAGTCGCCGGAAGCGCCGAGTGAACCCTGCTGATACACAACGGGATACACGCCCTTGTTGTAGAAGTCTACCAATCGTTGGATGGTGTCAAGCTGCACGCCGGAGTGGCCGTATGACAATGATTGGATTTTCATAAGCAGCATGAGCTGCACGATTTCCTGCGGTACCTCTTCGCCCACGCCGCAGGCGTGCGAAATGACGAGGTTGCGCTGGAGGGTGGAGAGGTCCTCCGGGGAGATGTGCTTGTTGCAGAGCGAGCCGAAACCGGTGGTCACACCGTAGATGGGTTCCGCGCTCGTGGCCGCCTTGGTGTCCAAGTAGTCGCGGCACTTCTTCACCGCTGCAATCGCCTCTTCGGACAATTCGATTTTCTGCTTGCGCTCAATGATTTTGGTTACCTTCTCAATGCTGAGAAACTTGGTTGAAATTTGATGCTTTTTCATTATTTTGGGGTTTTATTGTTTTTTCAGTGAATAGTGATCGGTGATTAGTGAATAGTGTTCATCACTCATCACTCTTAATTCTTAATTCTGAATTACATTGTGTCTGCCAGTCAGCCGATAAGTCCTCATCCCCCCAATCAGATTGTACACCTCATCAAATCCGTTCTGCATGAGGATGCGGGAGGCGACGTAGCCGCGCAGACCGACCTCGCAGAAAACCACAATCTTCTTTCCTTCGGGAATCTCTTCGAGGAACTCGCGCAGCTCGTCCACAGAGTAACGGGTCGCCCCTTCAATCGTACCATTCTTGTATTCAGGTAGTTCGCGGACATCCAACAAGAAGAAATCCTCCTTGTTATCAATCATTTCGTCCAGCTGTTTCACGTGAATTGGGTTCATCAGGTGGGCGAAGATGTTTTCGGCGACCATACCGGCGAACATCACGGGACTCTTGGCCGAGCCGAACGGCGGCGCGTAGCTGTGTTCGCTGTTCACCAGGTCGAAAATCGTGCCGTGGTGTTTCAGCAGCAGCGAGATGATATCAATCTGTTTGTCAATGTTCTGCGTCCCGATGGCCTGGGCGCCGTAAATCGTGCCGTCTTCCATGGAGAAGTTCAGCTTCAGCGAAATCGGGGTGCTGCCGGGGTAGTAGGTGGCGTGCGCCGCGGGGTGCACGATGACGGTCTCGTAAGAGAGGTTCGCCCGTTGCAAAGCCGCTTCGTTCAGCCCCGTGCTGGCCACGGCCAAATCGAAAATCTTGGCGATGGCGGTACTCACCGAACCTTGATAGACCACGCTTTCGGGATAGACCATGTTCATGGCGGCGATACGGGCCTGAGCATTGGCGGGACCTGCCAAGAAGTTGCAGTACGGAACGCCCGTCACGGGATGCGGGAACTCAATTGCGTCACCTACGGCGAAGATGCGCTCGTCGGAGGTCTGCAAATACTCGTTGACCTTGATGCCCCGTCCGATTTCCAGACCGGCGGCTTCGGCCAATGCCGTGTTCGGACGCACGCCGATGCTCAGCACCGCGAGGTCGCACCCTAACTTCTGCCCGTCTTCCAAACAGACGGTCAGCGTGTCGCCGTTTTCCTCGAATCCTGAGATGCCGTTGCCCGTAATCAGCTCTACACCCTTGTCTCTCAGATGCTTCTCCGCGATGGCCGCGATGGGTTCATCCACAGGTGTGAGGATGTGGTCAGCCTTCTCCACTACCGTAATCTGGTAGCCGATCTTCTGCAGGTTCTCCGCCATCTCCAACCCGATGAATCCGCCTCCGATGATGACGGCTTTCGCATTGTCTCTCAGGGATTCAACGGCTTGCATCTTGATTTTGTCGCAATCACTGACGCTGCGTAGGGTGAAGATCTTCGGGCTATGGATACCGGGCAGTTCGGGGATTACCGGTTCGGCGCCGGGCGACAGCAGGAGGATGTCGTAATCCTCGGTGTAGGTCTTGCCGTTGCGCAGGTTCTTGACTTCCACGGTGTGTGCCTCGCGGTTGATGGCGGTCACTTCCTGCAACGTCCTGACATCCACATCGTAACGGTTGCCGAACGACACGGGGGTCTGTACGAACAGCCGCTTCCGGTCTTCGATGGTGTTGCCGATGTAGTAGGGCATGCCGCAGTTGGCGTACGAGATGTACTCGCCCTTCTCGAACACGATGATTTCGGCATCTTCGTTCAGTCTTCTAAGTCGCGCGGCCGCCGATGCTCCGCCGGCGACGCCTCCTATGATGAGGTACTTCATTCTATTAATGGTTATGGGTTATAGGTTATGGGTTGTTGAAGCGAGTTATCGTTTACTCAGCCACCCCATCACATTGTCATAAATCCGCTGCTCCACATTCTCGGCGGGGGCGGGGACGAACTTCTCGCCGGTGATGTGCTCGTAGAGCTCGATGTAGCGGTTGGTGATGCCGTTGACGACCTCTTCGGTCATTTCGGGCACCTGCTGGCCTTCCTGGCCCTGGAAGCCGTTGGCCATCAGCCACTCGCGCACGAATTCCTTCGACAACTGCTTCTGCGGCAGCCCTTTGGCGAATTGCTCTTCGTAGCCCTGTGCGTAGAAATAACGGGAGGAGTCGGGGGTGTGGATTTCGTCAATGAGGTAGATTTTGTCGTCGGCCTTGCCGAACTCGTACTTGGTATCGACGAGGATCAATCCCTTCTTCGCCGCGATTTCGGTGCCGCGGAGGAAGAGTTTCATCGTGTAATCTTCGAGGACGGCGTAATCTTCGGGAGAGACGAGGCCCTTGGCGAGGATTTCCTCCTTGGAGATGTCGGCGTCGTGTTCGCCCTGCTCGGCCTTGGTGGTCGGGGTGATAAGCGGCACCGGGAACTTCTGGTTCTCCTTCATGCCGTCGGGCAGGATGTTGCCGCAGAGGTTGCGGCCGCCGTTCTTGTAGAAACGCCACGCGCTGCCGCACAGGTAGCCGCGCACGATCATCTCCACCGGGAAGCCCTTGCAGACGCGGCCCACGGTGACCATCGGGTCGGGGGAGGCCATCTTCCAGTTCGGACAGATGTCGCTGGTGGCATCCAAGAATTTCGATGCTATCTGGTTGAGGATCTGTCCTTTGTAAGGGATGCCCTTCGGCAAAATGACGTCGAAGGCGCTGATACGGTCGCTGGCGACCATCACTAACACATCGTCCAAAAAATAGACGTCACGGACTTTTCCGTGATACACCGATTTTTGATTCGGGAATTGGTAATTGGTTTTTGTTAAGGCGTTCATTATTTAATGGTTATGGGTTATGGGTTATTGGTTATTGGTTATTGGTTATTGAAGCCCCCACACTGCGGCTTCGCCTTGTGTGGGGTTATTAGCACTTCGTGCGTGTTGCCTCTCCGAGGCTGCTCAAGGAATTTCATTTTATAAATTTAAACGTGGCCATCTGATTATTGTTGAGCGTTGCCGTTCCAATGTAAAAACCATTCGGCAAAGAGCTTACGTTGATCTCGAGAATCGGGGAGCTGGAAACGGCGGTTTGCAGGACGAGTTGGCCGGAGGCGTTGTAGAGGGTGACGACCTGGATGTTGCCGTCGGGGTTGACGATGTTCAGCTGGTCGGTGACGGGGTTCGGATAGACGTTGAGCCGTAAGGGATTATAGTCGTGGATGCCGACGTGGGTCGTGTAAATCGGGGATGCCGTAGCCGAAATCAGGGTTGGGGTTGTTGTAGAGGTGGCTGCTCTCGCGGATGATCTGCATGATTTCAGAAGAAGTGTAGCCGGGCATGGCTTGCCAAAGGCAGGCGCTGAGACCGGCAATGATGGGGCAGGAAAAACTTGTACCTGCTTTTGAGGTAAACCAATCATTAAGATGAGGAGGTGGAGGACTACAACAAGAAACATCATTTGCTAAGGCAATGACATCGGGTTTTACGCGACCATCGTATGTTGGACCGTGAGAACCGTAAGAAGAGGTGTCATAAATATTGGTCCCTACACAATAAATACTAAAACCTCCAACACAAAGAATATCAATGGCATCAGCAGGATGACCTATGTAGTTACTACCTGAATTACCAGCAATAACACAAACCACCACGCCTTTTTCACTTAAAATAGAGGCACAGCGCGAAGCTACACTGTGGTTTCCATCAAGTTCTGCGTATGTGAAGTTAACCTGTGGAAAATCAAAATGGGAACTATAATAAGTCAATGAAGAATTAACAACATCAGCACCGATACTGTCAGCGATTTCCGCGCCGTTGGCCCAGAAGTCCTCCTCCACAAGTTCCTCGGATCCTACCCATTCGGTATGTATGAACGCATACGAGGCGGCTGGAGCAGTGCCAATCAGTTTCCCAGGTGTATTTGCTGCCATAACAGAAGTAACATCTGTTCCGTGGCTGCCTTCATGACCTCCAGCGAATAATGTGTCTACCAGATTAGGTATTAATATAAATTTACCACCATAACGATTGTTATCCACAAGATCTTGATAATAAGGACTTTCTTCTACTTGCAGCCATCCAGCATCAATTACGGCAATGAGCATTCCTTCGCCATGAAAGCCTTTTGCATGCAACAGATGACCATTATGAAGGGCAATTTGATTAAAACCGGCTCCATAATCCAGTGTGTCTTTGCTGGGAGTAGTTATATTGTGAACGATCGGAATTTGATTATCCGACACAGCTTGGCCTATAGGCATATCGTGTAGTTGGTACACGCCAACTGCCAGAATGGAATCTACAAATGGTAGGCTCTCGATTTGCGGAATAATCGTACTGTCTGGACAATAAACTGTGAAAGTGTTCATCCATTTGGAAACGGCCAATGGTTGCATTTGCGGGTGCAGAGCAAGGATCTGCTGCTTGTATTGCGGGTTGATGGGCAAATCCTGTTCCGTAATCGGAATGTTAAAACGAGCTCGCTTGTCGATGGCCCGCTGCGACAAGAACTCCGAGGGATTGTTAATAGAATACGGCGAGTTATTCTTGTCACTCAAATAAACCCTGTAACAGGTCGGACTCGGGCTTTGGCCGAAAAGGGAGACGGCCAGAGCAAGAAGGAAGCAGAATAGTGTTAGTTTTTTCATATAGGGTTTTGGGGCTTAAGGTTTAAGGGTTAAGGTTTAAGGTTTAAGGGTTAGGGTGGCCCCACACTGCGGCTTCGCCTTGTGTGGGGTTATTAGCACTTCGTGCGTGTTGCCTCTCCGAGGCTGCTCAAGGAATTTCATTTTATAAATTTAAAGGTGGCGGTTTGTTGATTGTTATTCAGCGTTGCCGTTCCAATGTAAAAACCATTCGGCAAAGAGCTTACGTTGATTTCGAGAATCGGGGAGCTGGAAACAGCGGTTTGCAGGACGAGTTGGCCGGAGGCGTTATAGACGGAGACGGTCTGGATGTTGCCGTCGGGGTTGACGATGTTCAGCTGGTCGGTGACGGGGTTCGGATAGAC
>ONQE01000096.1 GCA_900319925.1 uncultured Bacteroidales bacterium | reverse complement strand
TGAGCCCGTTCAGGACCGCCGCACAAACACGGAGAAGATCCTGTCAGCCGGCTTTGACACCAAGACCAGTTTCAGGAATGTGAAATAAAGAACAATGAATACAGAAATAGTCATGAATATCGTACAATATTTACACTGTTCAAGTTAATATGTTATGAAAGAAATATCCCCTGAAGAGTTATATTCCTTGTATAAGGACACATTGTATAAATGCCAAAGCAAAATATTCAATTATGCTGATGATATTGTCGAGACGATGGTTTTTGAGGATTTTGTTATCGGTGCAACCAGTTTTTTGCATGATGATTCTCTAAACACGCTCATTAACAATCATCTTATAGACAAAAAACAATATGATTTAAGTAGAGAGATTCGAGCATTATTTTTCGAAATAGAAGACTGCGGAGAATTGACAATGGACTGTTTAAGGGGGCAATCAGAAAAATGGAAACATTTGACTTCTCTTGTAGATGAAGCTGTTGCAGGGGTGAAAAACGAAGTCGTGTTGTTAGATTGTGAATTAGAGTATATTCACGACAGAATAGAGGAATTGTCAAGTGTGGATTTGCAAGAAAAAAAGTGGTTAAATCAAAACAATGACACAGGGCGTATCTCTTCGTATGCGGAATTAATGTGTTCTTTATATGACGATTGTTTTTTAGAACTAGTCTTAAAAAAAGCGATGGAGAAATATGGACACTCCAATAATGCCTTAAACGGATTATACAAATTGAGCTCTTTGCTCAATAATTATGAAGAACCCTATACAAATGGACATGTTGATGACGAACTGATAATCAAAGATTCAAATTGGCAAGTGATCGTCAAGCAGGCGCAAACAGTCCTTGCTAATTGGGATCAGATTCAACCTATGTTGTCGCAACTTTGAACTACACGGCAATTCCCGTGCGCAGGACATCATCATACAAGGGTGAAGGATAGCGTTCCTCCAGAAGGACAGGCTCGATAAGCGTGTTCAGTTTCCGGGAGGCAGTCCAAAGTTTTGTGGTGGCGGTCAGCCAGTCGCCGTCCAGCAACGGCACCACGACGGCAATGTCAATGTCGCTGCCGTCATGTGCACAACCCTTGCTGTAGGAACCATACAAAAACACTTTCGGAGAGTTGAAAAGCCCCGAAATCTCTTCCTTGTATTGCTTGGCTAACTTTAGAGCTTGTTCTCTATCCATTGTTTCAGATTCTTTGTTCGTTCAATGATTTGGCCGCAAACGGTCTCATTCAGTTCGCGAGCCAAAGCTGACTTATGAGAGGGGTATCTTGCCTCAGCCGTGACAACGTCATAGTCGGCCAGTTCCATCTAGTATGATATTTTTTCCTCTCTTGTCATAATATTCATGAATAGAATATCAACGGCAAAAATACATTTTTTTGTTTACATACACGTAGAGACGCAAAAATTTGCGTCTCTACAGATGAGCGGTAAACGGGGTTCGAACCCGCGATTCTCGGACACGGTCCCGACTACCTTTTGCGATTTTGTAATTCGCTGCAAGTGAGTAAATTATATTTTTCATAAAAGGCGATTTTGACTGCCTTTTGTCTCATTTCTGTCTCAGTACAAAGCAATAAAAATAACTGATTTTCAGTCAGTTATTGAAGGTTTCGATGCACCATTTCCGATAAGAAAAAAGCGGTGCATTTTTTTGTAGTTTCTCAAAGAACGCAAAATTTTGTAGCAAAAATTTGCTGCAAAAATATGCATTTTTTGGACTCCAAAAGCTAAAAGCGAAAAGTGAAATTGACGCTATTTTTTGCATGATGTTTCAATTGGAAAAATATCGTATTTTTGCAGTGTGAAAAAAAAGTTGTTATGAATACAACAAGAGAGAATATATTGAACTCCATTAAGGCGTTGGGGATGAAAGTTCTTCCAAAGGACGCACAACTTATCCTGTTTGGCTCGCAGGCACGTAAAGATGCCCACGCGGAATCGGACTGGGATTTGCTGATATTGCTCGGGAACAACTATCAAAGTGCCGATGTGTTTGGCATGTACGCCTATCCGTTTGTTCAATTAGGTTGGGAGTATGGTACTTACTTCAGCCCGAAGGTGTACACGTATGACGAATGGGCGATGCGGAAAGGCTCACCCTTTTTTGAAAACATCAACAGGGAAGGAGTTGTACTATGCTGACAAACGAGGAAACAAAAGCACTGGTTTTGAATAGAATCAGACGCTCACGCGAAACATGGGACGAGACGAAAGGTATCATTGAAGGTGGCTATTGGTATGCTGCTGCCAACAGGATGTATTATGCTTGTTATTATATGGTATCAGCATTGCTGCTTAAAAACGGTCTGAATGCTCACACTCACGGTGGGGCGATAGGCCTTTTCGGACTACATTTCATCAAGACAGGCCTTATTGATTCAGATTTGGGGAAGTTTTACAGCCAATTGTTCGAGTTGAGACAAACGGGTGATTATGATGACTGGAAAGTGGTCACAGAAGCGGATATTACGCCGTTAGTGCCTACTGCGATATCTTTTCTTGACGCAGTAGAAAACCAGATCCGAAACGATGGATATTTGGATTAACCATCAATAGGTTTACAACAAACAATTGAGAATGGGGGCTTCACAGCGTCATCACTTCAATTTATTGATGAACTCGTAAACGATATAGAAAATGGATAAACAGACCTTCCTCGATTTAATCAACAAGAGCATTCAGGACTCTGCAAGGCAGGCTCGGCTCTTATTGGGGCGTCCGTCGTCGCGAGCTACGCTGCAGGAAGCCTTGCAGCAGGTGGCCATGCTGGAAGCGGCCAGAATGTCCCAAGCAGCTGGGAAATAGACTCATGAAATTTTGCGGGAGTTGCTGCACATTGAATAAGAGTTGTATTTTTGCCGCGTAATAAGTATCGCATAAAATATCAAGACTATGATTAAGAAACTTTCGCCTCTTTTGTTGACTGGTATCATTTCCCTCTGTACATTTTCAAATGCTTACCCGCAACGCCAGTACTATGTCGGAGTTCCTAACCATGTGGATTATGTCACGGACTCCGTACGGATTGTGCTTGACCTGCTGCCTTGGAATATGAATGGACGTTTGTTGGAATGGGAAATGCCGCGTTATTTGGAGCCGCTCAAGAAGTTTCTGGAAGAACACCCTGGCCATAAATGCAACTTTTTGCTATATTCCAGTGAAAGCAATGAAGAGAAGAACCTGGCTTACACTACTTATCAGGGGAAACGGCTTTCCGAATATTTCACTTACGTTGACACTCTTTTCGGTCAAAAGTATCTCAACGACATCATTTCCCACAGACTTCCGAATCCCATATTTCAGACCCTCAATACAGACAGTAGTGAAAGAATCCATAAGGCGGATCTCTTTTATCTCAAAGGATGCGTTATTGTGGAACTGATCCAGCAGAAACCTATCTCCAAAGGGGTGCAAAAATCTCTTTTCTATTCCATACCCATAGACATGCGTGAGTTTAATGAGGCACCCGTGTTTCCTGGCGGAACGGAAGGTCTATATGATTTTCTCGTCCAGCGCATGGACTATTCCGTTGTGGGACAATCTGATGTGGTAGGTGTCGTGCTGGTGGAATTCGACATCGAAGCTGACGGGAGTGTTGCCAATGCTGAACTCAAAAACTCGCTTTTCCCTGAACTTGACAAGCAGGCACTCCGCATAGTCAAGGAGATGCCGCATTGGCAACCAGCGCTCAAAAACGGCAGTCCTGTGCGATGTCGGTATTTGATTCCATTTTATTATGGAATGATGTAGGGTGTCCTCAAATGTTGGCCACGCAGTTCGTCCAGCTTGGACTGGTCGAGTGTGCCGTCCTCCCACATCTGGTCGATTTCTCGTTGCGCCTTCTCGGCAAAGAAGAGCGATATGGTTAGCTTCAACGCATCCAAATCCTCCTGAGAGTTGACGTTGGCGGCCGCGTTCATCAGCTCCAGCTGCGCCATTTGCGAAAATGTCATATTGTTATTCATACTATATCAACTTAAAATCGCCGCAAAGATACTTATTTTTTATAATGAACACCCCAAAATATCGGTCCTATAGCCAATAAGTCTGCGGTTCGAAAACAATGTTTTTATAATATATTGGAGTCCAATGGTTTATGTTTTATAGAACGTTGTACAAAAACCTCATTTTGTCCCGTTTCTGTCCCGATTTTAAACAAGAAGTCAGCAACCCACCGTTGTAAGTTGCTGACACTGATTGTTTTGGAGACGTTTGAGCGGTAAACGGGGTTCGAACCCGCGACCTGCGGCTTGGGAAGCCGCCGCTCTGCCAACTGAGCTACTACCGCGTTTTGGTTTAAGGTTGATGGTTTATGGTTTAAGGATTCTGTCGGTTTACAAGGTTTTCCTTAAACCTTAAACCCTAAACATTAAACCTTATGTGCAGGATGTCGCCGTCTTGCACTTCGTAGTTCTTGCCTTCGACCGCCAACTTGCCGGCCTCTTTGCATTTCAGCTCCGACCCGTATTTCACCAGGTCGTCGTATTTGATGACCTCCGCACGGATGAAGCCGCGCTCCAGGTCGCTGTGGATGACGCCCGCCGCCTGCGGTGCCAACATGCCCCGTGTGATCGTCCAGGCACGATTCTCCTTGCCACCCACGGTGAAGAAGGAGATGAGATCCAACATCTTGTAGGCCGCACGGATCACCTTGTTGACGCCCGGCTCGGTCAAGCCCACGTCGGCCAAGAAGGCCTTGCGGTCCTCTTCGCTCTCCAACTCGGCGATTTCGGATTCGATCTTGGCCGCGATGACCAACATCTCTCCGCCGTGCTCTTCCACATATTTCTTCACGGCCTCGGAATAGGCGTTCCCGGTGGCCGCGTCGTCGTCATTCACATTGCACACGAACATCACGGGCTTCTCGGTGAGCAGCATCATGTCGGCCACCACCGCCTTCTCGTCGGGCGTGACCTCCAAGGTGCGCACATTCTGGAAACCTTCCAGATGTTCCTTGTATTTCAATAGAACGGCAAGGTCGTGCTTGGCGGTCTTCTCGCCGACTTTCGCGGCTTTCTCCACCTTGGTGATCTTGCGTTCAATTTGTTCCAAATCTTTGCATTGCAGCTCGAAATCGACAATTTCGATGTCTCTCACCGGATCCACGGACCCTTCCTCGTGGGGGAGGGCAGGGTTGTCGAAGCAGCGCAGCACGTGGATGAGCGCGTCGCAGAGACGCACGTCCGCGAGGAAGCTGTTGCCGATGCCGGCGCCGGTGCTGGCACCCTTCGCCAATCCAGGGATATCGACGATGTCCAAGTTGGCATAGACCAACTTGTCGGCATGGATGAACGAATTGATGTGGGCCAGACGCTCATCGGGCACCGCGCACACACCGATGTTCGACTTGTTGGTGCTGTACGCGAAGTCCGTCACCTCCGCCTTCGTGTTGGAGATGCAGTTGAACATCGTGGTCTTACCCGAGTTCGTCAGTCCTACTATGCCGCATTTGAGGCCCATGTTTCGTTTATTTGTTTCTTTTCGTTTGTGTTTCCCCACACTGCGCTTCGCTTGTATGGGGTTAATTGCACTTCGTGCGTTTTGCCTCTCCGAGGCTGCTCAAGGAATATCTTTCTTTTTAAAAAGTCTTAAGTCTCAAGTCTTACGTCTATAATTAAAAGCCGAGGACGATGTCTTCGACGTGGTCGATATCGGGGAGGTAGTGCTTGATTGTCTGTTCCACGCCGTTTTTGAGGGTCATCTTGGCGTGGGGGCAGGTGCCGCACGCGCCTTGGAGACGCACCTTGACGACATTTTCGGGGGTGAGTTCCACAAATTCGATGTCGCCGCCGTCCTGCACTAAGTAGGGGCGGATTTGGTCGATGATCGAGATGACCTTCTGTTCTAACGTGGCGTTTTCCATATCTTCAAATTCAGGGCGCAAAGATACACTTTTTTTTGTACGGTTTGACGGGGTTGCGTTTTTTGTGTCCAGTGAGATTCGCCGATCAATTTTGTGGGGACGTGGTGAACCCGACAATGGCGCTGCGGAGGACGGTGTCGGACGTGGGGACAACGAAGAAGCATTCGTAGGGCATGTTGCGGGAAAGGTCGCGCAGGGTGATGCGGCAGGTGCCGTCACGGCGCGGGTGTCCTTCCGCGGTGAGCCACTCTTGAGCGCCTGCCGGACGATAGCTGAGAACGGCCACTCTTGCGGGCGGTGCCGACGGTGCGAGGCGGCAGGTGAAGGTCACCGTGGGGTGGTGGCCCGACAGAATGGTCCATCCGTTTTTGACGGTCACATCGGACGGCGTGAACTCAATCAGCGACGAGCTTCCATCGGACTGGATCTGGGAGGTCTGTGCCTGCGTGCTGGCCCGTTCGCGCGTGAGTCGCTCGGAACGCACCATGACAAGGGTGACGGCCGACACTAAAACGGCGATGGCCAACACAATCCACACGTATGCGGCGGTCGCGGTCTTGCTTTTGCGTGCAGGACGGTCGTCGGGATTTTGTAGGGCGGGTACAGGCATATCAGTAGTCTGAACGTGAGAACAGTTCCAAACGCCAGTGGTCGCCGTCCTCATCGTCAAATTCGATGAAGAACTCCTTGCGTGACAGTCGCTTGATGTCGGCAGTGAAGATGTATCGCTTTCCGAAGAAAGTGAAGTTGAACTGGATGGTTTTCGACTTGGGGTCCAGGATGTAGGTGGCGAACGATGACTGCCGGATTTCGCCGTTGAGGATGCCCAACAGCGACATCACGTGGTCGGCGTATATATAATAATAGGTGGTCGGTGCGAAAGCGGCGTAGTCTGTGGAGTCGATTTCCACGCCGTTGAGATAGGTGTGCGACACCTGCCATGAGCCTACAATCCGGTACTCGCTTGAATAGATGCTCGGCACTCCTTCGGGGTAGTTCTCGCAGGAGGTAAACCCGAATGCCGCCAGGGTGCCGAATAAGAGGATGATCCAGAGACGTTTCATGTTTAAGGGTTAAGGTTTAAGGGTTAAGGTTTAAGGGTTAAGGTTTAAGGTTTAAGGTTTAAGGGTTAAGGGTTAGGGTTAGGGGGTCATCAGTTTGTCGCACAGCTGTTTCATGCCGACGGTAGCCTTTTCGGTGATGTAGGTGACGCGGCGGGAGATGGAGCCGGGTTGTTTGGGGTCGATGACGTAAATCTCGGCGTTGGCGGGGGCGTAGTAGAGCAGTCCCGCAGCGGGATAGACGGCCAGGGATGTGCCGATAATGATCAGGATGTCAGCCTGTTCCACCTCGCGGGCGGCGGCGTCCAACAAAGGTACGGCCTCGCCGAACCATACGATGAACGGGCGCAGCAGGGAGCCGTCCTTGGCACGTTCGCCGTACTTCATCGGCTTGTACCCGATGTCGAAGACCTCCGTTTTGCGTTCGTTGCAGGCCTTGGTGAGCTCGCCGTGCAGGTGGATGATCTTCGAAGAACCGCCGCGTTCGTGCAGGTTGTCGACGTTCTGCGTGACCACGGTCACGTCGTATTGCTCCTCCAACTTCGCCACCAGCTTGTGCGCCGCGTTGGGTTCGCAATGCTCCAACTGCGTACGCCGCTCGTTGTAGAAGTCGATGATGAGCTTGGGGTTGCGGTACCAGCCGTCGATGCTGGCCACATCCTCCACATTATGGTTTTCCCAAAGGCCGTCGCTGTCGCGAAACGTGCTGATGCCGCTCTCAGCCGAGATGCCGGCACCGGATAGAACTACGATCTTTTTCATAATGGTTATTGGTTATTGGTTATTGACATTGGCATTGAGACAACTTTTTAGAATCTTCCCTGTTTACTCTAACAACATCCAGGATACGATACCATCACGATGGCTCGAGAAACCGACCAATCCTTTATCCTTATGTATTTCGGCATAATCCACGTATGGATCACCATATTGATCCAACCGTATGGTATCCCCCATTTCCGAGACATTGCCTTGATAATTCTTTGAATTCAGGCCACTCTGATGATTCTCGAAATCAGACAACATTCCAAATTCCACATTCACCACTTGACCATTTGAGCCTCCGGCACTCCCGCCAAACAACAATAATATCTGTTTTGGGGTTTTGTCTTCCGTTTGTTCAGAGATGCGAATCAACCTTACATCATAATCGGGTAATAGTCCTGTTGGGTAACAAGGATTGTATGATGAGGTGACGTACGCAGAATCATATTCCAGTAATCGAACGTCAACTATTTCATAAATCACGGTGTCTCCAAGCTCGTCAGGCATTTCATTGGTAAAAGTCAGGTGTTGACCAACCTCGTATGGCAGATACTGGTTGAGAGTTTTGGGCAGAAGCCATACATGGGTGAGGATATCTTCGCACTCATCCTTTGGATGTCTTTGGCAACCTGACATAACTAGCATGACGATCACAACAAAGAACAAAACAATTTTTCTCATAAAAATAATGTTGAACAAATACTACTACTCTGATATTCTTTTCTATTCACAAGGAATTCTGATGTTTTATATTACCACCTCGCCCTGCGGGCACCCATTCTTAAAGAAAGGGAATTGGAGCCTTTCGTCACAACTACCAACTGCTAACTGCTAACTACTAACTACTAACTGATCTCGTCGCCAAAAACCACGCCGACGCCGCGGGCGGCTTTCACGAGGAAGTCGTCGGGTTTTACGAGGTGGGGCTCCTTCACGGCTTCTTCCAACGGGACATACGAGATGTTCGGGTGGCGATAGACCACGAGGTTGCCGTATTTTTTCTCCTTGACGAGCTCGAAAGCCTTGACGCCGAACTCGGTGGCGAGGATGCGGTCGTATGCCAGCGGGGTGCCGCCGCGCTGCAGATGACCGAGCACCGTGACGCGGATGTCGT
>ONQE01000133.1 GCA_900319925.1 uncultured Bacteroidales bacterium | reverse complement strand
CTCCTCGTTTCTGCCCTCCATCCCCGCGCTGGCGTTGGCCATGGGCGGACTGCTCTTCTACGTCCTCCATCTGCGCGACTCCAAACGGTGGATGCTCTACGTCAGCCTGTTGCTGCTCACGCTCGCGATGATGGAGCGCACCTCCTTTGCCGTACTCTGGGTGGCGGTGGCCGCTTTCCAGCTGCTGCGCATCCTGCGGAAGGAGGTCACGTTCAAGTCTTCCTGGCTCCCGTTCTTCCTCGGGGCACTCTTTTTCGCGGCTTGGTGGCTCTGGAGCGCGCACCTGCGTCACGAGAACGGCTCGCTCTTCCTCGCCAGCCTGCTGCCCGTCCACAGCTGGGAGGAAGCCCGCTTCGTCTTCCAGAATATGCACGACCGCTGGCGTTTCCACTACTTCCAGAGGTCGCAGCATTGGCTCTACGTGGTGCTCGCCGCAGCCGTGGTGGTCACCTTGATCGTCAAGGGGAAAACGCCTCGGAAAGAGGGGAGAACCCTCTCTCTCTGGTGGCTCCTCGCCATCTGGCTCTTCGGCGAGATACTGTTCGCCATCGCCATGTTCGAACAATACATCGACCACGACTACTACTTCTTGGACAGCTTCTTCCTGCCGATAGTGATGCTCTTGGTGGGGCTGCTCTCGCTGCTGCCCGACGTGGAGAAGCCGTGGGGTAGGGTGGTGGCGTTGGTCGCGGTGCTGCTCTTCACCACGTTTATGACCGTCGAGGCGCGGCGGATGCAGGTGGAGCGGCGCAAGGAGGGCGTGGAAGCCTTCCAGACGGCCGTGCGCTACAAGCACGCCAACAAGCTGCTGACGGATGCGGGGTACGGGATCATAGGCCCGCGACCCCTGACCCTCTTCTCCTATCCGCAGAACACGCCGTTCGTGATGATGAACCGCGAGGGGTACTCCGTCATGTGGCCCGATTCCGATGTCGTGGCCCACGCGCTGACGTTCGACTTCGACTACATTCTCGTCGAGGATGAGGTCTATCGCCGCGAGTTTGAAGGCTCGCGCTACATCCTGTCGAGGCTCAAGCGCATCGCCGGCGACGGGGAACTCTCGCTCTGCACCCTGTCCGACAGTGTTTTGCACCCCGATGCCGAACATTTCTTCCAATAACGGATTGTATTCGTAATTTGTGTACTTTTGCACCCTCAAAAATTCAAGGTAATGAAGTATTCTGTCGCTCAGATCGCGGAGCTTATTTCCGCCGAAATAGTGGGAAACCCAGCTGCCGAGATCACCACAATATGCAAAATCGAGGAGGGCGTGCCCGGCGGCCTCACCTTCCTTTCCAATCCGAAATACACCCAGTATCTCTATACGACCAAGGCCACGGCGGCCATCGTCAACCAGGACTTCGTGCCTGAGCAGGAGGTCCCCTGCACGCTCATCAAGGTGGCCAACTCCTACCTTGCCTTCGCGCAGCTGCTCAACTTTTACCAGCAGAACAAGCCGCGCAAGACCGGCATCTCCGACAAGGCGTGCATCGCCCCGACCGCCACGATCGGGCAGAACGTCTATATCGGCGAGTTCGTGAGTGTGGGCGAGGGCGCGGTCATCGGTGACGGCGCGAGCCTCTACCCGCAGACCGTCGTGGGCGACCGCGTTCGCATCGGCGCGCGCACCACGCTCTACGCCGGCGTCAAGGTCTATGAGGACTGCCACATCGGCAGCGACTGCATCCTGCACGCGGGGGCGGTCATCGGCGCCGACGGCTTCGGTTTCGCCAGCCACGACGGCGAGTACCTCAAGATCCCGCAGATCGGCAATGTGGAGATCGGCGACCACGTGGAGATCGGCGCCAACACCTGCATCGACCGTGCGACGATGGGCTCCACGCGCATCCACGACCACGTGAAGATCGACAACCTGGTGCAGATCGCGCACAACGTCACCGTGGGCGAGGGCACGGCCTTCGCGGCACAGGCGGGTGTGGCAGGCTCCGCCAAGTTGGGCAGCCGCTGCATCATCGCGGGACAGGCCGGCATTGCGGGCCACATCACCATCGACGACGGCACCGTCATCGGCGCGCAATCGGGCGTGTCGCACTCCCTCAAGCAGGGCGTCTATCTCGGCAGCCCGGCACTCCCCGCCACCGAAGAGCGCAAACTCATCGTCCTGCGCCGCAAATTACCCGAACTGTACCAACAATATATAAACAGCAAAAAGAACCAGTAACTTTCATGGCAAGACTGCAAACCACTATCGCCTCTCCGGTGTCCGTATCGGGGAGAGGCCTCCATACGGCGCAGCAAGTGACGGTCACTTTCGTGCCTGCGCCCGCCGACAGCGGCATCCTGTTCCAACGCACCGACCTCCCCGGTGAACCTATCGTCAAGCCGACACCCTATTCGGTCTTCGACACCTCCCGCGGCACCTCCATCAAGGACGGCGACGCGCAGGTGCACACCATCGAGCACCTCATGGCCGCCCTCGCCGGCCTCGGCATCGACAACGTCCTCGTGAAGTCCGTCGGCCCCGAGACCCCCATCCTCGACGGCAGCTCCCGCGTCTATGTGGAGATGCTCAAAGAGGTCGGCATCCGGACGTTGGACGCCCCCAAGAAAATCGGCGTCGTGACGGAGGAGATCTCCTTCTCCGTCCCCGAAAAACAGGTCGAGCTCACCATAAGACCCGCCGAACGCTTCAAGATGACCGTCAACGTGGACTACGGCACCAAGGTCCTCGCCTCCCAGCAGGCCGTGCTCGACAGCATCGAGACCTTCGTCCCCGATGTCTATAACTGCCGCACCTTCGTCTTCCTCGACGAGCTGCAGTTCCTCATCCAGAACAACCTGGCGCGCGGCGGCGACCTCGACAACGCCATCGTCTTCGTGGACAAGGTGCCCGACCACAAGGTCCTCAACGCCCTCGGCGACTTCTTCCACAAGAAGGATATCACCGTCACCCCCGACCATATCCTCAATAACACACAGCTCCGGCACCCCAACGAACCGGCCCGCCACAAGCTGCTCGACCTCATCGGAGACCTCTATTTACTGGGGGTTCCGCTACGTGCCGAGATCATCGCGAACCGTCCCGGCCACTTCGCCAACACGGCCTTCGCAAAAAAAATTATCGAAAGTTGTAACTTTTTGATACAACCTGCGTAAGAGTACAATGATTATGAATTAATTTTCATTGTCTTACATAGGTTAATGGTTTTGGACAGCGGTAGCATCTACCGCTGTTTTTTTTGTGCCCTCTCTTTCGGAAACCGAATCCCAAAAATCGTATCTTTGCAGCCTAAAAACACCTGATATGAATGGCAAAGTAATCATCGTGTCCGCTCCCTCTGGCGCAGGGAAAACCTCCATCGTGAAGCATGTCCTGGACTATCTCCCCGAGCTGCGGTTCTCCACCTCCGCGACCACCCGCGCCATGCGCGAAGGCGAAGTCAACGGTAAGGACTACCACTTCCTCTCCGTCGGCGACTTCAAGAAAGGCATCGAGCGCGACGAGTTCCTCGAATGGGAGGAGGTCTATCACAATCAGTTCTACGGAACCCTCAAAAGCGAAATCCAACGCATCTGGGACGAAGGCAAGGTCGTCATTTTCGACGTCGATGTGAAGGGCGGGCTGAACATCAAGAAGTATTTCGGCGACAAGGCGCTCTCCATCTTCGTGGAGCCGCCCACCGTGCAGGAACTCGAAAACCGGCTGCGCAAACGGGGCACCGAGACCGAGGAGTCGCTGCGCAAACGCGTGGAGAAGGCGGAATACGAGCTCTCCTTCGCGCCGCAGTTCGACAAGGTCATCCTCAACGACAACCTCGACGACGCCCGTGCCGAGATGCTCCACACCATTCGCGAATTTCTCGACCAAGAATGATCTCCGCCAAACATATCGCCATCGTGGGCGCGGGGGCGTCCGGACTCTTCCTCGCCAAGAAGCTCTCCGAGCGACGGGGGTTCCAAGTCACCCTCTTCGAGAAGAACCGGCAGGTCGGCGCCAAGCTGCGCGCCTCGGGCGGCGGCAAGGCCAACATCTTCAACCGCGACATCTGGCCCCAACACTATAACCAGCCCGAATTTGTCGCGGAGCTGCTGAAACGTTATCCCCCGGAAGCGCTCGGCGACCAGTTCGCCGACTGGGGCTTGGTGACGATCACAGACATGGAGGAGCGCGTCTATCCCGCCACGCAGTTCTCCCAGACGGTGGTCGATCTCCTCACCGAATATTCCTCCGGCAACGTGCACCTCGAAACCGGATGCGATGTGCAACGGGTATGGAACGAGCGCGGGAAGTGGCGCATCAACGACCTGCCTGCGCGTTACGACGCCCTGGTGCTCTCCACGGGCTCGCCGGCGGGGATGATCCCCAAGAACCAGCGCGGCTATAACGCATATCTACAAGATCTGTCCCTGAAAATCAATCCCTTACAACCTTCACTATCGGGCTTTGTCCTGAAGGATTATCCCCAATCGCTGTCCGGCTGCCGCACGAAAGCCATCGTCTCCCTGTACCAGGGCAAGAAGTTGGTATATAAGGAATCCGGCGAGATTACCTTCAAGGATGACGGCCTCTCGGGCATTGTCATCATGAACCTGTCGGCCTATTACCGGCGGCTTAGCACCCCGAAGGATTGCCGCTTGGAAATCAACCTCACCTACTGGGATGAAACCTTTGACGTGAAAACATATCTCCGCCGGAATCACTCCGTCACGGGACTCTTGCACCCGAAACTGGCGGCCTTGTACAACCGGCATCCCTTCCCGATTCAGAAGCTCGCCTTCGACATCGCCGACACCTATCCCATGGACGCGGCGCAGGTGGCGCATGGCGGCATCGACCTCTCGGAGGTGGACCAGGATTTCGCCTCCCGGAAGCACCCGAATCTCTTCATCCTCGGGGAGATGCTCGACGTGGACGGCGTCTGCGGCGGCTTCAACCTCTTCTTCGCCTTCGCCTCGGCCGCCTTGGCCGCACGCCGGATCGGCAGGCAACTCGGTTAGAGGGTTTCACAGTTTCACGACTTCTCAAACTCGTACCTGGCAAGTGGTTGGCAGGTACCAGGCAGGTATTTGCGCCGTATTAGCGTCGTTTGTTGTCCAGTAAATATTCGGTTATTGTTCGGCTGTTCTTCGGTTATTCACCGAACAACAACCGAAGAACAACCGAAGAACAACCGAAGAACAACCGAAGAACAGACGAGGTTGAGTGCTGACAGATACGGCTCTGATACTTGCCAAACACTTGCCATCACCTTGCCAAAGGCGAGGTGAAAGAGGCTTGGTGGGGGCGAAGAATCACGCCCCCATCATAAAAAAGCAGGCGTTCCTATCCGTTTGCGATGAGGAAATGCAGGCGGTTGAAGACGTTGGCCTCGGAGGTGCCGCCGTCGAAGTCGAGGAACAGCAGGTTCACGTCGGGGTAGAGCTTCCGCATCTTCTTCTCGATGCCCTTGGAGATGATGTGGTTGGAGATGCAGGCGAACGGCTGCAGGCTGATGATGTTCTTCACGCCGTTTTCCGCCAACGAGGACATCTCCGCCGGAATCAGCCAGCCTTCGCCGAAGTTCGCCGCCATGTTGATGATGCGCTCCGCCAGCTTCGCCTCGTGGAACATGTCCGCGAAGGGGCGGTAGAACGGGAACTCCTGACAAACCCCGTCGTACGTCTTGGCGTAGCGGAAGAGAATCTTGTAGGCCGCGTCGGTCACGAAGAGCGGCAAATCGACGGGCTTGATGTGGTTCTCCTTGTTGATGTGGCGGTTCACGAAGCTGTTGACGAAGAAGTTGTAGATGGACGGGGCCACGACCTCCACCCCCTGGTCGGCGAGCCAGTCGAGGACGTTGAGGTGCCCGAAGGAGTTGTACTTGATGTAGATCTCGCCCACCACGCCCACACGCGGGAGGATTTTCAGCGTCTTGGCGATGCCGGGCTGCTTCTCCCTCGGTCGGGAGGCGTAGTAGATTCTTGACAGGCAGTCGGCGTAGAGCATACCGTTGACGGCCGGCAGCGCCAGGTCTCTCGCGCTGAAGCTGAAACCGGGCTGCTCGTTGGCCAAGGTGTTGCCCAAGGCGAGCGACAGCACGGGCACGTTCTCGTAGCCCGCCGCCACCAGCGCCTTCTTGATCAGCATGATGTAGTTGGTGGCGCGGCACTGTCCGCCCGTCTGCGTGATGATGACGGCGGTGTCGTCTAACGGGTATTGGCCGCTGTTCAGCGCCTTCAGCAGGCTGCCCACCACGATGGTGGCGGGGTAGCAGACCTCGTTGTTGGCGTATTGCAAGCCGAGATCGACGCACTCCTTGTCGCCGAGCGGCAGGTTGATCATATTGTAGCCGGCCATCTTGAAGACCGTGGGGACGAACTCCGAGTAGCCGCCTGCGAAGTAGGGTGCCAGGATGGTCCGGCGACGGTCGGCGACGGTGAAGGGCGGGGTGGTGACGAACGGCTTGTTGATTTTCTCCTGATGGCTGAACTTCAGGCTCTCGACCATCGAGCGTACGCGCAGATGCAGCGAGCCGATGTTGTTGACGTCATCGACCTTCAGCAGCGTGAAGCTCTTGCCCTTGCGGTCGAGGATGTCGTGGGTCTCGTCGATGATGAACGCGTCGGGGCCGCAGCCGAAGGAGGTGATCATCATGAAGTGGACGTTGTCGGGACTGTTGGCGACGTAGTGCGCGGCCTTGAAGACGCGGTTGGGGTAGGTCCACTGGGTGACGGCCATCAGCTCGCGATAGACCGCCGTGTCCTCGTCGCCGGCCACGAACTCCGTGACCACGTCGATGCCCATGTCGGCGATGCAGTCGGAGACCTTGTGCTGGATGAGCGGGTCGGAGTGGTAGGGACGTCCGGCGAGGACGACCATCATGCGGCCCTCCTTCTTCGCTTTTGCGACGATCTCGGTGGCCTCGGTGTGCAGCTCCTCGATGTACTCCCGCTGTGCGGTGATGGCGGCATCGACGGCCTTGTTGGCCACGGCCTTGCTGATCCCCAGGGTTTTCAGGTACTTGACGCAGCCCTTGCGGAGGAACTCCTCGTTATTCATCGAGATGATGGGCTCGTCGGTGGGGATGCCGAAGCGCTCCTCGGTGTCGATGGCGTTGCGGACCACGTCGGCGTAGCCGGCCACCACGGGGCAGTTGTAGCTGTTGCGGGCCTGCTTGTCGGCGGGCGCCTCCATGACGATGAAGGGGTAGAAGATGCGATCGACCTTCTGCCGGGCCAGGTCGAAGATATGGCCGTGCATCAGCTTGGCGGGGAAGCAGATGTTCTCGGACATCACGGTGTGGATGCCCTTTTCGTACTGTTTCACCGTGGAGGGGCCGGAGAGCACGGTGCGGATGCCGCAGGCGCGGAAGAGCGCGTGCCAGAAGGGGTAGAGCTCGAACATGCCGAGCGCGCGCGGGATGCCGATGACCGGCTTGCCGCCTGCGTCGTTCAGCATCGGCCGCCGGAACAGCATCTTCAGCCGCCGGTGGTGCTGGTTGAAGCCCTTCTGCTGGACCTCCGTATGGTTGGTGAATACCTTTTCGCAGTTGTTGCCGGCGTAGAAGGTCTGCCCGTTGGAGAAGTGGTATTCCAACACGGTGCAGTGGTTCGGGCAGCCGGGGCACACCTGCTGCTTGTTCTCGAACTGCTGGATGGAGAGCAGGTCGTCGAGGGAGAGCACGCGGGAGACCTGTTGCTCGCGGGCGTAGAGGGCGCAGCCGTAGGCGCCCATCAGCTCGGGGATGTCGGCGAAGCGGACGTCCTTGCCGGTGAGCAGCTCCAAGGCGCGCACCACCGCCAAGTTCTTGAAGGTGCCGCCCTGCACCACGATGTGGTCGCCGAGCTCCTCGATTTTTCGTAATTTTAACACTTTGAACAGGCAGTTCTTGATGACCGAGTAGGCGAATCCGGCGGAGATGTCCTCCGCGGAGGTGCCCTCGCGCATGGCCTGTTTCACCTTGGAGTTCATGAAGACGGTGCAGCGGGTGCCGAGGTCGTAGGGATGCTTCGCCTCGCAGGCAATGCGGGCGAAGTCGGCCACGGTGTAGCCCAACATCTTGGCGAAGGTCTCGATGAAGGAGCCGCAGCCCGAGGAGCAGGCTTCGTTGATCTCCAATCTCCGGATGGCCTGGTTCTCGACGAAGATGGCCTTCATGTCCTGGCCGCCGATGTCGAGGATGAAGGAGACCTCCGGGGAGACCTTCTTCGCCCCCAAGTAGTGGGCCATCGTCTCCACCACGCCGTGGTGCAGCCCGAAGGCCGTTTTTAACAGATTTTCACCGTAGCCGGTGACCGCGCTGTTGAGGATGTTCGGCTCGAAGTCGTGGTCCTTGCAGGCCTGCGCGAACCGCTTCAGCGCCCCGTGGAACGCCTCGAAGCTGTTGCCGTTGTTGGAACAGTAGTCGGAGAAGAGGATGCGCCCCTCGGTGTCCAGCACCACGAACTTGGTGGTGGTGGAGCCGGAGTCGATGCCGATATAGACTTCGTTGCCCTTCACCTCGTCCCAGCCGACGCGCGAGACGAAGAAGTTCTGCTTGTCTGACTTCCACTGCTCGAAATGCTGCTTGTCCGTGAACAGCGGGTCGAGGCGGTTGGAGAGCAGCCGCGACTCGTCGCCCATGGCTTGGCTGTTGACGGTCTGGAGGAAGTCGGCGATGGGGATGGGCTCGGGGCAAGCGGTCTGGGCCATGAGGGCGGCGCCGTGGGCGGGTACCACACGGGCGTCGGGCACGGCCACGCAGTCGGCCTCGGTGAGCTGCAGGTTCTCGAGGAACACGTCCCGGAGTTTGGGCAGGAAGGCGAAGGGGCCGCCGCAGAAGAATACCGGCGACTGCACATCGACGCCGCGGGAGAGGGTGCCCAGGACTTGCAGGCAGACGGCGTGGAAGACGGACAGCGCGACATCGGCCTTGCTGACGTTGCGGGCCAGCAGGTTCTGGATGTCGGTCTTGGAGAAGACGCCGCAGCGCGACGCGATGGGATAGACGTGCTCGGCTTTCTCGGCCAGGGTGTTCAGCTCGGCGGTGTCGACGTTCAGCAGGCTGGCGGTCTGGTCGATGAAGGCGCCGGTGCCGCCCGCGCAGTTGCCGTTCATGCGGATGTCGGGCATCCGGCCCTCATCGAAGAAGATCATCTTGCTGTCCTCGCCCCCGATGTCGATGAAGGTGCGGGTCTGCGGGAAGGACTCCTTGACGAGCGTGGCGGCGGAGATGACCTCCTGCACGAAGGGGAAGCCCCAAAGCTCGGCGTAGCCCATGCCCACGCTGCCGGTGACGGCCACGCGGCAGGAGCCGACGCTTTCAGCGTCGGGAAACAGCGCGACGCTGGAAGCGTCGCCTCCTAGGATGGCTTGGATCGTTTCCCGGACGTTCATGTTGTGCCGGCGGTAGTCGGCGTAAACGATTTGGTTGTCAGCATTTAGCACCACCACTTTCACGGTCGTGGAGCCGATGTCTATTCCGATGTTGAGCGTTTTATCCATAAAAAATTTGAGCGCGCGAAGATACGATTTTTTGGTTTAAGGTTTAAGGTTTAAGGTTTAAGGTTTAAGGGTTATGGTTTAGGGTTTAAGGGTTAAGGGTTATGGGTTATGGGTTAGGGGTTATTGGGTTGTTGGGTGAGGCGGTGGGTGATGAGGAGGATGTTTTCCCTT
>ONQE01000251.1 GCA_900319925.1 uncultured Bacteroidales bacterium | reverse complement strand
GACTGCTTGGCGTATTTGTTGTCGACGATGGCTTCCTTCGTGATGGTCTCTTTGTAGGAAACCTGGGGCTTGCCCACGTTTGCCTCGACCTTGAACTCACGGAGCAGTCTGTCGACAATGATCTCCAGATGGAGTTCGCCCATGCCCGCAATGATCGTCTGACCGGTGTCGGGGTCGGTGTAGGTCTTGAAGGTGGGATCTTCCTCGGCAAGCTTTGCCAGGGCGATGCCCATCTTTTCCTGACCGGCCTTCGTCTTGGGTTCGATGGCGATCTGGATAACGGGATCGGGGAATTCCATGGATTCCAGAATGATGGGGTGCTTTTCGTCGCACAGGGTGTCGCCGGTAGTCGTATCTTTCAGACCGACCGCAGCTGCGATATCGCCGGAATAGACCTGTTCGATATCTTCTCTGTGGTTGGCGTGCATCTGCAGGATGCGGCCGATACGTTCCTTCTTCCCCTTGGTGGAGTTGTAAACGTAGGAGCCACTCTCCAGCGTGCCGGAGTAGACACGGAAGAACGCCAGCTTGCCGACATAGGGGTCTGCCACGATCTTGAAAGCAAGTGCGGAGAACGGACCCTTGTCGTCCGCAGGACGCTCCGCCTCTTTCTCCAGTCTGGGAATGATGCCCTTGATGGGCGGAATGTCCAGCGGAGAAGGCATATAGTCCACGACGGCATCCAGCATCAGCTGAACACCCTTGTTTTTATAGGCGGAACCGCACAGAACGGGGACCATCTTGTTCGCGATGGTCATCTTGCGGATCGTCGACTTGATCTCTTCGGCGGTGAGTTCTTCACCTTCCAGATACTTCATCATGAGATCTTCGTCGCATTCCGCAACGGATTCCAGCATCTTCTGCCGGTATTCCTCTGCAAGGTCCATCATGTCTTCGGGGATGTCCTGCGCCCATGATATCCATCTTGTTGACGAAGATCATTCTGGGAACGCCGTACTTCTCCGCCTGCCGCCAGACTGTTTCGGACTGGGGCTCTACGCCGCCTTTGGCGCAGAGAACGGTGACGGCACCGTCCAGTACACGCAGAGATCTCTCCACCTCTACGGTGAAGTCCACGTGACCCGGTGTATCGATAATATTGATCCTAGTGTTTTTCCACTGAGCCGTGGTGGCAGCCGATGTGATGGGCAGCAACGAACCGTCGTCACCTACATTATATGCTTCGTTGTATCCGAGGAAGTTGTTGTTGTCGGAATAAACAGGCTGTGTGGGGTTGAACGACTGTGCGCTGTAAATAGTGCCCTGGGGAGCAAACTTGTTTTCGTTCATAGAGGCCTTCATGCTGAAATTCACTTTCAAAGCGTCATTGAAGAACGAGGGGTTGAGGTTGATATTTCCAGAGTAACGCTTGGTATTGTCGTTCAAGAGGATACCGTCCTGAGCCATATAACCTACCGAAACACGAACGGGAAGAACTTTTGCAATGTTGCCCGAAACAGAGAGGTTGTTGTCGGTGCCAAATGCCGGACGGAAAATTTCATCCACCCAGTCGGTATTGGCATTGCCGATGTACTTGGAGAGGTCGCCTTTTTCAGCGATGGTAGCGGGGTCGGCAACAACTGCCTTCAATTGGTCTGCCGAAAGCATGTCGGCGGTCTTGGTCTTGAACGAAACCGAGTTGGTGGAGTTGAAATTGATTTTCAACTTGTCTTTTGCGCCCTTCTTGGTGGTGATGATGATGACACCGTTGGAAGCGCGGCTACCGTAGATGGCGGTAGAAGATGCGTCCTTCAAGATAGACATAGATTCGATGTCGGCGGGGTTGATGAGCGCGAGGAAGTTGCCAGCACCCGAAATGCCGCCGGTCTCCAACGGAACACCGTCCAATACGATAAGCGGGTCGTTGGATGCGTTAAGAGATGCACCACCACGCACGCGGATTGTGCTTCCGCCCGACGGAGAACCACCGCCGTTGACAATCTGCACGCCGGCCACTTTGCCGTTGATGAGTTGCTCGGGGCTGGAAACCACGCCACCGTTGAAATCTTTTTCGCTGACGGAGGAGATGGAACCGGTCAAGTCGCCTTTGCGCTTGGTACCGTAACCGATGGCAACCACCTCAGTGAGTTCGGTAACAGAGGGCTGCATCTGGATGTCGAGCTTGCCAGATTTAGGCACTGGCATCGTCACAGTCTCGTAGCCGATGAAAGAGAACACCACCGTGCCATTTTCCTGACCGGAGGGAACATTGATGGAGTAATTACCGTCGATGTCGGTGATGGTGCCGACAGTTGTGCCCTGGATGGAGACGGTAACGCCGATGAGCGGCTCGTTGCTTTCGTCCACCACCTTGCCCGAAATAGAGCTCTGGGCGTAAGCGGAGGTTGTAAGCCCCAAGAATGTTACGCATAGCAGCAAGGCTATGAAGTAACGGAGTTTTAATGTCTTACTGTCCATTTTATTAATTGTTTTTTAGATAATATTAGTAAATCATTATTTTAACTTTACGCAACAAAATTAGG
>ONQE01000016.1 GCA_900319925.1 uncultured Bacteroidales bacterium | reverse complement strand
CAGGAATCGCCCATGGACATGCAGGTTTCCCAAGGGTAGGGGAGTAGGGTGTCGGGGACCTGCTGCTCGGGGGTGCGGTAGTTCTCGTACTTTCCATGCACGCTGCGGTCCACGATGATGAGGTCGGGGTTGTTGGCGCGCACGTCCTTGGCCACGCGCGGCATGTCGATGTCCTGGATCCAGCCTTGGCAGCCGAGCCATTCGCGGGTCTCCTCATCGACGCTCCATTCCGGGCGCACCCAGCCGCCGTCGAGCCACAGGATGTCGATATCGCCATAGTTGTTGGCCAGCTCGTGGAGCTGCTTGCGCGTGAAGTCGCAGTATTTCTCCCAACGGTCGGGATGTTTCGCCGGATCGTAGTTCACGTTGCGGTCGGGGGTGGCCCATTCCGGCGCCCAGTAGTCGGGACAGTGCCAGTCGGGTTTCGAGAAGTAGAGGCCCGTCCAGAGTCCTTGGCTGCGGAATGCCTTCACCAGCGCGCCGGTGACGTCGGCTTTGGGGTTTTTCGAGAAGGGGCACTCTTTGCCGGTGATGGAGTAGTCGGTCTCCTTCGTGTCGTACATGCAGAAGCCGTCGTGGTGCTTGGTGGTGAACACGAAGTACTTCATGCCGCAATCCTTGGCCAACTTCGCCCACGATTCGGGGTCGAACTGCGTGGGGTTGAACGTCTTGTTGAGGGCTTGGTAGTTGGCTTTGTATTCGGTATAGGGGACGCCGTTCCGATCAATCCAGGGCTCGTTGCAGATTGACCACGACTCCACCACGCCCCATTGTGCGTAAATGCCCCAGTGCATCATCAGTCCGAATTTCAGATCCTGCCACTGGCTGATGCGGTTCAGGATGACCGGATCGGTTTCGAATTGCTGCTCGTTTTGGGCGTGCATTGTTGAAAAAGAAAAGGTTACAAAAACGATGAGTAACCATCGGAGATAGGGGATTCTTTTTAAAACCATAATGACTATACCGTTATAATTTGAAAGTGCAAATATCGGATTTTTTTCGATGCGCTAAATTTTGTATCTTTGCCAAATTTTTTTGGTAAGCTATGTTCAGCCTTTACATTAAAGAACTAAAAGCGTTTTTAAGCTCCATCATCGGATACATTTTTATCGGCGTCTTCCTGATTGTCGCCGGTCTTTTCATTTGGGTTTTCCCGAATGTGAACAATGTTGTGGAATCGGGACTTGCTGATTTACAAGGACTTTTCAGCTTGTCGCAGTTCTTGTTCCTCTTCTTGGTGCCGGCCATCACCATGCGTTCGTTCGCGGAGGAGAAGCGCACCGGCACGATGGACTTCCTGCTCACCCTCCCGCTCACCGATATGCAGATTGTGTGGGCCAAGTTCCTCGCCTGCCTCACCCTGCTGGTCATCGCGCTGCTGCCGACGCTCGTCTATGTCGTAACGGTCTATTGGATTGGCAATCCCGTGGGCAATATCGACATGGGCAGCACCTGGGGTTCCTACCTCGGGCTGCTCTTCCTCGGCGCCTCGTTCATCGCCATCGGACTCTTCTCGTCGAGCCTCACCAACAACCAGATTGTGGCGTTCATCATCGCCGCGCTGTTCTGTTTTGTCCTCACCTTCGGATTTGCTTTCATCTATTCGTTCGAAGCCCTTGGCAACTTCGGCTACTATCTGAAGACCCTCGGTATTGAGCACCACTACGCTTCTATCAGTCAGGGCGTTATCGACACCCGCGACGTCATATACTTTGGCAGCGTCATCTTCATTTTCCTCTACGCTACCCGTTTGGTCCTGTTGAGTCGTAAATGGTAAAATCTGGAAACTATGAGCAAGAACATCAATAAGCAGAGCAAGCAGTTCAAGAGACGCACCCTGATGGGGCTGCTGATTGTCATAGCCGCCGTCGTCCTTGTCAATATATTGTCATCCTTCCTTTTCTATCGCATCGACTTGACCAAAGACAAGCGCCATTCGCTGTCGAAGAGCACCATCGAGATGCTGAAGAATCTGGAGGACCGCGTCTATTTCCGGGTTTACCTCAAAGGGAAAGAACAACCTGCGGATTATCAGCTCTTTGCGAAGCAGGTGGAGCAGATGTTGCAGACCTTCCGCAGCTATTCCAAGAATGTCTATTACGAGTTCATCGATCCTCTGGAAGGCAAGACCAATGAGGAGTTGAACGGCATTTTGGGTGAGTTTGTGAAGAAAGGGCTGGAGCCTATCCCGATTAGTCGTGAGGATGCGGGCGGATTCTCGACCCATGTGGTGATACCGGGTGCTATTGTCTCCTACCGCAATCACGAATACCCTGCCAAGGTGGTGGTGGCCGACCCCTCGGGCTCTGACTGGCTCAAATACTCGAACGAAGAGTTGGAGTACAACCTCGTGGCGCCTGTTCGCCGTTTGCTGAAGACCGAGAAGCCGAAAGTCGCCTATCTTGACGGTCACGGGGAACTCGATTTTTGGAGCACCTGCTGGACGGCTATGCAGTTGCAGCGTTTTTATAATGTCAGCCGCATCACCCTCGACGGAAAAATCAACGCGCTGCGCAACATTACGGTCGATGATTCGGTGTCTGCGAATGTGGTGCCCGGCGGCAACAAGTACGATGTGCTCATCGTGGCGCAGCCCACCCAACCGTTCAAGGAGTACGACAAATACATTATCGACCAGTTCATCATGCGCGGTGGTAAAGTGCTGTGGCTCATCGACAACACGACGGCCTCGTTGGACAGCCTGCAGTCGGTGGGCGAGTTTTTCGCCACTCCCCGTGCGCTCTACATCAACGACCTGTTCTTCACCTATGGGGTGCGTCTCAACACCGACCTTATCCAAGATTTGAGCTGTATGCCCGTGCCGCAGCAGGTGAGCGTCATCGGCGACCAGCCCCAATACAAGTTCATGGCATTCCCCTATTGTCTTGATGTGGTGAACTTTGGCAACCATCCAATTGTGCGCAACCTCAAGGATATCAAGTCCGATTTTGCGGGCAGTATCGACCTGGTGGGCAACAACGCCGACCTCAACAAGACCATATTGATGACCACTTCGGAGCGTACGAAAGTGGTGCCCACGCCTTCCATTGTGACCTTGCGTGTGGGGATGGTGAAGCCCAATCTGCAGGAGTATTCCTACCGCAACGTGCCGATAGCCGTGCTCGTGGAGGGCAACTTCCAGTCGGCGTTCAAGGGCATCCTGCCGGTGGAGTTCGACACCATCAAGGAGCTCGACTTCCGCGACCACAGCGACTACACGCGGCAGATTTTCGTCTCCGACGGTGACATTATCCGCAACCCCTTCGACAGCAAGCGCAACCAACCCTATCCTGCGGGTTACGATATCTACACACGGCAGACCTTCGATAACACGGACTTTATCGTCAACTGTGTCAACTATTTATGCGCGGATGACGATCTTTTGCAACTGCGTGCCAAGAATTTCAAGATCGGGTCGTTGAGCAGTGAGAAAACCCGCAACCACAAGGTGTTGCTGGCGGTGCTGAACATCGGCATCCCGTTGCTGCTCATCGCGTTGATGGGCACGGTGTTGATTGTGATTAGGAAGGTAAGATTCTCGAAGAAACAGAACTCGTAGAGATAAGGCACGTTGTGCCTCTACGAATTGTTGCGTTCTGATCTTGCCGCTATCGCCGCCATCAACTACGAAAATGGGGCAGATTCTCTCGCCCTAAAGGGGTTTTATTCGAATTGCACCGCTTTTACCGGCGAGATTTTCCGGCTGATGATCCATGCCGGCACAACCAGTACGAGCATGCAGGCGGCGAAAACGCCGAGGTTCAGCAGCAGCACTTCCCAGATTTGGAACTTGATCGGCACATAGTTCACATAATAGGTGTCGGGATTAAGCTTGATGAAGTGGAATCTTTGTTGTAGCCAGCCGAAGCCGAGTCCGATGGCGTTGCCCACGAGCAAGCCTCGGAACAGCGTGCGTGCCGCCACCATCAAGAAAGTCTGTACCACGTGTTTTGTCTTCATTCCCAAGGTCTTAAGGATGCCGATAAGGCGTGTCTGTCCTAACACGATGATGAAAAACACGGACATCATCGTAATCATGCAGACGCAGGTCGTGATGATGAGCAACACGGAGACGTTGGTGTCGAACAGGGCAATCCAGTCGAAGATCTCGGGGTAAATCTGTTTCACGGTTTCGGCTTTCAGGTTTATATCGATCTGATGGTGAAGCTGTTCGCCAACTTCGTCCATCTTGTTGTAGTCGCTGGCCAGCACCTCGATGCCGCTCACTTGGGCGGAATCCCAGTCGTTGAGCTTTTGCACGTGGCGCAGATCCACGAGCGCAAATTTAGTATCGTATTCGGGTAATCCAGTTTCGTAAATTCCTGACAGCGTGAAGCTTCGCTGTCTCGGCGGATCCTGTACGAAGTAGGTGCGCACCTTGTCGCCGACTTTCAGTTGCAGTTTGTCAGCCAACCGTTTGGAAAGGATGATGTGGTTGTCGGCGGTAGTATCGTTCAACTGCAACGTGTCGCCTTCCAGCATATTACGGGAAAAATCGCGACCGTTGAACGATTTGTCCACCCCTTTCAGCACGATGCCCTCCACTTGGTCGGCCGTCTTGATGATACCCACTTTGGTGGCGTACGGCTGTATGGCGGTTATGTCGGGGTGGTTTTGCAGAATCCCCAACAGCGTGTCATTCAGCATGATGGGAACTTGTTCGTAAGAGTAGTTGCGGTCGTAGTGGGAGATGCGGATATGCTGGCCCATGGCCACCACCTTATCCTCGATGACCTGTTTGTAGCCCGAGGTGATTCCGATGGCAATCAGCATAATGACCATACCCAACGACACCCCGAACACCGACAGGCGGATGATGGGTTTTGAGAAACGGTCGCCCTTGTCGTGCAGGATGCGGTGTGCTAATTGCCAGTGGTAGGAAAATTGAGACATATATATAAATGTAGAGACGTGCCATGGCACGTCTCTACAAAAAGGGTTTATCGGTTAGAACGTATTGCCGGCGGCTTGGCAGGCGGTGATGGCCACGAGGCTGACGATGTCCTCGACGGAGCAGCCGCGGGAGAGGTCGTTGATAGGAGCGGCCATGCCCTGCATGACGGGGCCGATGGCTTCCGCGCCGGCGAAGCGCTGCACGAGCTTGTAGGCAATGTTGCCGGTCTCCAACGACGGGAACACCAGCACGTTGGCCTTTCCGGCGACGGGGCTGCCGGGAGCTTTCTGGGCACCCACGGACGGGATGATGGCGGCATCGGCCTGCAGTTCGCCGTCGATCACGAGGTTGGGATCCATTTCCTTGGCGATACGGGTGGCGTTTACCACTCTGTCGACCAGTTCGTGCTTGGCGGAACCTTTGGTGGAGAAGCTCAGCATGGCCACGCGCGGTTCGATGCCAGCGATGGTGCGGGCGGTCTGGGCTGTCACCACGGCAATCTGGGCGAGCTTGTTCTCGTCGGTGTTCGGGTCGGCGGCGCAGTCGGCGAAGACCATCACGCCGTCGTCACCCCACTTCTTGTCTTGGAAGCACATGATGAAGGCGCCGGAAACCACGGAGATGCCGGGCAGGGTCTTCACGATTTGGAAGGCGGGACGGAGCACATCGCCGGTGGCGTGCTGTGCGCCAGTGACCTCGCCGTCAACGTCCTTGTTCTTGATGAGCAGGGTGGCCAAGTAGAGCGGATCCTCGACTTTCTTGAGGGCCTCTTCCATCGTCATACCTTTGTTCTTGCGGATTTCGTACAGCATGTTGGCGTAGAAATCCTTCTTGGGGTTGTCCATCGGGTCGATGATGTCAGCCTTCGCGATGTTTTTCAGACCCCATTCGGCAGCTTTGGCCTCGATGGTGGCCTTGTTACCCAAAAGCGTGATGTTGGCGTAGCCGTTTTCGATGATGATGTCGGCAGCCTTTAAGTTTCTTTCCTCCTCGCCCTCGGCCAAAACGATGCGTTTGTTGGCCTTCTTGGCGTTCTCTTTGATTTTTTCGATGATGTTCATTGTTTGTAGAATTGTTTATTTAATGTTTGATGTTTTAGGCATAGTGGTTAGTTAGCAGTTAGCAGTCACAAGTCACAAGTCACAAGTCACAAGTCACAAGTCACAAGTCACAAGTCACAAGTCACAAGTCACAAGTCAAACTCGGCTGCAAAGATACATTATTTTCGTTTTTGCGGTGCAAACTGCGAAAATCTGCGAAATGTGCCACTTTATTTTAACAATTAATAGTTAACGGAATTTTACATTATTGCGATTGTCAGAAGGTTGTGATACTTAAAAAAATGCTTGACAACAGGGATTTTCCGATGTATCTTTGTGGCACAAAATTTTAATATTATGAAAAAGAAAAACGAAGAAAATTTGCCCGAACAGGGTTGCGGCACCAAGATGCCTGCGGAAAACGAGGCAACGAATGAAGTTGTCAAGAACGAAACGGTTAGCAAAGAGACGGCCGAGGAGGATCAGGAAGAAGAAGATTCTCCCGACCAGGATGGGGAAATGGAGTTCCATGCCTCCAAGAAGGATTTCCTGCTGTTTATGCATAAACTTCTCCGACTGATGAAAGACGTTGTCTTTCTGAATGACAGCTTGCATAAATTTGAGGAGGATCCGATTTTCGACCTGCTGTTGGACCTCAGCAATGCACAAATCAAAGGGATGAATGCGTCTTACAAAGAGCAGAAGTCGTCCGACGGAGACAGCGACGACGATGACGAGAAAGGCGATCGTGACGACAACGACGACACCATCACGGAGGCTTTCATCAGCTTGAAAGTGAAGAAGTTGAAAGATTAGCGTCTTTTAACGACCTTGTCAGTAGTCAAGCGCTCTTTTTGCGGAAATTGATGCGGAAAAGCGGAAACATGCGGAAACATTTCTGCACTTTTCCGCCTTTCCGCAGTTTTCCGCAATAAATCTCTCAATCCCCCAACGAATAGCCGAAACGTTTCATCTGCAGCTCGTTGTTGCGCCAGTCTTTGAGGACCTTGACGGACAGATCGAGGTAAATGTGCTTTTGCAGGAAATCCTCGATGGACATCCGTGCGTCGGTACCTAACTTCTTGATGGCCGAGCCCTTGCTGCCGATGATGATGGCCTTCTGCGTGGAACGTTCCACGTAGAGGGTCGCGGCTATCCGGATGAGGTCGGGTTCCTCCTTGTAGCTCTCCACCACCACTTCGACGCTGTAGGGGATCTCCTTCTTGTACTGCAGAAGGATCTGCTCGCGGATGAGTTCCGACACGAAGAAGCGCATCGGGCGGTCGGTGAGGGCGTCTTTCGGGAAATAGGGCGGGCACTCGGGCAGCAGTTCGATGATGCGGTCGCGCACCGCCTCGATGTTCACGCCCTTCAACGCGGAGATGGCGAAGACATCGGCGGTGGGGAGAATCGATTGCCAGTGGCTCTTCGATTCCTCCACCTGCTCTTCGGTGTATTTGTCCGTCTTGTTGATGATGAACACGACGGGGATCCCCATCTTGTTGATCTTCGCAACCAGTTCCTCATTGTATCTGGTCTCGCCGCACTCGATGAGATAGAGGATAATGTCTGCGTCCTGCAGCGAGTCGGTGACGAACTTCATCATGTACTTCTGCATCATGTAGGCGGGGTCGAGCACGCCAGGCAGGTCGGAATAGACAATCTGGAAATCGTCGCCGTTGACGATGCCCTTGATTCTGTGCCGGGTGGTCTGCGCCTTGGAGGTCATGATGGAGACCTTCTCGCCCACTAACTGGTTCATCAGTGTGCTTTTGCCCACATTGGGGTTACCGATGATATTGACGAAACCCGCACGGTGCGGGGTGGTATCGGAATGTGTATTTTGGAGTTCCATAATAAAAGTCTCAAATTAAGCGGTTTGACGAATCAAATGCCGCGCTGCAATTTCTGGCGGCAAAAATAGCATTTTTCCAAGACTTATGAAGATAGAATACTTTTAGTGTTTTGTTATTCCTATCTTAACAATGTTACGCTGCCAGTTATAGTTTTTTTCTTTCCGCCAAACTGCCTGTAGCACACCACACACGTATAAACGCCTTCGGGCGCGTTGGCACCATCCCAGCCGAATGACAGTTCCTCCGTGCGGAAAACCAGTCCTCCCCAGCGGTTGTAGATTTCCATGCTGTAGGATTCTATTTCTTCTGGATAATTGAACACTGGCCGGAACACGTTGTTGAGTGTAGGCTTGTTAGGCATGAACGCATTGGGTAACCATACGGTGAGCTGGGGAATTTCGTCTGGGTGATATAGAATATGAAGCTCTACCACGGAATCGCAGCCGTTGGAGGAGGTGTAGGTGAAAGTGTAATCGCCCGGACTGGAATATGCCACTCCATCGTGATACACGCTTTCGTCAGGAGAGATGTACTCGATAAGCGTCGTGTGCATTTCCGGATGCACCGTGAGCGTCAGTTCATGCAAAATGGAAGCGGTGTCGGTGCATTCTGTACGTGTAAACGTATAGACACCGGCTGTGTTTTGTGCTTGAACGGTAAAGCCATACCCCTCGAATGGCTCTCCTATGCAAACGCTGTCAAGATAGGTGATAGTGGTGTCGATAGGAATCTCATTGGAAAAAGTGATGTCATTGACATGTATCCAAACAGCACCGAACCAATCATTAAAGTCTTCTGCCACCCGGAGCACCAATATATGGGGTGGAGGAATGGTAATTCCCTTGCACGCGAGGTCAAGCGTGCAGTACGTGGGGTTGTTAATATCATCCCATGAACTGAGAATATAAAAAGTATCTATCGGCACATAGCCTTCTAATGTGTCGGTAATGGTTGTCACATAGCCAATGGACAAAGGGGCTCCAAAGACGAGAGAAGTGTCGGTGGTGGCATTCAGAGCATTGTAAACGGCTGAAAAGGTAATACTGGTAGGGGATTCCTGAAGAGATGGGGCAATCATGCTTCTCTCCTGCACATCAGGAGGCAGCACCCACGTTCTGGTTTGTCGGTTCAACATCATCATGCGGTCAGGTGACATCTCTGGCGGATGGTAGAGAACTTCTGTGGGCCAGCCCCATGCGTACAAGTGCGTGCAACATTGTATCCAGCAATTTTCGGGATAAAGGAAAGTGGAATCCGCTGATTGTATTAACCAACCACTTGAGGAGGAACTGTAAAATCCCGTCTCGAAGTTCTCGAAATAGGGTAGCGGTTTCGGAGGGCAATTTTGTGCCATACTTCGCCACGCGCCAACTATCATCAAGACAAACAGCGCCCCTAAGAAACATATCTTCTTTATATTAAGCATCTTATCACATGGAAAACTTGTCAAAAGATTCTCCACGCTCTTTTTGTCGCACGAAAAGGTGATTTTGTTACATAACTTTTTCATTTAATACAGGTTCGGTGTCTTTTGAGGCAAAAGAGATGTAGCTGAAATTGTCCAACCAGTCACCGGTATTGAAGAAAAGGTGACCTGGCGCAAGCTCGTAGCATGTGGGCACGTGACGGTGTGCAAAGATGAAATACTCAACATCAGTGGTCTGCAACAATTCACGGGCGAACTGCACTTGAAACTCATCTTCACCGTGAAAATGCAACATACTATCGTTATGGGAGTTACGACTAATCCGAGAACAGAACCGTGCGATGGCGAACGACTGCCGCGGGTGCAGCAGGCCGTAGAGCCACCAGTTGAACCGGTTGTTGAAAATCCGCTTGATGAGCAGGTACTTGCGCTGCTTTCCGCCTAACCCGTCACCGTGGCCCACGAAACAACGGTGCCCGTTGATGGTGAGCATCCGTGCCTCGCGATAGACGATAGCCCCGAACGTCTGCGTGAAATAATCCTCCACCCACATATCGTGGTTGCCCGTAAAATAATGAATCTGAACCCCTTGCGAGTGCAGTTCCTTCAGACAGGAGAACAGCGTGACATACCCCTTCGGCACCACGTCGCGGTACTCGAACCAATAGTCGAAGATGTCGCCCAAAAGGAAAAGATGCTGAAGTTTATCCTTTTGATTCTTAAGTAGATGCACGAGCTTCAGTTCCCTCTCCTCGCTGGCTTTGTCCGGCGGGGTGCGGAAATGCGCGTCCGACACGAACAGGCAGTTGCCGTGGAGTGTCATCTCTTGGGTGTATTGTTCCGAATCTTTCACGCGGCAAAAATACGATTTTAATGGTTATAGGTTATGGGTTATTGAAGCAAGTTTTTTGACGGTTATAGTTCAAAGCTCAAAGTACAATGTCCAAGCTCAAAAAAAGTGTATTTTTGCCGTATGAAAAAGTGTATTTGTAATTCTTTGTCCTCTATGCGGATGGCTCTCCTTTTCGCTTGCCTGTTGATAGCGGGCACGTCGTGCAGCCGGGCTCAGGTGTGCGGCTGTACCGACCCAGCGGCCACCAATTATGACACCAAAGCCAACGTCAATGACGGCAGCTGCAAGTACGCCCCTGCCAAAGTCAAAGCTTCTGTGGTAGGCAACCTGGACGCTGCACTGCATGGAACTTCTTCGCTGTTCTACTGGAACAACGGCTATTGGACTTATAACGACCATCAAGACAAGAACATCTATTGCATTGACAGTACCCATGCGACCATCTTGGACACCTCCCATTTGAAAAAAATCCAAAGTCAGGACAGCGAAGAGATCGCTCAGGACAGCCTCTACCTGTACCTCGGCGACATAGGCAACAACAGCGGTAACAGACGGAATCTCCAAATCTATCGGGTCAACAAAAAGTCCATATTGGATAAGACATACGAAGTCGATACCATCCGATTCTCGTATGAGGATCAGACCGACTTCACCCCTAGTTCGCGAATCACCGACTTCGACTGCGAGGCGTTCGTCGTTTCGGGTGACAGCATCTACCTTTTCACCAAACAGTGGAGTTCGTTGCAGACCACCGTTTACAGTCTGCCCAAGACCCCCGGCACCCATGTTGCCCATCGGCGTGACTCCTACGATGTGAAAGGACTGATCACGGGAGCTACGTATATTCCTGAACATCAAATTATTGTATTGTGTGGGTACGATTATGACAAGGACCATATCCTGACATCGCTCCATCCTTTCCTCATTTTGTTGTACGATTTCAAAGACGGCTCTTTCTTTTCCGGAAACAAGCGGCGTTTGGATTTCAATTCAAGTCTCAAAGCTCAAATCGAGGCCATTGCTTCACGTAATGGAACGGATTATTATCTGACCTGCGAGCATTTCAACACGACAGTCATGGGCATCAACTTTGACCTTCCCGCCCAGCTGATGCGGTTGGATTTAAGCGAATATCTCCTCCCTTATCTGAAGAAAAAGGGGTCGTTAAAAGTCAAAAAGTAAATTTCAGTATATGCGTTCCAATATCTTTCTCACAGTCTTGTTGATGCTGGCCGCGAGTTGGTGCCGTGCCCAGGTATGCGGCTGCACGGATTCGTTGGCCGTCAATTACAATGCCGATGCCACCGTCAATGACGGCAGTTGCCTCTACGACTCCACCGTCATCACGCCTGTCGAGATCGCGGAACTGGACTCCCTGTTGTTCGATACCTCCGCCCTGCTTTACTGGGAAAACAACTATTGGACTTACAACGATTGGTTCGACAGCTGTCTCTACATGATTGACAGTACAAACGGGGCTATCTTGAATACCATCTGCTTTGAAGGGGGTGTCAATCGCAACAGTGAGGAGCTCGCGCAAGACAGCTTGTACATCTATATCGGTGTTACCGGAAACAATCACGGGAACCGCCACGACCTCCATATCCTCCGAATCAAAAAGGAGTCCATCTTGAACCAACCGTTCGAAGTGGACACGATTTGGTATTCTTACGAGGATCAGACCGACTTTTCTTATCAAACCGAAAACAATGATTTCGATTGCGAGGCCTTCCTCGTTACAGACGACAGTATCTACCTGTTCACCAAGCAATGGGTGTCGGAGCAGACCACGGTTTACGGGCTTCCCAAGACCCCCGGTACCTATATCGCGCATCGGCACGAGACGTATGATGTGAAGGGGCTCGTCACGGGTTGCACTTACCTCCCTCAATACCGGTTGCTTGTCCTTTGTGGTTACGACTACAACGGGGGCCACTTTTGGGATGCCCTTCATCCATTTATCCTGTTACTGTATGATTTTCAGGGCGATAACTTCTTCTCCGGCAACAAACGCCGGTTGGATTTCGAGATGTTGGCCAAAGCGCAAATTGAGGCTATAGCTACTTCCAATGCCCTGGACTACTATATTACCAACGAGCATTTCACCAAGGTTGTAGGTTTTGTTGCCTTTGACATCTCTGCAAAACTGCAACGTCTGGATTTGCGGGAGTATCTCATCCCCTATTTGTCGCAATATATGGACAGTTTCCCGCCCCCGCCCGACACGTTTCCCGCCCCTGATGCCGTTCCCGATGTCCAGTCCGTCAAAGACCACTTCCGTGTCTATCCCAATCCTGCGACTGATCAGCTTCACATCGACTTTCCGCAGGAGTTTCTCGGTGCCAATTATGAAATACGCAATCTCGCGGGTCGGAAAGTGGCGGGAGGTACGCTGAGAGACAACACTATCCTTTTGAGTAACAAGAATATGGCCGTAGGAGAGTATCTGCTGGTCATTCGAAAGCGCGGCCAGCAACACTCGTTCAAGTTTGTGAGGAAGGAGAGGTAACAGGCATCCTCTCTGATTTCAGGAACCGCATATTTCTATATTTTTGCCGAATGGTTTATGAATGTTTCGCCCTATGAAAAAATATCTGCTATACATTATTATATATAGTCTTTGCCTCGGCCTCTCCGCGCAGACCTTCACCGAGTGGCAGGACCCCTCCGTGTTCGAGGTGAACAAACTCTATCCGAGGGCCAATATCCCGCAGAATAGCAGCCACATTGACAGTACTTATTTTAAAACTATCTATTGGATGGCGTTCAACTATGTGCCTAATGCTGACGAGCGCCCCACGGATTTTTTCCGCACGGATTACGATGAAAGTAAAGGTAGATGGGATGTCGAGTTTATTCCTAACAACTGGGAATTGCACCAATGGTGTGTCGAGTATATTCCTAACAGCCGGAAACCGTACCAAGTAGGCTACGGCGTGCCCGTCTATGTGAACACCACCAACGACTTTGATAACAGCCAGTTGCCGAAAGTTCCCGTGAAGGGCAACGCCGTAGGCAGCTACCGCAAGTGGGTGGACATCGACAAGACGTGGGAGGACAAGCAGGTGATTATCAACATCGGGGGCGCGAAATCCTGCTTCTACCTTTGGGTGAACGGCGAGTTCGTGGGCTATAGCGAGGATGCCAAGACCAACTCCGAGTTCGATATCACCAAGTTTGTGAGATTCGGGGAGCGCAACCTGATTGCCCTGCAGGTCTTCAAGTGGAGCGACGGTTCTTACTTCGAGTGCCAGGATTTCTGGCGGCTGAGCGGCATCGAGCGCGGTATCACCCTCTACGCCCAACCCAAAACGCACATTCTGGATTACAAGGTGGTGGCGGATTTGGATTCGACGTACAAAAACGGGGTTTTGGATGTGGAGGTGGTGATTGAAAATTTAACGGACAACGTTGTAGAGACGAAATGTAATACATTTCTACACGACTTGGGATACTTTTACGGCATAGGTGATGATCAATATTCGACCCTACAAGGTCACGAAATCAAAACCCTCCATTTTAATATTCTTTGGCTCGATGTACAGCCTTGGACGGCCGAAAAGCCCAATTTATATGGTCTTGATTTATCGCTGGCAACGATAGATCATAAATCCAAAAAACATAATATTGTCGAAGAAATAACAATCCCCATCGGTTTCCGCAACATCCGCATCGAAGACGGACAACTGAAGGTGAACGGGGTGCCGGTGACCATCCGCGGGGTGAACCGCCACGAGCACGACCCACGAACGGGCCACGTGGTTTCCAAAGAGCGTATGGAGCAAGATATCCGGCTGATGAAGGCCAACAACATCAACACGATACGCACCAGCCACTATCCCAATGCGCCGGAGTTCTACAGTCTGTGCGATATGTACGGTCTCTACGTCATCGACGAGGCCAACGCGGAGTCGCACGCGCAGGGCTACGGGGAGAAGTCGTTGGCAAAACGCGCTGATTTCAAGGAGGCTACGGTGGCGCGCGTCCGCAATATGTACGAGCGTGACAAGAACCACCCGTGCATCATCGTCTGGTCGTTGGGCAACGAGTCGGGCAACGGTGTCTGCTACGAGGCCGCCTACGACTGGCTGAAGGCCAAGGACAGCAGCCGCCCCGTGCAGTACGAGCGCGCCCTCTACGACCGCAACACCGACATCGTGGCCATTATGTACCCCTCGGCGGACTACCTCGCCCGCTACGCCCGCGAGCCGCAGAGCCGCCCGTTCATTATGTGCGAGTACGCGCACGCGATGGGCAACAGCTGCGGCGGCCTCTCCAACTACTGGGACACTATCTACAAGTACCCGCAGCTGCAGGGCGGCTGCATCTGGGACTGGGTGGATCAGGGTCTGCTGACGAAGGATGCGCAGGGCCGGGAGTTCTACGCCTACGGTGGCGACTTCGGGGAGAACATGCCCTCCGACGGCAACTTTTGCATCAACGGCCTGGTGGATCCCGACCGGAAACCGCACCCGCAGTTGGCCGAAGTGCGGAAGGTCTATCAGCCCGTCAAGATTGAGGCGGTGGATTTGGATTCATTGAAGTTCCGTATCATCAACCGCTTCGATTTCAGCAACTTGGAAGAATATACGCTGTTATACAGATTGCGCACCGATGTGGCGCATGAGCCGGCGGTGCATCCTGACAGCTTTCTGCGGCCACCAATGCCAGGAGAACCACTCTCTGGCTACATCCCGATGGTGCCGATGCACCTTGCCCCGCATGACACCGGCTATTTCACTATGCCGCAAGAAATTATGGACGCTGTGCGAGATTTGGACGCAGTTGCTCCCGGACGGGATGTGATGGTGGATTTTTATTTAGGACCAAAAACCTATTCTCGTCCCCAATGGCAGAAAGATTTAATGAAAGAAAAACAGGATTCCACTTTCTGGTATCACGTGGTCGCCTACGAGCAGTTCAAGTTGCCTGTATCTACAAAGGAAAATCCTGTATCCTTCTTCGGCGATTGTTTTGTTAGTACTCAGAAAGAGGACGATTTCTTAAATATCAGTGCTGGTTCGGCAAAAGTGGTATTTGATTTGAAAAACGGAAAGATTCATAAAATCATGAAAGGTGTAGACGTCATAACAGATGGCCCGCAGCTCAGTTTTTGGCGTCCCCCGACGGACAACGACCATGTGGATGGTCACGGCGAACTACTCTGGCGCAGAATAGGTTTGGACAACCTTACATGGAAAGTAGAAAATGTTGAAGTAGAAAAGAAAGAAGAGAGTTCACAAGGTATAACTGTCCGCAAAAAAGCATATAATGAAAACGGAGAATTGGTCTTTGGTGTAAGGGAGTTTTATCATGTTTTGTGTTCAGGAGATGTTCTGGTTTACTATATGGTGGATGTTGACGATTGGGTTCCTTCTTTACCCAAAATGGGCGTGCAGATGAAGCTGTCAGACGAGTTGGTCACCACCGAATGGGTGGGGTACGCGCAAGAGACATACAAAGACCGTCAAGCGTGCGGCTTCTTGGGCCACTATGAAGCTCCAATAGACGACTTGTTCCATCGCTATGTGAATCCGCAGGCGGCAGGTAACCGCATGGAGACAAGATATGTGTCGTTTTTCAACAATGAACAACAGAGGGTTCTTTCTGCACAATTGGGAGGAAGAAACTGTCAATTCAGTATCTATCCATACGATGATGAGAATATTGAACAGACAAAGCATACAAATGAATTGCAACGGGCCGGGTATTATACTTTAAACATCGATGCTGTGCAGGCTGGTTTGGGTACTGCCACTTGTGGGCCGGGTATTGCGGACCGTGATCTTGTCAAAACAAGAGGTCGGGATTTTATTCTCCATTTGCACATAGGGGATGGAGGAGAGCTGTTCAACCACTTTTTTGTAGATAAAAATGACATGATGATGCCTTTAATATCTCGATGTGGTTTGGGTATAATTCGTTCAGGAAATGAATCGGTGTCAATGCAAAGTTCACCTACCTCGCCTTATGATAAAGAGCCTGAAAAATTGTTGATGGATAAGAAAATCGGTAGTCCGGCGGATTTCCATGAGGGCTGGGTCGGTTACTATGGAGATACGATGAAAGTGTTGATGCAGTTAGAGAATTACGGCAAGAAAACATCCGATTTAGTTTTGAGTTTCGCGCACCACCCCTCGCAATGGGTCTTTATGCCGCAGAAGGTGTTGGTGTCGTATTCCAAGAACGGCAGGAAGTTCAGCAGGCCGGAGGAGGTCGCGCTGCCCTTCGACCCGGCGTTGAAGGAGAACGACAAGCCGCGGGTCTGCATCCTGCGTCACAAAATCCCGGGCAAAGGGGTGAAATACATCCGCATCGAGGCAGAGCCGGTGGAAAAGCTGCCGGATTGGCACGCCGTCCCCGGCGAGAAAGCCTGGATCATGACCGACGAGGTGAAAATTTCGCCTCGTTAAATTTTGACATTTGTTTATTGTCTAATGCGTGTTTTTGATGATTTGAAGGAAAAAGCATTTTTAAGAATTTTTAAGAGTCGACCATTAGAAAAAAATATATTTTTGCGCCTTGGAATAAAAGGCGAAAAAAATAATAACAAACAATATTTATTAACCCAAAAATTCAAAGAAATGAAAAAAGTATTAAGCTTAATGGCTGTTGCAGCTTTGTTGTTGCTCAATGGATGTACGAACACGTCCGAAACCCCCATCACGGATGCCCTGAAATCCGCCAAGAAAGGTTGGGTGATGACTTCTGTCAAATCCGTTCCCGCATATCAGTTAAGTGCTGGTGTTATGCTTGATGAGCTTTATGCAGACGGCGACTACGAGCATTCGACTGGTTTCTTCTATTCATACGAAAAGGATGATGTCCTCATCTTCGGTGAGAACGGTGTTCTGACCATCGATCCCGGCACTCTTCTTCCTGAAGATCCGAGCGAACCGTATCAGATAGCCACTGCCGCTACTTACACGGTTGACGAAGCCAAACAACAGATTACGTTCCAAATGCCTTGGGAATATGATGATCAACTTGAGCTCTGCTCTGTTGTTTCTTACGACAAGAACCAACTGGTCCTCAAATACACCAGAAACGATGACAGTAATCCTGCCAAGTCTCAGAACACCTTCACCATCACCTACGTTCCCGCCAAGTAATTTCCATAGAATTATTCACCTAAAACCCGAATAAAATGAAGAAAGTATTTTTAGCAGTGCTTTGCGCAGGCCTTTTCTTTGCCTGCGGTAACAAGAAAGCCCAAGAACCCGAAGCTTTGATGGACACTGTTCCCGCCCAGCAGGAAGAGGTTGTTCAACAGGAGCCTGAAGAGGTTGCCGAGCCCGTCGCTGAGGAGCCCGTCGCTCAGACCACTCCCGCCAAGAAGACCACCACGACCCCCAAGAAAAACACGAGCAGCAGCACTCCGACCGTCTCTAAGACGAATGAGGCTCCCTCAGTTCAAGAGCACGCTCAAAGCGCCGCCAACAGAGTTGCCAACAAGGCCATCGACAAAGCCGAAGCCGAAGCAACTAGCACTATCGTGAACAGCGGTAAAAAGAAAAGATAATCCACATTATCTTGCAGAAAAAAGGTGTTCCAAAAGAACACCTTTTTTGTTTTAAAAAAAAGTGTACTTTTGTGCAAAATTTTTTCGGACAATAAAGTGATGAATATCAAGGAGAAAATACGTGTGGTTCCTGACTTTCCGACACCCGGAATTCAGTTCTATGACATTACCACTTTGTTCAGCGATGCGCAGGCGTTTCGCGAAACTATTGATGCTATGGTGCAGATTGCCAGGAAGTTCGAACCCGATGTGGTGGTCGCCCTCGAGTCGCGCGGCTTTTTCTTCGGCCCTACTATCGCCTACCAATTGGATGTCCCGTTCGTGCCCGTGCGCAAAAAAGGCAAACTTCCGTACACGACCTATCAGGAGACCTATTTGCTCGAATATGGCAGTGCGACGATGGAAATCCACACCGATGCCTGTTCTGAAAACCAAAAGGTGCTCATCGTTGATGACGTGCTGGCGACCGGTGGCTCCATGGCTGCGGCCATCAACTTGGTCAACCATTTCCACCCCAAAGAGATTCATCTGCTGTTCTTGATGGAACTGGAGGCGTTGAAGGGGCGCAAAAAGTTGTCCAAATATGCTATTGACAGTTTATTAACCGTATAAAAATACCTATCAAATAAATTTTTTATGAAAAATATCGATTGGAAAAACCTTTCATTCGGTTATGTGAAAACCGATTACAATGTCCGTTGCTACTTCAGAAACGGCGAGTGGGGAAAACTGGAATTGACCTCTGACGAGTACATTCCGATGCACATGGCAGCTTCCTGCCTGCACTACGGCCAGGAGGCTTTCGAAGGCATGAAGGCCTTCCGCGGCAAAGACGGCAAAGTCCGTTTGTTCCGCTGGGAAGAGAACTGGAAACGTCTCAACAATTCCGCCGACACTATCATGCTGGCCCCCATTCCGGAAAAGCTGTTCTTCGACGCATTGGAGATGGTGATCAAGGCCAACGCCGGGTACATCCCGCCTTACGGCACCGAGGGTTCCCTCTACATCCGCCCGTTGCTCATCGGCACTGGCGCCACCATCGGTGTGAAACCCGCCGACGAATACCTTTTCGTTGTCTTCGTGATGCCCGTCGGACCTTACTTCAAAGAAGGTTTCAAACCCACTGACATGCAGATCGCCAAGGATTATGACCGTGCGGCTCCTCTGGGCACCGGTCACGTGAAGGTCGGCGGTAACTACGCCGCTTCCCTCCGCGCCGGCGAGCGCGCCCACAAGGAAGGCTTCAGCGCCTCCATCTTCGCCGATGCCAAGACGAAAACCTTCATCGACGAGGCTGGTCCCGCCAACTTCTTCGGCATCAAGGACGGCAAGTATGTGACCCCGGATTCCGGCTCCATCCTGCCCTCCATCACCAACATGAGCCTCCGCACCATCGCTGAGGACCTCGGTCTCGTGGTCGAAAGACGCCACGTCAGACTCGATGAGATCGACACCTTCGAGGAAGCTGGCGCCTGCGGTACCGCCGCCGTCATCTCCCCCATCCACAAGATTCAGGACAGAGAGACCGGCAAGGAGTATGTCATCTCCAAAGACGGCAAACCCGGTCCTTGGTCCATCAAGATGCGCGAGATCCTCATGGGCATCCAATATGGCGAAATCGAAGACAAGTACGGTTGGTGCACCATCGTGGACTGCTAAATTTCACCATTGTTGCTACAAAAGAGGATGCTGTCACGGCATCCTCTTTTTGCTATATGGATGATTCTCAATCATTTACTCGTTGTAAGAAAATGATTGTTTTCGTGGCGGGATATATCAAAAAAAGTGTATTTTTGCCGCCTCAAAAAAATTTTTTCACCAATTAAAGAAAGAGGTATTTTTTATGATTATTGTTCCCATTAAAGAAGGCGAGTCCATCGACAAAGCGCTCAAGAAACTGAAAAAGAAATTCGACAAGATCGGCGTGAAGAAAGAAATCCGCGCCCGTCAGGAATTCACCAAAAAGAGCGTCATCAGACGGGAGCAATTGCGCAAGGCCATCTACGTCCAGCAGCTTCGCGCCGCTGAAAACGAGTAACAGACGGTTTTGTCAATCACGAGAAACAGGGACGCATCCCTGTTTTTTTTTATCCCCTCCTTAAGGTGGCACCCCCTTAAACCATAAACCCTAACCTCCAAACCTAACCCTATGTCATACGAAGATTTCATCGACTACCTCCAATACGAGAAGCGCGTCTCCCCACACACGGTGACCGCTTATGGAATAGATTTGTCCCAATTCTTCCAATTCTTGGAGGAGAGGTTGGAAATTCATCAACTGTCGGATGTTCATAGCGGGGATATCCGGGCATGGGTTATCTCATTGTTGGAGGATGAATCTTTGGAAGCGCGATCCGTGAGCCGCAAGATCAGCGCAGTGAAGGCTTTTTATCGCTATAAGTTGAAAATCAAAGAGTTAACTGTGAATCCGACACTCACTATCCACGCCCCGAAACTGCCCAAGAAACTGCCGCAATATGTGGAACAACGCGACATGGAACATCTGTTCAATGACATTCCTTTCGAAGAATCCTTCGAGGGTCTGCGCGACCGTACCATTCTTGAACTCTTCTACGCCACCGGGATGCGTGAATCGGAACTGCTGAATATCAAAGTGCAAGATATTCATTTTCAGGATAATACGCTCAAGGTATTAGGAAAACGGAACAAAGAACGCATCATTCCGTTCGGCAATCGGCTGTCAGAGTTATTGACATTGTACTTGGAAAACTTGCAAAAAAAATTTTCCGACGGAACCGAAAATAATTATATCTTTGTCACCGCTAACGGAAAGCAACTTTATCCGAAGGCAGTGTATCGAATTGTACGGAAATATCTGGATATGGTGACCACTATCGACAAGCGCAGCCCGCACGTGATCCGGCACACGTTCGCCACGCATCTGCTCAACAACGGGGCGGACTTGAACGCAATCAAGACCATTTTGGGTCACAGCTCGCTGGCGGCCACGCAGGTTTATACGCACAATTCCATCGAACAATTGAAGTCCATTTATCAACAAGCTCATCCAAGAGCATAAATTAAAAGGAGGTTTTTATGAAAATTAACATCAATTCCGTACACTTCAAAGCGGATCAGAAATTGGAGAGCTTCATCACTGAGAAGGTGGAGAAGCTGAACAGGCTGCATGACGGCATCATGGGTGCCGATGTCGCGCTGAAACTGGAGAACACCGAAGCGCCGGAGAACAAGACCGTTGACATCAGTATGAACGTCCGGGGCTACGATGCTCGTGCCGGTAAGACTGCCAAATCCTTTGAGGAGGCTACCGACCTCGCCATTGACGCCATCAAGAAGCAGCTCCAAAAGAGCAAGGAAAAAGAGCAGAATAGAAGGCCTTCGGGCGAAATCTCCTTCGAGGAGAAGTAAACCCTGATAGACCCATTACCAAAACGCCCCGTCCGGCATCGGCCAGACGGGGCGTTTGTTATACTCTCCATTCCGTTACCTTGAGAATTTCTTCTCCAAGGAAACTTCGTGGTAAATCTGCGTGATGACCTCTTTGGTGTAGAGCGGGAAGTCGGCCTTCATCATCCAGTCGTAGTAGGCGGGCTCCTTTCTGAAGACCTCGTTCACCGGAATACCCTTGTGCTTGCCGAAGTTGAACACCGCGCGCTGCTGGGCGTCCATCACGATGTGGCCGGCCAAATCGACGGTCTGCCGCTCGGTGGTGAATGCGCTCAACGCCTTCACATCGTTCTTCACGGGCACATACGTGCGCTTTGTGTGACGGTCGGTGTATTCCACGCCGTCGTAGCGGTCGAGCTGGGCTTTCAGCACCTCGCACGTGGCTTTGGTGTCGGCACTGGCATGGTGAGCGTCCGTGAGGTCGCTGTTGCAGTAGAACTTGTAGGCGGCCACGAGATTTCGCGGTTCCATCTTATGGAAAATGTTCTGAACGTCAATGAGATAGCGGTTGCGTAAGTCAAAACGGCGGCCGCAACGCAGGAACTCTTCCACTAATAAGGGTACATCGAATTTGTTGGAGTTGAACCCGGCAAGATCCGCGTCTCCGATGAAAGCCAACAGGTCGTCGGCAATCTCCGCGAACGTGGGCTTGTCGCGCACATCCTCGTCCGTAATGCCATGGATGGCCGACACTTCGTCGGGAATCGGCATCCCTGGGTTGATAAGCTCCGTACGGCTGATCTCCTCGCCGTCGGGCATCGCTTTCAGCATCGAAATCTCCACGATTTTGTCTTTTCCGACATTCAAGCCGGTGGTCTCCAAGTCAAAGAAGACCAAAGGTCTGGTTAAATTGAACTTCATATTACTGTTTGATTATTTTTTCCGTGACAATAGCCTGATTCCCAGAAGATAACTGGATAAAATAGACACCCGTGGGGAATCTCTCCAACGACAGTTCGTTTGTATAGAGTTTCCCCGATTCCAAGCATTGCCCAAACACATTTGTGATTCGATAGTCAAAGTCGCTGTCGAAATCTTCCGTTTGGATGTGGACCGTGCCGTTTGTGGGATTCGGGTACATGCGGATGTTGCGGGCGGCGTGTTGGGGTACAGACGAATGGTCGAACGACTTGCCGACCACGGGCCGGATCATAACCAAGGTTCAGCTGCACATCGTTGTCTTGGTAGAAACCGACGTAAAAGGTTCCCGAAACGGGCAGCGGCTCGTCCAGATAGTAGGGCACGAAATCCAAGTAGTCGTCGGCGAACTCCGGCAATTGCGCGGGCATCTCGTAGAGTACGGTGCCGGGACCTTCGCTGCCGTCAGCGCAAACGCCGTCGTTGGCCCAGACCATCAAGGTGAACGGCGCCACGTTTTCGTCGTTAAGAGTGCGGTTGAACCACATCCGCACCGCCTGCAGCGTGTCGGGTTCGGCGAGCTTGAACTTCACCGCGAGCGAGGCTTGCGGGTTCGTCATGGACGAGAGCAGACAGTAGCCTGCTTCCGCCGTGCCATCGTCGTATGCGTAGTAGTTGTAGAATTTCTGTTCGAAAACGGATGTGTCATTCGAGCGGCACTCGTCGGTCACGCCCACCATACTGAAGATGTGTGTAATGGTGAACTCCGCGCTGTCGGCACCGTCATATTCGTAGGCCATCTCCAGTTGCGGGGAGACATGGTGCTCCGCATCGTGCAGACCGTGCGTATAATAGGGATCCGCGTTTTCGTTGTTCAAGGGCGAGACGTAGATCGTCTGGGCGTGGTTCTTGACAATATTGAAGGTATAGCTCGTGTTCTTGGGGGAGCTGGAGAGGTTGCTCAGGTCGTTGTGGAACCTCGTAATCATATCCGAAGCGCGATACTGCTTCCAGGGCATCGCTTGATACTCGGTAAGCGTTGACATCGAGGGACTTACAAACGCCACATCGTTCGGGTAGAGGTCATTGTACCGGCGGTTGAGGTCGAGTCGCACGTAGTCGATGTTCCATTGGTCGCAGTTGCTGGACCAACCGACGATGTTTCCAGTAGTCCAGGAATCCTGGTCCAGGCTGGCATAATTCCGGAATCGGAACTGGAAGTTGTTACGGAAATACCCTTCATCGACAATCGGAATCATCACCTGTTTGAAGTACTCATACGGATTTTCGTCCAGCCAATCGCTCACGTTGCCGCCGTAGGATGACCAGACTTCGTTCCAGACATATTCATCCTCGAAGATGGAGTCCGTAGGCATCAGGATGGTTTCACCGGCGTATGCACTGCTCTCAAATACATAGTAAGTGCCTGGGATAAAGGGGTTTTCGATGGAATCGCCCGCTTGGTAGTATTCGTCTTCTCCAATGATGTACTCGCCGTATTCGAATCCGGCGAACACTTGGTCTCCAGTGGCATACCCGAATTCCAAGACCAATTTGTCGGAATGTTCGGGGGAGTCGCCCACAAGTTGCCAACCGCCGGCGGGATAGGTCTTGCTGGCGCCTGCCGGTTGGTAGTAGAAGCTCAGGTAGAGGGAGTCGGAGACGTGCATCGGGCGGTGCTGCGTGAAGTTACTGTCGAGGCGTATCGGATTGGAAGTCAGCGTGTCGGCGGGAAAAGGAAGCCGTACAGCGTGGGCATAGACTTGGCCGAATGCGTCAAGGGCGTCGAGGGTCACCACCCCGATGGTGGGGGGATAGACGGCGAACCCGGTGTTGACGTAGGCCAGGTCGTCCTGCCAGAGCTTGGGGTCGGGATAGCCGCTGTAGTTGGAAAAGTCGTCCACAAACGGGAGTCTCACCGATTGTCCGGAGCGCACGGGGGTGCCCTTTTTGGCTGCCTTCACCACAACGGGGTTTTGGACGATGCCGGTCAGCATCTCCTGGGATTTTAAGGAGAAGGGGATTAAAAGCAGGCACAGAATGCCGATTCTCAATGTCAATTTCATAGATTGGCTTTGTTCAATATGGTTCATACTAATTTTCAGATGTTTCGGTGCGGGTGCTGTCGCTGTCGGGCAGGTCGCCGATGTCCTTGCCTACCACAAGAGTGATTTTCTCGCCTTGTTTGATGGGGGTTCCCTGCGCGATGGAGTGACCTTTGTAGAGCACTTCCAGCACCACATTCTCGTACGGGCTCGGCTTCTCGATGACGCGGTCGAGCACCAATCCTTGCGATTCAATCATAATCTGCGCTTGGCGTAGTGACAAATCTCTCAGCTCCAGCATTTTGATGGTCGGTGGTTCGGCGGCGGCGACCGTGAGATAGACCTTGCGGCCGCGTTTGACCTTCTCGCCCGGGAGCGGGTTCTGTTTCAGCACCGTGCCCGGGGTGGTGCCGTTTTCGTACAGCTCGTCGTTGACCACAAAGACGAACCCCTCCGACTTCCCGCTTTGCGTCAGCTCTTGGGCCGATTGTCCGGCGTAGGAGGGCATCTCGATTTCGTGCCCGTGGCGGGTGAACAGTCTGAGGAACAGGATGGCCAGGATAAAGATGGCCGCGGTGACCGCTATGGCCAGCAATATGTGGAAGCCCGGTCTGTCAGGGCTGAGTTTTCCTCGGGAATTGCCGTTTTTCTGCTTGCTCATGAAGTATGATTTCGCTCTTATAAGTTTGATTTTTTAAAACCTGCAAAGATACATAATTTTCAAAACGCACGAATGCGCAATTTTCGACCGTGGCGGCGGGCTTAACCCCCGCATCCGCCTCCGTAAACCTGCATAACGAAGCAGGTCGATTTTTAGTATTCGGGATGCTTAAAAATATCCGAATAATAAGGTTCTTTTTGTATTTTTGCAGCGTGTTAAATTAGGGAGAAAATATACCGAAAGTAATGAAAATCGGACTGATACGTGAGACGAAGATCCCCGTTGACAACCGTGTCGCGCTGACACCGGCGCAGATTGCGGTGCTTCGGGAGCGCTATCCTGTCGATGAGTTTGTGGTGCAGACGAGCGACACCCGCGCCTATCCAGACGATGCCTACCGCGAGGCAGGTGCCGAAGTGCGGGAAAACGTGGCCGACTGCGACCTGCTGCTCGGCATCAAAGAGGTGGACATCCGTGCGCTCCTTCCAGGCAAGCACTACTTCTTCTTCGGCCATTTCGCCAAACAGCAGTCCGCTAATCTCCCACTGTTACAGGCTCTTATGGCCAAAAACATCACCTTCTCCGACTACGAGTATTTGGTGGATGACCAGAACAGGAGGCTCTGTGCTTTCGGCTGGTGGGCCGGTTTCGTGGGCACCTACTATACCCTCCGCGGCTACGGGTTGCGTCACGGGCTGTACGAACTGCCGAAACCCGACCGCCACTTCTCTATGGAGAAGCTCCTCTCCGCGTTGCGCGCAATTGAACTTCCTGCCGTACGACTGCTGGTCACCGGCAACGGACGCGTGTCGCACGGAGTACAGGAACTCTTGGAACAGATTGGCGCTAAACGACTTACAGAGTCGGAATTTCTCTCTGGAATGCCTGTTCACGAGTTTTCGTACTGCGTGGCTGACGCCGACAAGCTGAATGTGCGTCGTGACGGGACGGCCTTCACTTGGTCAGATTTCCTCGCGCACCCTGCCGACTACCGCAGCGATTTTATGCGTTGGGGCCATCAAGCCGACATTCTCATCGCCGCCCACTTTTGGAACTCGGAAGCTCCGGTCTATCTGACTGCCAGTGATTTGGCTGACCCGGAACTGCGCATCCGTTTCATCGGCGACATCAGTTGCGACATCCGCGGCAGCCTCCAATCGACTCTGCGCGCCTCCACCCATGATGCGCCCTATTACGATTATGATCCGCTGACCGCCGCGGAGCAGCCCGCATTCTCCTCCGACAGTCACATCACGGTCATGGCGGTGGACACCTGTCCGAATGCTCTTGCCGCCGATACCAGCGCCTACTTTGGGGAGCAACTCATTGAGCACGTGCTTACGCCTCTCTTGGAACGCCGGCCCAGCGAAGTCATCGAGCGTGCCACGATCCTGAAAAACGGGCGTCTTACCCCGCGTTTTGATTATCTAACTGATTTTGCCAAAGGTAGTTGATAAGAGATGGTAGAGGACAATCTGAAAGACAGGACGGTCTTCGGCATGATGTGGAGTGCCGTGGGTAAGGTGGGAACGTTGACTATCAACTTTCTCTCCAACCTCGTTTTGGCGCGGCTGCTGATGCCGGAAGACTTCGACTGCATTGGAATGTTGGCCATCTTCCTCGCTGTCTCCAACATCTTCATTCAAGGCGGTTTAGGGGCTGCCTTAATCCAAAAGAAGAACCCCACCCACCTCGATTATTCCACCGTTTTCTATTGGAATTTGGTTTTCGCCGCACTTTTTTACCTTATATTGTTCGCCATTGCGCCTTCCGTGGCCCGTTTCTACGGTCTGCCCATCCTTCAGCCGATGCTTCGGGTGCAGAGTTCTGTACTCATCATCCAGTCCTTCGCCATCGTGCAGTACACGCAGCTGCAAAAGCGGATGGATTTCCGGTCGTTGGCCATCCGGAACATGGCGGCGGCATTCGCAGGCACGCTCATCGCCATACCGATGGCCCTGCGCGGTTTCGGTGCCTGGAGTTTGGTGGCCTCCGCCATCATCGCTGCCGTTGTCAATGTGCTGTTGCTCTGGAAGATGAGCAGCTGGCGTCCGACTTTGGAGTTCAGCATGGTCTCCCTCAAACAGCTCTTCAGCTTCGGGGGGCTCATGCTCCTCTCGTCCCTGGCGGAAACGCTGTACACCAACTTGCAGGGGCTGATTATCGGAAAAAAATTCCCCGCCGGCAACCTCGGCTACTACATGCAGGCCAAGAAGTTGGAGGAGGTGCCCGTCACGGGATTGTCGTCCATCGTCAATGACGTGACCTTCCCGGCGTTTGCCTCTCTCCAGGACGATTCCGAGCGTCTTCTCGCGGGCATGCGCAGGAGCACGAAGGCCCTTGCCTTTGTCAACTTCCCGATGATGATCCTGCTGATTATCATCGCGTTGCCGCTTATCACGCTTCTCTATAGCGCCAAATGGGAGACTTCCGCCCCCTATTTCCAAATTCTGTGCATTTCCGGCCTTATATACACCATCAACACGCTTAACACGAATGTAATCAAAGCTTTAGGAAAGGGAAAAATCTATTTTATCATCCAGATTACCAAGCGTGTTATTGGTATCGGACTCATCTTCGCTGGAGTGCGGTACGGTATCTACGGACTTCTCTGGGCGGTCGCCAGTGTCGCATATATTACCTTTATAATCAATGGTTTAGTTAATAAAAAGTTGATTAACTATGGGGTATTCAGACAGTTAGGCGATGTCGGGCCCTGTTTCATCGTTGCCGCCCTTGCCGGTGCGCTCACTTACGGTTTGGGCTCGGTGCTGCATATACACCTGTATCTTGTCATGCTCGTCCAGATCATCGTATATGCCGCGCTCTATCTTCTTCTTGCCAAACTCTTGAAAATCGAAGGGTTACAAACCTATACAGATATTGTTACCAACCTTATTCACCGCAAAAATCGATAAGCAATATGGAAATACGCTCTAACTCCAATCTCCGTTTCCGCTACCTGTTGACGACGTTGTCGCCGAAATGGACCATCAACCTGCTCTTCAAGTTGTGCCATCACCGGAAACCTGACTTGAAAAATCCCAAAACCTTGGACGAAAAGATTCAGTGGATGAAACTGTATTACTACAAGGATAACGATTTGGTGAAGCAGTGCGCAGACAAAATGAGGGTACGTAATTATGTGAAAAGCAAAGGGTTGGAGAATATTTTGACGAGAGTGATCGCCATCTATCACGATCCGGACGAGATCAACTGGGACGCGCTGCCCGACAAATTCGTGCTCAAGTGGAATTTCGGGAATGGCGGCAATGTGGTCTGCACGGACAAGAAAAACCTCGACAAGGCGGCTGCTATCAATGACCTGAAACGCTTCCAGAAGCTGAAGTTCCATTTGTTGGCTGCCGAACCGCAGTATGATGTGGACGAGAAGGTGCTGCTTTGCGAGGAATTCATCGAGCCGGAGCACGGAAATTCACCGGTGGATTACAAGTTCTACTGCTTCAACGGCGAGGCGAAATACGTGCTCTGCTGTATTGGGCGCGAGGACGGGCGGAAGCCGGCGTTCTACTTTTTCGACCGCGACTGGCAACTGCAACGGCTTAACCGTCAAGGCAAGGAGGCGCCCGAGGGATTCACGGTGCCCAAGCCCGAAGGCATCGACCAACTTTTTGAATATGCCGAGAAGCTTTCTGAACCGTTCCCGTTCGTGCGCGCCGACTTCTACCTCGAGCACGGCCACGGCTGGTTCGGCGAACTCACGTTCACCCCGTCAGGCGGCTTCGACTATGGGCGCCTTCCCGAAAGTGACCTGCTCTTCGGCGAGATGGTGGAACTGCCGATGCATCATTATGTATAACGAAGAATAAATCGCAAACCGATGAATAAACAACGAATTGCCAAAACGCTGGTTATCACAATATTGGTTCTTTCCACGCTGATGTTTCTCCCGTGGATTTACCTTACGCCCGTCTATTACATCATGCGTTACGCCATTATGGCGATGACAGCGGCGGCTTTGGTCCTGACTTTTTCGCTAACACGCAGTTTGTCTGTACGTTTCGTGCGATTGTTGATCCTCACGATTGCCAGTATGGCGCTGGTGTACTTGTTTATACCCGTCCGTATCTCCGACATTGCGCAGTTGGTGGTCGCACTCATCACCGTCATTCTCGGAATTAACCTGGAGTGGAAAGAGCGCGACTGGGCGGACATCTGCTACTACTACACTGTCCTGATGGTGGCGGTCACGATTTGCAACAGTTTGGTTTACGCGGGTGGTCTGTATGTGCCTGAATACTACATGTTTGACGAGGGTAAAAATCAGGTCGGGGCCATGGTTGCCATCGGGGCTGTCGGTTGTTTCTACTTCGGAATGAAGTGGCGGGAACAACGCGTCTCTTTCTGGGTGATCAGTTTTCTCGCCTTGCTCTGTCTTGTGCTGATACGCGCTCGCTCCGACTGTTTCGCCTTGATAGCCTGCATGTTGCTCATTACCGCCAAAGAGGCCGATTTCCGTGTGAAGTGGAATGTGAAGGCGGTGCTGACCATCATCGGTATAATCCTCATTGGTGTGATTATCTATACAGGGTTTATCAGTGATGAGCTGCACACGTTCATGTATGGCGGCAAAAACGTGGACAATATCAATGATATCACCTCGCGGCGTTGGAACCGTAATCAGCAGGGCATGGAGATTCTGCGGCACCATCACACCGTGGAGGAGTTGCATAACCCGATGAAGATTCCGTTCATCCACAACTATCCGTTGCTGCGATTGGTGCGTTACAGTGTCTTTTCCCTTCCGTTGCTTTTGTTTTATATCTATTTCGGTATCAGTGCGTTGATTGAGGTTTTCAAGACCAGAAAATCACAGGTGAAGCAAGTCGGCTGGATTGTCTGCTGCATTCCGTTGCTCATCAGCTTCGCAGAGCCCAACTTCCCATACGGACCGGGATTGGTGCAGATGATGGCGTTTCTGCTTTTGGGATTCTCGTTGCGCCCGCACGATCCCCCGCAAAGTCGTCCCGATGCAGTTGGTGCCGGTACTGTGCTACATCTTAGCAATGATTTTACTAACAGCAAGGTACACAGCAACTTGTACCGCGAACTCGATGCGAAAGGCGTAAAGCAGACCGTTTTTGTGCCGCTGCGAAAGGGCGCGTCCGAGGACAACCGCTTTGACGCCTCGAATACGGAGTTTGTCTTCGCTCATATCCTCAAACGGATTCACCGGGCCTTCTTCTTCCACAAAATCGAGCGTACCGTCAAGGAAATCGAGAAAACGGTGGACTTGAACAGCGTCTCCTGCATCCACGCCACCAATCTCTTCAGTGACGGTATGACGGCTTTGGAGTTGCACCGCAAGTACGGCATCCCCTATTTGGTAGCCGTGCGAAACAGCGACCTGAACGACTTCCTCCGCTACCTGCCGCATCTTTGGTGGGTGCATCGCGCTGTCATCGAAGGGGCTGCGAAGGTGGTCTTCATCACGCCGAACCTTAGACAACGGCTGCTCAAACATCCCACCCTGTTCGGGATGCGCGATGAAGCCGAACAGAAGTCCGTCGTTATCTCAAATGGGCTCAACGCTTTCTGGATTAACAACATACAGAGTGAAAATACAGCCAGTCCTCATCACTTGCTCTATGCCGGCAATTTCACTCGCAACAAGAACCTGCCTCGTTTGATCCGGGCCCTGGAGTCCCTGCGCGGTGAGTTTCCGGACCTACATCTAGATGTCGCGGGCGCAGGCGGCAACGGCGAGAATCAAGCGCTCGCTCTGATGCAGCATCACGCTGATTGGATCACTTACCATGGCAAAATCACGGACTTGGACGCGATGAAATCCCTCTATCGAGCCAACCGCATCTTTGCCATGCCGTCGAAGTCGGAGACTTTCGGGTTGGTCTATGTGGAGGCATTGTCGCAAGGCTTGTCGGTGCTGTGGAGTCAGGGCGAGGCTATCGACGGAATGTTCCCCGAGTCGATTGGAGAAAGTGTCAATCCGTTGAATGTAAATGATATAGCTGCAAAATTGCGTAAGATGATGGCACAGCCCGAAAGCTACAAAGCCCTTCCGTCTGATACTTTCGAAGCGTTCCGTTGGCCTGCCATCGCACAGCAATATGCCATTTTGTATAACCAGTTCTAACGTTTAAGTCTTACGTCATGTTAACCGTCATTTGCCCCATATACAACGAAGAAAACCGCATCGAAGAGTGCATTCGGTCTGTCATTGCGCAGGATTGGCCGAAAGAAGAACTGGAAGTGCTCTTTGTGGATGGGATGAGCGGAGACCGAACCCGCGAGATTGTCAAGGAGTATAGTCGGCAGTATCCCTTTATCCAGTTGTTGGACAATCCGAAGCGCATTGCTCCCTCCGGTCTGAATATCGGCATACGTGCTGCGAAGGGAGAGATTATCTTGCGGCTGGATGCGCATGCCAAGTATCCGACGGATTACTTCTCCGTATTAGTCAACAAGTTACAGGAAACAAACGCGGACAATGTCGGTGGGGTTTGCCGTACGTTGCCTGCGAAGGACACGCCGGAGTGCCGTGCCATCGCACACGCCATGAGCTCCCCGTTTGGAATGGGCAATTCCTACTTCCGCATCGGTGCCGATTGTGAGAAATGGGTCGATACGGTGCCCTTTGGCTGTTTCCGTCGGGATGTTTTCGACAAAATCGGGCTTTTCGATGAGGAACTGGTGCGTAATCAGGACGACGAGTTCAACGGCCGTATTATCCAAAACGGCGGCAAAATCCTGCTTCTTCCGCAGGTTGTAACCGACTATTTCGCCCGCAGCTCAATAAACAAGACCGCAAAGATGTTTTACCAATATGGGTTGTTCAAACCATTGGTAAACAAAAAATTACAAAAACCAACAACCCTACGGCAATTCTTCCCGCCACTCTTTGTGGGAGGCATTCTTTTCGGAGGGGTGCTCAGCCTGTTCGGCTGCACTATACGGTGGATATATCTTCCCATATTAGTGCTTTACATCCTGATCGCCTTTTTTGCCGGACTGCGGTGCACACGTCGTTGGCCCGACATCTTGTGGATGCCCGTGGTTTTTGCCGCCATCCACGTCTGTTACGGATGTGGCTATTGGATAGGATTATTCAAAACGCTGGGAAACAGCAAGTTCACTGTACAGTCTAACCATTAGCCGAAATCATACACTACTTTGAACCGCAGTCCGAAACCTTGCATCGGATAATTCCGGATGATTTCGTAATGCTGGTTTGTGATGTTCAGCAGTTCCAGTTTGAGGCTGAGGACGGATCGTTTGAAGTTGAAATCATGGCCTAAGGTGATGCTGTGGTCAAAATAGCCTGGGACTTCGTTCGCGGGGATATTTTGCGAAAGGGCGTACCGCTTGCTGCAGCCGATAAATGCGTAAGTGACTGTTATCCAAGGTGTTTGTGCGCTTACGCTCATCGAGCCCGACCAACGCGGCGTGTAAGGAATCTGATGATTGAACGTTTTTCCGGCGGGGTCGGTGCGGTCCACCGCCCATTGATACGTCACGTTGCCGTTCAGCATCAAGGCATAGCGGTTGTTGACGCGGTACTGCCAATAGGTGTTCAGTTCCGCGCCCGCCACATAGACTTTCCCGTAGTTCAGCATCGTCCAGGAGAAGAGGTTGTGCGACGGGAATGCCACGATTTTGTCTTTCACGATGTTGAAATAGCCGTCGAGGGTGGTGGAGGTGGTCACACGTCCGGCGGCGAGGTGCACCTCCTTCAGCACAAGACCGAGGTTCCACTGATGCGTCTTCTCGGGGTTGAGATTCACGTTACCCACTTCCCGATAATACAAGTCGTTGAAGGTCGGCATCCGGAAGATATTTTTGTAAAAGAAGCGCAGGTGTAGCGTCCTCGTCAGTTCAAACGAGCCGCCGATGGCAGGGGACAGATGTGTATAATCTTGCATTTCAGGGTTTTCCGCGATAATGTTGTTTACGTAGGTGAGCAACAGGTTGGCGTTGAATTTCCAGCGTTTTCCCGAGATGACTCCCGACAGCGAGGTGAGCGAAGTCAGCCGTCCGGGATGCGCGTAGTCCAAAGAGTTGGCTGTCATCTGCTGGTAAAACACATCTTGCGCCAATGCGAATTGCAGCCGCGACAGGTTTTGCATCGAATCTTTCTCTGAGATAGGCGTATAAAGCACAGTATTAGACAGATAGCTTTCATGTTGATGATAGCGGTTGTCAAGGAAACCCGCCGCGTTGAGGTAGTCGGGATCGTAGTAGCGTGTGTAGTCATAGTTGAACTTGCCGTTCGCTTGGTATGCCCACCGTTCGTTGAAATACTTATGGTAATGAACTTGCCCGAACGCGTTTTGGTTCCACAGTTTCTGGCGGGAGATGCTGTTGTAGAAAATGGTGGCGGAGGGCAGTTCGCGTGCAGAATTGTAATAGTAGAGTTTGGCGTTGAGCTGCTGTGTTCTGTCAAGTTGCCAGACGGCGTTGAATTCCGTGTTAAGAGTCTTTGTCTCAGCGTTTTTCCGTGTTTCGTGCGATACGCTGTCGTTTATCCCGCCGTAGTGCAGCGTGTAGGGGTAGTTGCCTTTGGAGCGCATAGCATCCGCAGACAGATTCCAGTAGAAGAGTCTGTCGGGACGCTTTTTGGAGACAACTTTGTGCGTTACGCCAGCTTGGAGCGAGTAGAGTCCGTAAAGTCCGACGGTGCCACCTACGCGGAAATGGAACGGAGTCTCCGGGATTGTTTTTATCGTATTGATACTCAAGAGACTGCTATACGAAAAGAGTCTTGCGGGAACGAAAATCCGGTCGTTTACTCCGATGTTGAGGGAGATGGAGGCGACATTCTCGAGGGAGAGCTTGCCAAGGTCGATTTGGCCGGTCTGGCAGTCGGTGAGGGCGATGCCGTCGTAGGCGACGCCGGTGTGTTGGGTGCCGAGGCCGCGCACCGACACCGTCTTCATACCGCCGGTGCCGCCGTAGTCCCTTACCACCACGCCTGACATATACTTCAGTGCATCAGAGAGTTGTAGTGTTGGAAGCTGTTTGAGTTCCTGTGCGGAAATCTGCTGCACGGCGGCGGGTCCGGCATAGACCTTCTGTGGCGAGCCAGCATCGATGCTGACCTCCCGCAGTCGTTGTGCCCGTATGCTGTCGCGTCGGCTCTGTGCTTGTCCGCACAGGCTGACGATTGTCAGAATGAACAACAAAAACCCTATCCTTACGTGCTTTTTCATCATTTCAAAACGGCTGCAAAAGTACGATTTTTCGAGGAGAGCCCAAGTAGGAAAATAAAAAAGCCCCGAAAGTTTCGGGGCTTGTGGTGCTGACGGGAATTGAACCAGTGACACACGGATTTTCAGTCCGTTGCTCTACCAACTGAGCTACAGCACCATCGTTGGATTGAGGCTGCAAAAATACACTTTTTTTTTATACTCCGACAGTTTTTTGAAATTTTTTATAAATAACTGTTTTTTAGTGAGATAAGGTTGCCTAACGGGAGATTACTACCAGAATTTGGAGATGGGGAAGAGCTCTCGGAGGGGTTTTAGCGTGTCGAAATTGCAGGAATGGATCAAAATTTCCTCGCGGGTGGATGTGGTTTGTGCTTCGATTTCACCATGCGGGTTGATGACTGCGCAGCCACCGGCGTAATCACGTCCATAACCGTCCACGCCCGTTCGGTTGACTACCAATGCGTATGCCTGGTTCTCGATGGCGCGGGCACGGGCGAGTGTCAGCAGCTCGTTTTCGCGTGGCGACGGGAAGTTGGCCGTATAGAGGAGACAATCGTAGTCGAATTTCCCGTTCACCACGTGGTTCCGACTCCATTCCGGAAAACGCACGTCGAAGCAGATGAGAGGTAAGAACTTGTGCCCCAATGTATTGACGATGGCCTTGTTCGTTCCGGGCGTGAAGAACTCCTCCTCTCCGATGAAAAGGTGACGTTTGTCGTAACTGCCTAAGATGCGGTCGCGGGAGAACCAGACGAGCCGGTTGTAGAGTTTTCCATCGCGCAATATGGGCAACGTGGCCACCACATCGCATTGGAATTTGTAGGCGGTCATGTAAAGAAAGTAGATGCTGTCGCCGTTCTCAGGCTCTGCATCGTCCATGATTATTGGCGAGAAACCGCAATTGAACATCTCCGGAAACACCAACAGATGCACAGGTTCTTGGATTTGCTGCTCCAACCATTCTGCGTAGTGCGCCAGATTGCCAGACTTGTCGCCTGGCTTAATGTTCGCCTGAACTAAACCTACCGTAAACATACTACTCGTATTTGATGATGATTTTGTCGCCCGGTTCCAAATCCGCTAATGTTGAGACATCCAGCTGGTAACCAGCAATTTCAATCAGGCCCAACGCGTTTTTGCAGAGAAACATTTCATCCTCCTCCGAGGGACGGTACGATTCCGCGTATTCTGTGACCGTCCAGAATCCTTTCGACTGGATAGTGGCCTTGAACGGACGGTTGCCCACCGCTTTTTCGAACAAGGTCGCCGGAATGTCTGTGATAGCATTGAGAAAGGCGTCAATATAGACGATTTTGCCCTCAATTTGTTGATTCTCAGTCGAATGCTCGGGCATTTCGAGGAACATACGTTTGAAGTTCAGGTATTCGGACGCGCTGGATTGCATTTGGCCGTCACTGGCCAGTTGTATCAGTTGCAGAATTTGCGATAGCGTATTCCCTTTATTGTCAGAGAGTTGATACCCTTTTAGCGCGGCCTCTTGTCCGAACATAAGGTAGAAGACTCCGTTATCCTCCCCGATGAACCAATGTCCGTTGTGGTACAATGCCACGGGGGAGAAGGTGGAGTTGAGCGACATATTGGTCATTATCAGGTGGATGGAGTTCTCAGGGAACGATTGGTAGCTGGTTTTCGTCAGCAGGGCGGTCTGCAGCAGATTGAACTTATCGACGTAATGGGTGACGTCGATGATTCGGGATTCGGGCATCGCTTTGAGCAGTTCGCCTTTGAGCATGGCTATGTAAGGGTCGCGCAGCCGCCAGTCGCTTAAGAGGGTGATTATCTGATTCATAATCGTTTACGGGTGATTTTATTTGGCGGGCAAAGGTACATTTTTTTCAGGTATCGCAACGTATGCGATGTGATGCGCGAATGTGATTTATTGCAAGTGGCTTAGCGATAGACGGCTCCACCGCAACAATCTTCGATGGCACCCGTGACACTGCGCAGGCAATTGTTTTCGCCGTTCAATCGCAGGAGTCCTAGGAAAGCGAATATCAATGCCTCCTTATAGTCAATAATCAAGTTGTCCGGGATGATAATATTCAACCTTTCTTTCTGATTCTGAATCTGTTGGATGAGGAAACGGTGATGTGCGCCACCGCCGGTAACCAACATCGTGTTCGCGTATTGCGGCACGTTGGCGGCTATCTGGATGGCGACATGCTCCACGACGCTTCGGGCTAAATCTTCCCAGTTGTTCTCGTCAAGAAACGGTACAATTTCAGGCCAAAAGAAGCTGTCGAACCACTCTTTCCCCAGCGATTTTGGCGGTTTTTGATGGTAATAGTCCAATCGGTTCAACTTTTCCAGCAAATTGGGGATGATGTTGCCTTTGCAAGACAATTGCCCGTCTTTGTCGTATGGCAATCCCGCAAGATTGGCTAACTTGTTGAGTGCCATATTACAAGGCGAAATATCGTAAGCAATACGCTTGTTTTCAGAACGATACGAAATATTGGAAAATCCTCCGAGGTTGAGGCAGGCATCGTATGATCCAAAAAGCAACTCGTCGCCGATCGGAACCAACGGAGCCCCTTGTCCACCCAAAGCCACGTCTTTGGTGCGGAAATCGCAGACTGTCAAGATATTGGTCTTAGCTGCCAAAACCGCCCCATTGCCGATTTGCGTGGTCAGCCCGATTTGCGGCTGATGGAAGACGGTATGCCCGTGCGAGGCGAGGAAGTCGGGACGCGGACCGTCGCCCAACCACTCGTTGACCGCCTTGGCAAAGACATCGGCTACGTCGTTGTTTAACTTAACGTATTCTAAAGCAGAGAGATGAGAGGCGTCAGCCAAGCGTTGACGGAAACGGTCTTCGTAGGGTACCGTTACCGCTTTTTGGACGTGGTAATGCCATTCGCCGTCCTCTTTCCGGGCAAAATGACACCACGCTAAATCAATTCCGTCCAACGAGGTGCCGGACATGATTCCGATACCGTCCCATTCGTTTCTCATGCTTCAAGAATTGCAGTTAACTTGTTGAGATGCATGCTGTTGGAACCTTTAATCAAAATCAGGGCATTCTCCAATGGATGTTTCGAGAAGTAGTCGTTGGCTTCATCTACATCGGCGAAGTTGTTCTTTTTCACCACTTTGGCAAATTCTGTACCTACAAAATATCCTTCAATATGCAGACTTTCAACTAATTGAGATATCTCTGTGTGGGCTTCCATGCTCAAATCGCCGAGTTCGCGCATGTCACCCAACACGGCCACTTTGCGGGGATGCTCTAACTGCGCCAGATTCTTCAAGGCTGCCGTCATGCTCGTCAAATTGGCGTTATAGTAGTCGGAGATGATGACATTGCTGCCGATGCGGTTGACCTGAGAACGGTGGTTAGAAGGTACGTAGTTGCCTAAAGCTTTGGCAATTACGTGGTCTTCAATATGGAAATAACGACCGACGGCGGCGGCTCCGAGGAAATTCCAGATGTTGTAGCTGCCGGTCAGGTGCGTCTCCGTTGTTTCTTCCCCGACGCGGATGGTGAGGTACGGGTTCATGCCCACGATCTGCTGTTCAGCGTCTTTACCGTAAAACACGACGTTGTCATACGTGAGGTTTTCGCGCAAAATGGCATCTGTCTCGTTTACGAACAAAGTCCCGTTGTGGGCTATAACATGCTCATAGAGTGCTTTTTTCGTCTTGATGATGTTCTCCTTCGATCCGAATCCTTCGATATGCGCCACCCCGATGTTGGTGATGAGACCGAAGGTGGGTTCGGCAATCTTACAGAGGCCGTCAATTTCGCCCACATGGTTTGCACCCATCTCCACGATGGCCATCTCGTCAGTAGGTTTGATGGAGAGCAGGGTGAGAGGCACTCCGATATGGTTGTTGAGATTCCCTTTCGTGCAGGTTGTCTTGTAAGTGGTTGACAGCACGGCGTTTATCAGCTCTTTCGTGGTGGTTTTGCCATTGGTGCCAGTGATGCCGATGACGGGCATCTTCAACTGTTGGCGATGGTAGTGTGCCAGTTGTTGCAGCGTTTGAAGCGTGTCGTCTACAACCACGGCACGCGGGTCGCCCTGGAGCTCGCGATTTTCGGTGATGACGTACTTGGCACCCTGTTCCAGCACTTCGGCGGCGAATTTGTTCCCGTCGAAGTTGGCTCCTTTCAGGCACACGAAGAGACAGCCCGGCGTCATATTCCGGCTGTCGGTGCATACGCACGAGCACTGTTGGTATTTTTCGTATAGGTTTTGCATAAAGGTTTTGGTTTTTGTCCAGATTGTGGTTGTCGCTTTTGTGTTCCGCCCCACATTGCGGCTTCGCCTTGTGTGGGGTTAATTGCACTCCGTTCGTCTTGTCCCTTCGGGACTGCTTAAGGAAGATGTCCTCCTCATATCCCAGGGGTTGCGCTTCGCTTACCCCTGGCTACCAAGCTCTTGTCCCTCCGGGACTGCTTAAGGAAGTAGTTTATCATATAATGTGGGTTGCTCGTAACTGCTAACTACTAACTGCTAACTACTAAATTCTACCTGTCCCGATTTCTCTGTATTTGATGTTCAGCAGATCCTGCTCCATTGCGATTTTGTCGATGACCTTTTTAAGGATGATGTCCAGTTCGCTGTTTTCGGTATAGTTGGCGGGTCCGATGTAGTCGGCGCGTTTCTGCCGGATGAGTTTGATGCAGTTGTCGCGTGCGCTGACGGGTCGTTCGGGAGAGGCTACGGAGTTGGGGTTATAGACGGCGATGGTGGTGCCACCGTAGAGATTGACCATCTTCATGGCGGGCACATCCGTCTCTCCGTCGCCGATGTAGATGAAGTTGGAGAACGGCACGGCGCGTTCGTCTTCCGGCATAGACTTGTTAATCAAGGTGTTGTCGTACGAGTTGTAGATGCCCTTGTTGATGCGGAACAGGAACTGCGTCTTGTTGGTGTAGTTCACCCCGAGGGCGGGCCAACAGGCAATGCCGTTGTCATCATACTGGAATCCGGAGGCGAATACGGTTTTGAAGTACTTGGCGATGCGCGTCCCCTTCACGATTTCGCGAAGTCCGGAAGAGATGATGAAATGCTCCAAATGGAGGTTCTGCTCGGCCGCGTATGCGTTGATGCGTTCAAAATAGCTCTCCACCCCTTCGAAAAAGGTGATTTTCTCCCCGTATTTCATGAACGTGCCCTCTCGGATGTCCAAGTGCTGCTCCTTGGCCTTGATCAGCATCAGGTGCATGTAGGCGAGCACTTCGTCCATATCGTGCTTCTTGGCCATTTCGTTGGCTTCCCTCCAAAACTCCCCCTTGTCCATGTTGAGGTCCGGGATGAAGTTGTACTCCTGCATGTTCCCCGGTGCGAGCGTGCCGTCGAAGTCGTAGGCAATGGCGATGTTCCTATTTTCTATAATCATTTTTATATCAACAAGTTATAATTTGAAGAAGGTTTAATCCTTTCAAAGCGCAAATGTACATAATAATTTGTATCAGTACATGAGTATATACTCATCGGTCAACGCCTGTAGGGGCATTCGCCAACGCCTGTAGGGGCATTCGCCAACGCCTGTAGGGGCATTCGCCAACGCCTGTACAGGCATTCGCCAACGTCTTTACGGCGGTCAATATCGTTTGTCTGTGTATATTCGGAATTTATGTACATTTGCCGCAAATTAGGACTATGGTACAACTTAAACTCTCGAATATCAGCGTGCCGGTGGAGTCAGCGCGAAACGTTAAAAACTTCGTGTGCAAGCAGTTCAAAATCAGGACGGAAGATCTGTCCGGTTTTCGGATTGTGCGGCAGTCGGTGGATGCACGGAAGAAGAACCGTGTGCAGTACAATTTTCAGGTGGAGGTGACCGTCCCCGACCATTACCGCTCCCTTATGGGAAGCCCGGGCGTGTCGGAGCCGATGCCTGTGCCAGAACTCGAATATCCGCAGTGGCCTCACGATTTGCAGCCCGTGGTAGTCGGTTTCGGCCCTGCGGGAATGTTCGCCGCGCTGTATTTGGCCCGCTGCGGCGCGCACCCGGTCGTCATCGAACGTGGCGAACGTATTGAGGAACGGCAGCAATCGGTGCGTAATTTCTTGCATACCAAAATGTTGAATCCCGAATCCAATGTCCAGTTCGGCGAGGGCGGAGCGGGCACGTTCTCCGACGGGAAACTCAATACGAATGTCAATAGCGAATACAACCAGTTTATACTCAACGAGTTCTATAAACACGGAGCTCCCGAAGAGGTGACTTACCAACAGAATCCTCATGTCGGCACCGACTACCTGTCCAAAGTGGTGAAGAACATTCGTATGGAGATTGAGACACTGGGCGGGGAGTTCCATTTCAACACGCTGTTCGATGGTTTTGAGAAAGACGGGGATCGTTTAACCGTCCGCTGCAAAGGAGATAAAATCTTCAAAACCAAACATTTACTCATAGGCTTGGGCCATTCGGCTCGCGATACGATTCGTATGTTGCATGCCCGCGGTCTGCTGATGGAAGCCAAGGGGTTTTCCATCGGGGTGCGTATGGAGCATCTGCAACGTGACATCAACAGGATGCAGTATGGACAATCGGCCAATCTGCTTCCGCCGGCCTCTTACAAAGGGGTTGTACATCTGCAAAACCGCGGTGTCTATACCTTCTGCATGTGTCCGGGCGGCACGGTGATGGCTTCCGCAAGCGAGGAGGGAACGATCGTCACGAACGGCATGAGCGAGCACAAACGCGACAAGGCCAACGCCAACAGCGCACTCTTGGTGAGCGTCACGCCCGAGGATTTTATGCAGGGCTCTGTGTTGGATGGCATTGATTATCAGGCCAAATACGAGCTGTTGGCATTCCGGATGGCTGGGGACGGACGAGCTCCGGGCAATCTCGTCGGGGAGTTTCTGAAAGGGCTGGTTGCCGCACGTCATCGCAAGGTGGTGCCGTCCTATCCGCATGGGCTCTACTACGGTGACTTCTCCCGCTGTCTGCCCGATTACGCTGTCGGTGCGTTGCGTGAGGCACTGCCGCTGCTCGACCGCAAGTTGCCGGGCATAGCCAATGTCGATACGGTGCTGACGGGCGTGGAGACGCGCTCCTCCTCGCCGGTGCGCATTCTTCGCAACGACGATAGGATGTCCTCAGTGCCAGGGATTTACCCGATAGGGGAGGGGGCCGGTTATGCCGGGGGCATCATGAGTGCCGCCATCGACGGATTGCGGACGGCCATCACGGTCTCGCTTTCCCGTTAGGGTTTCTCGTGAAGGCGCGGCTCGCTTTTCACCACTTATTATTGACAGAAAACAGAACGGGCGAACCATCAAAGTTCGCCCGTTATAGTATAATATGGTATAAGATTCTATTTCACTAACTGTTTGAAGCGGTCGGAGTGGCGATAGCGTTTGAACTCGGCGTCGCGCTTGGCCGTCTTCTTCAAAGAAGGATCCAGATCGATGGCGGTGGCGAGGTTGCTGTAAACGCCCTCCTCCGCTTTCATGCGGGCGGCGAGCACAGCCTTCAGGTAGGCCGTCTTGGCGTCCACATTGTCGATGCAGTCGAGGGTGGCCTTGGCGGCGTTGTAGTCCTTTTGCAGCAACTGCACGAGTGCGGTGTTGTAATCGCAGCTTTGGTTACCCATCAGTTGGGCAGCCTTGGAATAGTCGCCGTTGAGGATGCTGAGTGCGCCGGTGTTGTAGTTCTGGTTCACCGGTTGCACGGAAGCGTTGGCGGAAGCCTCAAAGTTGGCCTGTGCGGCAGCGAGGTCACCGCTGAGGTAGTCGGCGATAGCCATATTATTGAGAATCACACCGTTGTTCGGGGAAAGAGCAGCGGCTTTCTGCAGGTAGTTCAACGCCTCTTCCAGGTCGGCCTGATTGCCGCTCTGGTAATAGTCGTTCAGCTTCATAGCGCCGAGGTTGTTGTATGCACGCCAATCATTTTCCGTTTTCTTATTGTTAATTAAGGATTTGTAGATGCTTTCCTTTACGCTCATGTCCGTGGCGACAGAGGCGGCATAGAGACGCTCGTTGACGGAGAAGTCCTCCGGATTGGATTGCACGAGGCGGATAAGTTCGGCATCGGTGTAGGTGTCATGCTTCTTGCAGACCATCTGGATTTCGGCGCGACGGAGCGGCGGCAGGATGGCATCGGCAATTTCGGGATAGATGTCCGTCATCTCGCGGATCTTCTGCTCGCGCATGTCGTTGTTGGCCTGAGAACGCACCACGTTGAGAATCTGGTTTTTCTGCGCGATGTTGGACTTCTCGATGGCAGCCTCGAAACCGTCCCAGTCCTCACCTTTGGCGTTGTTCACGTATTCGAACGTGGGACGTTGCAAGTCTTTCATCTTGATATTGTTACGCTTGGCGTAGTCTTTCAGGTAGGCGTTGAACTTGTCGTTGAACCAGCTTTTGCCAACTTGGAAACGGCGTTCGGAAAGGCCTTGGTTGTTGGTCTCCTCGCCTTCGGGGGAAGCCCAGCCGGAAATCACCACTCGGTCGATGATGTAATCGTTGCCCATGAAGTCGATGAATTCCTTGATGGAGTCCTTGGCAGCCTTGGTCTTGTTGTTGGGGTTGTTCCAGTTCATGTTCGAGCTGTTGAGGTCGAAGTAGAGGGTGGCGGTGCGCCCGATGAACTCGGCCTTGTAGTTGTGGGGGGCGAGCAGGAAGGCGGTGCCGCTGCCGGCGTTGTCGGTCAGGCGCGGGGTGAGGTTGGCGCGGGCACTGGTGTTGCTGATGCCCTCGCCGAGGTTGCGGTCGCCGAAGTCATGATGCTTCTTCTTGAGATTGGCCTCCGCCCCGACGACGATGTCCGCGGTCTCGTATTTCTCGTCAAACTTGAAAGTGCCGCTCTTGGTGAAGGTGCCACCGGTCTTGTAGGGGATGGTGATGCCGTCGCCCTTGGCTTTCTCGCCTTTCAGCGTGATGATGGCAAAAGGAGGTGTAACCTTCTCTCCGTCAACGGATAACGAAGGCGTGAAAGTCATAGTGGCTTTCTTTTTCATATACTTGGGCGGTATGGTCCCCTTGATGGTGTAGGCCACTTCTCCGCCCTTGTTCTCCAAGTCGGGATTGTCTAAGGTCACCGTCACCTCGGGATACTTTTTGACCATTTTCCCAAGTCCGCAACCGCCCATCAGCAGTGCGGCGGTCAAAACCATGCTCAATGCAACTAATTTTCTCATAGGTTATTTTGGCTTTAATTTGAAATTTCAAAAACGGGGCAAAGATACGTTTTTTTTGGTTTGGATAATAGTGGGGCTCGCAAAAACAAAAAGCAGTTGATGCAATATATTTTGTATTTTTGCCGTTTGTTTTCTGATGCTCAAACGTGTATCGGTCATATTAGCGACAATCCTGCTATGCTGGACAACGGCTTTCCCCCAAAAGAAGGCCGATTTCCGCGTATGGGAGGACAGCCTCACCCGTCTTCGCGACCAGGTGATGGCGGAGCCTGACGAAACCGCTCGCCTCGCCCTCAACGAAGATTTTATGACACTTTTGGAGGAAGTTCTCCAGAAACCCGACGCTTTCAAGTTCACCTGGGACTCGGTTGAGAACTTCAGCGTGCTCGCCTCCCCCGACAATGTCTTCAAGATTTTCACGTGGTATGTCGTCAAGAGCAATTACGACATCGAGAATTTCGGCTTCATCCACGTCTATAACGAGAGCCGCAAAAAGTACGTGCTGTACCCGCTTTACGACAAGCGCCAGAACATCGACTACCCCAAGACGCTCGTCGGCAACCACAACCGCTGGTACGGCGCGGTCTATTACAAAATCATCCCCGTGAAAGACAAGAACACGACCTACTACACGCTGCTCGGATGGAATGGAAACGATCTCTTTACAAATCAGAAACTTATTGAAATTCTGCACTTTAACAAAGATATGACCCCGATTTTCGGTGCGCGCGTATTCAAAAATTACCCGGAGAAGGTGGCCCGCGTCATCTTCGAATACTCCAAGAACGCCACGCTCTATCTCAATTACGAGAATCAGGAATATCTTGTCAGCACGGGCAAATACAACCCGAAGACCCGCGACTACGACTACAAGCGGTTGCGTTGCGACATGATTATTTTCGAGGAACTGATTCCTATGGACGAGGCCATGAAAAATGTGCCTGCCTATATGGTACCCGAATCCAGTCTGAATCAAGGCTTTATCGAGGAAGACGGCAAGTGGGTGTTTCAGAAAAGCGTGCGCGGCTCCAATCCCGACAAGGTGCGCCCCGAATATCAACATAAAAACCGAAACTACTATTCCGTACAATAATCGAATATGTCAACACTCTATCCTTTGAAATTCACACCCGCCCTGAAAGAGAAGATCTGGGGCGGCCGCAAAATCGAAACCATCCTTAAACACGACATCGGCTCGTTGGAAAACTGCGGCGAGAGCTGGGAAGTCTCCGGTCTCGTGGACGATGAGTCCGTTGTCGCCAATGGATTCTTGGCCGAGAACAACCTTAACGAACTGCTCGAAATCTACCTCACCGACCTTGTGGGCGAGAAGAATTACGAGAAATACGGACTCGGATTCCCGCTGCTCGTCAAGTTCATCGATGCACAGGACAACCTTTCCGTGCAAGTGCACCCCGACGATGCCTTCGCGCAGGAACGTTACGGGCAGAACGGCAAGACCGAGATGTGGCACGTCATCCAAGCCGACGAGGGTGCGGGCTTGTATGTCGGTTTTAACCAGAAGATTACCGCCCAACAGTATATGGATGCCGTGGAGGAGGGTCATTTGGAGGACTTCCTCAAGTTCTATCCCGTGAAACCCGGCGACACGTTCATGATTCCTGCGGGCACGGTGCACGCCATCGGCAAAGGGGTGCTGCTGGCCGAGATTCAGCAACCCTCGGACATCACCTTCCGCATCTACGACTGGAATCGTGTGGACGCGAATGGCAACCGGCGTGAACTGCACACCGAGGAGGCCTTCGAGGCCATCCACTCGGAAGAGAACCTGAAGGATTTCCAAGTGCATTACACTCCCGAGAAGAACAAGACCGTATCACTGGTCAAATCGCCCTTCTTCACCACCAATCTCTTGGAGATGGACATGCAGGTGCAGAAGTCTTTCGTCAACCTCGACTCATTTGTCATCTATATCTGTCTGGAAGGCAATGCGTTCTTGGTTTCTGACAGTTTCAAAGAGCACTTAGGCACCGGCGAAGTCGTTCTTGTTCCGGCAGAAATCGAACAGATGCAGATTATCCCCGACGGTTATGCGAAACTTTTGGAGGTCTATTGCATATAATCGATTGGCAGCTGAAGGAAAATAGGATATAACAATCTGTTTTCCAAATATATAAGGAATAAAAATAAAAATAGCTTCACGAGTCGGCCGTATTCGGAAAAAGTGTATCTTTGCCGTCGCTTTTGAAGCAGTGATGGGGCGTTAGCTCAGTTGGCTAGAGCGTTTGACTGGCAGTCAAGAGGTCGTGAGTTCGATTCTCATACGCTCCACAAAAAAGGCACTCTCGGATGAGAGCGCCTTTTTTTGTGCTAGGACGTCAGTCACTATTTCACCGGGTAAGGGATCACGATGTCATCGCAGTACTCGCAGCGGTAGGAGCGCTTCTCCTTGTCCACGAGGTGGAAGACGTGCGGGAAGTAATGTTCCACCGAAGTGACGCAGCGCGGATTCTTGCAACGGATGATGTTCTCCACCCGCTCAGGCACTTCCAATTTCACCTTCTTGATGGTCTTCCCCTCCTCGATGATGTTCACCGTGGCGTTCGGGTCGATTAACCCGAGAAAGTCGTAGTTGATGTCGATGACGTTGTTGATTTTGATGATGTCTTTCTTGCCCATCTTCTGGCTGTAGGCGTTGCAGATGAGCGCGACATTATAATCGGCCTTGTCAAGGTTCAGATAGTTGAACACCTGGATTCCGTAACCGGCGGTAATGTGGTCGATGACAATACCTTTTTCTATACTGGTGATTTCTAACATGGTCTCGGGTTTTTAATAAATGCCTAAAAGTTTCAAAATCAAAGCCATACGTACGTACATACCGTTCTTGGCCTGCTGGAAATACTGCGCTCTCGGGTCGTCATCGACTTCGGTGCTGATTTCGTTGACGCGGGGCAGCGGGTGCAGGATGTAGGTGTCGGGGCGGGCGTATGCCATCTTCGCCTTGTCGAGGATGAACCTGTCTTTCAGGCGGATGTAGTCCTCTTCGTTGAAGAAGCGCTCGCGTTGCACGCGGGTCATGTAGAGGAAGTCGAGCTCGCCCATGTAGGGTTCCATTTGGTCCACCTCCTGGAAGGGGATGCCTTTCTTGCGGACCACCTCCTCGCGGATGTACTCCGGGACGCGCAACTCCTCGGGGGAGATGAAGATAAAGCGGACACCTTCGTAGTTGCTGAGGAATTTGACGAGGGAGTGCACGGTGCGGCCGAACTTGAGGTCGCCGCAGAAACCGTAGGTCTTGTTCTCCACGCTTCCGCGCAGCCGCTCGATGGTGAGGATGTCGGTGAGGGTCTGCGTGGGGTGTTGGTGACCGCCGTCGCCGGCGTTGATCAACGGCATGTGGATGTAGTGGCTGGCCAAACGCGGGGCGCCCTCCTTGGGATGACGCATGGCCGCGATGTCCGCGTAGCACTCCACAGTGCGCAGGGTGTCGGCAATGCTCTCGCCTTTCGCAGTGGATGACGACGCGGCCTCGGAGAACCCGATGACCTGGCCGCCCAAACGCAGCATGGCCGTCTCGAAGCTCAAGCGCGTGCGCGTGCTGGGCTCGTAAAAAAGAGTTGCCAGGATCTTGCCTTCGCAACTCTTGCTGTACTTCGCCGGATCGGCGATGATCTGGTGACCCAAATCGAAGATTTCACGGAATTCCTCGCGTGTGAAATCGTTGGGGTCGATCAAACTTCTGTTCTTTAACATAATAAACCTCCTATATTTTTAATTATAAACAACTTCCATACTTCGCGACGGCTTTTTCCTCCCCTAAAATACCAAATACAAAACCAATGCAAAAATAGTATTTTTTTAGGATGTTGAATACAAGAGCGAAAAAAAAATAGGATGACGGCAACAGCCAAAAATCGTATCTTTGCCGTCCGCTATTAGAATTTCGAGATATGGATTGTTTTTTAGGCATTGATTTAGGCAGTTCTTCCGTAAAGGTCTCCGTTCTGGACGGCCAAACCGGGAATGTTGTCGCGAAAGGCGTGGCCCCGAAGACGGAGGCCCCCATCCTCTCCGTCCGCAACGGCTGGGCAGAACAGAACCCCGACGACTGGTGGACCTACCTGAAAACGGCACTGCGGCAGGCGATGACCTCCGGCAATGTGAAGGCCGAAGACGTCAAGGCCGTCGGTATCACCTACCAGATGCACGGGTTGGTGCTGGTGGACAAGGACTTGCGCGTGCTCCGTCCCAGTATCATCTGGTGCGACAGCCGCGCTGTGCCGTACGGGGAAAAAGCGTTCGAAGAGCTCGGTCACGAGTACTGCTTGTCGCACCTGCTCAACTCCCCCGGCAACTTCACGGTGTCGAAACTGGCTTGGGTGCGGGAGAATGAACCAGAGATTTACAATAGTATATATAAATATA
>ONQE01000148.1 GCA_900319925.1 uncultured Bacteroidales bacterium | reverse complement strand
CTACCGGTTGTGTTGAATTCTTTTCGCATATTAAGTTTTGTTTTAACAACCTGCAAAAATACATTTTTTTAGGCATTCGGCCATCTGCCAAAACAAAGGGCGCGACCGTTGCGGCCACGCCCGTTGTTAATGTAGGATGTAGAATGTGGAATTTAGTCACGGAGACAGCGGACGGAATTCCCGTACCATTTGTCACGGCCATAGTCAATGCCACTGTCATCAGAAACAGTAGCTCCGGCATTTCCCTTGTAAAGCCACATGACATGAGCGACTCCATCCAAATAGCTGCTCGGGGTACTGCTCCAAAAACAGCACGAATGTCCAAATGCAAGATTCGTTACCGTCCCGAGATAGCATTCTCCAACCGGCAGGGCGGTGAATTGGGATTCGTTGTTCTTCGAAGGATCGGCTCCCGGACAATACGGATAGGTCTCGATGAACTGTTGCCAATAAGCAATATAATCATTGGATTCTTCCCATGGAATGTTGTTCGGGTTCCAGTCCGGGTCATTGGCAGTCAGGGAATCAAACACGTGACGCAGGGAGTCTTCGTTCACGGGTGGCTCATATTCCCATCCAGCATCGGCGGCGAGCGAACGAGCGGAACCAGTCCAACGATCGCCGTATCGGTATCCGTAATGATTTGCGGCAAAGTCTATCAGCGTTTTCCACTCCTCGTCGTTGGGGAGGTGCCACCCTTTAGGGCAGACGCCTTGCACTTTACCGGCGACCGTGGTGTCACGAACAGCGGCATACCAGTTGTAAAACAGCCCGTAAGTGGACACGTCCGAACCCGGCACTTCACAATAGCCGGGGGTATGGTCGAGTTCGGCAATGCCTTGGGCGATGGGAGTTCCGTCGGCGTAATGGGTGGTGCGGAGGTTGGTTTTCATCCACACCTGCTTGCCGATTTTCACCGCATCGTAACTGTTGCCGTCATAGTCCTTCACCGCGTTGTGAATCACCTTCGGTTCGAACTGCTTGTTGCAGGAGAAGGTCAGGACCGCCAACAAACATACACTGATGATAAAAAGTGGTTTTTTCATGTTGAACGAATTTTGGGTTACATTATATTTTAGTAATCGCGGAGACAGCGGACGGAATGTCCTCTGTTCGGATTCAGACCATTACCGTAGGAAAAGGATTGCTGTACTGTAGCATTAGAGTAATTCAACGAATAAGCCTGAGCATAACTCATATTACTTTGTACGGTGGAACTCCAGAAATAGGCGTTCCGACCAAATTCACTAATACTAGTTATAGCATAGCCTGCGGGCAACGCGCTGAAGCCTGTGGCATTGTTTTCATTTTGGTTGTTGCCCACGGCACAATTGGTGCCACTATTACTCCATCCTGTAGAGTCAGCCAACGCCTTGGCTATCGCATTATTTGAGGAACCGCACACATACTGGCTCTGACTCTTCACATAATTCGTTAATTCTGTCCATTCAGCATGGCTTGGCACATGCCAACCTTCAGGACACACCCCCTGCACATCACTCGGAATGGAATTGGATGTTGAATCATCATGCATGGTGGCTTTCCAGTTGTACAAAAGACCATACACAGCCACATTTTCATCACTGTTATTATTCCCTGGGTAGTAATAATATGCTACGTCATAGGAAGACGTTGTCCCGTGCTCTATCGGCCATCCATCCGAATAGTGCGTGGTCCGCAAGTTCTCCTTCATCCAGCACTGGTTGCCGATTAGAACGGTATTATAGACGTTGCCGTCGTAGTCGGTGAGGGTCTTCATGTCGCAGCCGGCATAGAAGTCGAACTGGTTACCGTAGGTAGTGCCCTTAGCATTGGTGGCAAACGCCCGCACGAAATAGAGCTTGCCGATGGGCAGGCCGCTCAACGTGGCATTGAACTCGCCCACACCGCCGTCAACTGTCACTACACCATTCTCCAAGGTCGGGTTCGGCAGCGTGTCGTAACAGAAACCGCGCTGGAGAATCGGAGCGCCGCCGTCGGAAACCACCGTGGCCAAGCACTCGTTGTACATGGAGACGCTGTCAGTGGTCACCGTCGGAACCTGCGGGGTCAAGGTGGTGACTGAAAGGTTGTTGCTGTAGGCCACGCCAACCGCGTTCACAGCGTATGCCCGCACGTAATAGGTGGTCTCAGGTTGGAGATCCGTCAACGTGGCCGAGAAGGCACCGATGCCGTTGCCGAGATGCAGATGTTCGCCGGTCATCACAGGGTCGGGAGTGGTGGCCCAGCAGAGACCGCGGGCAGTCATCGCGTAGGTGCCAGAGTCGGTAACATCGCCGCTGCAGACGAATGATGTGTAGGAAATTTCAGATGCCGGCACAATCTCCACCGAGGGCGTGTGCTCGGTCAACGTGGTGAAAGTCAATTCATTGCCATAATTCGTTCCCCAAATATTGGTAGCGTATGCGCGCACATAGTACGTAGTGTTCGGGGCGATATTCAAAAGATTTGTGGAGAAGTCGCCCGCTCCGGAGCCGCAATTCACCAAATTGCCATCCACGGTCGGGTGCATGACGGTGTCATAGCAGAACCCTCTTGCTGTGACGGGCGAAGCCCCGACGTGCACAATGCTTCCGTTGACGACAGCTGCCCTATAGGTAACATTCGCCGCGCCAGTCGTCATCACCGTCGGAGGAGTGTGCGTTCCCTCCAATTCCTCAATCCGGGAACGCAGACTGTCAATCGTGTTGTCCATGTCGTTCATCACGTTGTCCACCGAGTCGAACGTGTTGTTGATCACGTTCACCGTCTGTTGAAGTTCGCCTTCTGTAATATACAGGGCATCGTTCTCAAAGGCACTGACTTGTGTGGGGACAGCCGCGATGGTGATGTATTCCGCGTCATTGGTGAAAGCACTCACCTGCGTGGGAATCGCCTCGGCGGTGATGTACTGGGCATCGTTGGCGAAAGCGCTCACTTGGGTGGGGACAGCCGCGATGGTGATGTATTCCGCGTCATTGGTGAAAGCACTCACATGCGTAGGAATCGCCTCGGCGGTGATGTACTGGGCATCGTTGGCAAAGGCGCTCACATTGGTCGGTGTGTTGATCAAGTCGTTGTAACTCTTGTCCCAGGCATTGAACTGCGGGTCTGTCTCAGTATAGGATGTAAGATAACCGGCATCGTTCGCAAAGGCACTCACATTGGTCGGCACCGTCGGGATAGTCGGCTGATTCGTCAACGAATTGTAATCCCCATCGAATAATACAGGCTTATTGCTCAACGAGTTGTAATCCCCATCGAACAGCACCGGCTTGTTGGTGAGGTCGTTATAGTCCTTGTCCCAGGCATTGAACTGCGGATCTGTTTCGGTGTAGCCCGTGATGTAGCCCGCGTCGTTCGTGAAGGCGCTCACGTTGGTCGGCACCGTCGGGATAGTCGGTTTGTTCGTCAGGTCATTGTAATCGCCGCTGAAGCCCACGGCCGCTGCCGGAAGCTTCACAAAACTGCCGCCAGTCAGTGAAATCGTGTCGTTGCTGATAGTCAACACCTGCTGCTCGGTGAAATCAGTCAGATATCCCGCATCGTTCGTGAAGGCGCTCACGTTGGTCGGCACCGTCGGAATCTCAGGTATATCCGCACCGGTGATATACCCGGCATCGTTGGTGAAGGCACTGACGTTGGTCGGCACTGTGGGAATTGTCGGCTTGTTGGTCAGCGAGTTGTAGTCGCCGTCGAAGCCCGCCGGCAGTTTCACGTAGCTACCGCCGGTCAGGAAGAGCGTGTCGTTGCTGATACTCAACACCTGTTGCTCGGTGTAGCCCGTGATGTAGCCCGCGTCGTTCGTGAAAGCACTCACGTTAGTCGGCACCGTCGGGATAGTCGGCTGATTCGTCAACGAGTTGTAATCCCCATCAAACAGCACCGGCTTGTTGGTAAGGTCGTTGTAATTCTTGTCCCAAGCATTGAACTGCGGGTCGGTTTCGGCATAGGTGGTGAGGTAGCCCGCGTCGTTCGTGAAGGCACTCACGTTGGTCGGCACCGTCGGGATAGTCGGAGTATTCACGATTTCCGAGTAGTTGTACGTCGGCTTGTTGGCTTCCTTTGCCCAAGCCGGCACCGTCGGGTCAGTCTCGGTGTAGCCCGTGATGTACCCCGCGTCATTGGCGAAGGCGCTCACGTTCGTCGGCACCGTCGGGATGGCCGGCGTATTCGTCAGGTCATTGTAGTCGCCGCTGAAGCTGTTGCCCGCCTCTTTGGCGTACAGCGCGTACGGCACACTCAGCAACTGCTGCGTGGAGGTCACGGAGTAGTTGTTGCCGCCAGCCGGGTCGATTTCCGTTTTCAGGAAATAGGGGCCAGCCGACCAGTCGATATTGCCAAAAGTGCCTTGCTGCACGTTGCCACCGCCAATGCTGAGGGTCACCAAACCGTTGGCGTTTGTGGTGGCCGCCTGGGTCTCCATATACACCGCACTGCCGCTGGCCCCCCCCTGCAGGATGCTCACGCGCACACCCACCAACGTGTTCGTCACCAAGGCGTTGCTGGCGTTGCGCACCACCGCCTGGTAGGTGAACTTCTCCGGTGCCTGCGCCATCGCCACCGCGACAGCCAGCACCATGATTACCATTGTAATTAGTTTCTTCATACTCTTTATGTTTTGGTTTGTACTATTTGTTCTTGATTACCTCAGGATTCGCTACGTTCACCCTGGGTTAGTATAAATCAGGTCTTCGGCCCTTATGGAAGGGTACTAAGACCGAGACGTCCTCGTTAACTGCTAACTACTAACTGCTAACTGCTAACTTCTCACCACCTTGAATGTTTTCAGGATGCGCTTTCCATCGCGCACTTCCAAGTAATAGGTGCCGGTGGCGTACTGTCCGATCTGGAACGTGGTTAGGTCGTCCGTGACGGGAATGGTCTGCAGACGCTTGCCGTTGCCGTCGTAAAGATTAGCGCGGAGACCATCGGCGGGAATCTCGAAACCGTTGAGTCTCAGCTGGGCGATGTTGTCCGTCGGGTTGGGGTACACCACGGCGTCGAGGACGATCTGCGGGTAGTCGTCAACCCCCACGGTCATGATCTCGTAGGGTTGCTGCACCCCCTCC
>ONQE01000013.1 GCA_900319925.1 uncultured Bacteroidales bacterium | reverse complement strand
GTCACCGCCCACGAAGATGTCCTCTTCGGCGGTCTGGTAGGTCAGCTTGTCGGCCACGGGATAGACGCCGCGCACGAACTCCACTTTCGTGTCCTTGAGCAAATCCTTGAGGATGACCGTCTGACCGATGGCGAAGATGACCAAGTCGGCATCCAGCGTAATCGTTTCTTCCTCATTGTATTGCGGAGAAAAACGGTGATCTTTGTCATACACGGAGGTGCATTTCTTGAAGACGATGCCGGTAACCTTGTCGGTGCCGAGCACCTCTTTCGGGCCCCAGCCGGGGTTGATGACCACGCCGTCCTCGCGGGCCTCGCGGCGCTCCTCCAAGGAGGCGGGCATGATGTCTTCGGTCTCCAACGAGAGCATGGTGACGGACTCGGCACCGCCGCGCTTGGCGACCCGCGCCGCATCGATGGCCACGTTGCCGCCGCCGACCACGACGACCTTGCCGCTGACCTTCGTGCCGCAATTGCAGTTATGCAGAAAATCGATGGCCGTGGTGGTTCCGGGCAGATTCTCGCCGGTGATGCCGGGCAATCTGCCGCCTTGACAGCCGATGGCCACGTAGAAGCCCTTGTATCCTTGATCTCTAAGTTGTTGTATAGTAATGTCTTTGCCAACCTCCACACCAGTACGGATTTCCACACCGATTTCACGCATGATGTCGATCTCGGCTTTGATGACCTCCTTGTCGAGTTTATAGGACGGAATGCCGTATTGCAGCATACCGCCGGGGATCTCGTCTTTCTCGAACACGGTGGGCTTGTAGCCCATCGTGGCAAGGTAGTAGGCGCAGCTCAGACCAGCAGGACCGCCGCCGATGATGGCGATCTTCTCCTCCCAGAATTCCTTCACGTTGGAACAGATGTTCACCTCGGGAATGAAGCGGGTCTCCGCTTTCAAGTCTTGTTCGGCGATGAACTTCTTCACCGCGTCGATGGCGATGGGCTGGTCGATGGTGCCGCGCGTGCAGGCATCCTCGCAGCGACGGTTGCAGACACGCCCGCAGACCGCCGGGAATGGATTCTCACGCTTGATCAGTTCCAACGCCTCCGTATATTTGCCCTCGGCAGCCTTCTTCAGATAACCTTGCACCGCAATATGCGCCGGGCAGGCCGTTTTACAAGGCGCCGTGCCGGTCGGATAGCAGTTGATGCGGTTCTTGTCGCGATAGTCCTCGTCCCACTTCTCCGGCCCCCACTTCTTGGCATCGGGCAGCTCCTGTTTCGGATAGGTCTGCTCACCGTGCTTGGTGCAGAGTTTCTGTCCCAGACGGACAGCTCCCGCAGGACAGTATTCCACGCAACGTCCGCAAGCCACACAATTCTTCGGATCTACTTTAGCCACGTAAGCACTACGGCTCATGTTGGGCGTGTTGAACAGTTGTGAAGTACGCAACGCATTGCAGATCTTTACGTTGCAGTTGCAGATAGCAAAGATTTTGCCTTCACCATCGATATTGGTGATTTGGTGAACAAAACCGTGATCCTCTGCTTTTTTCAAGATGGCCATGCACTCATCGTAGGTGATGAAGTGACCTCGGCCCGTCTCCGCCAGATACTCCGCCATATCGCCCACGCCGATACACCAGTCGTGGTAATCGTCGGCGCAACCTTCATCCAGTCCTTTGCGACCAATACGACAGGAGCAGATGCCCACCGCCAGGTGGCCTTCGTAGCGTTTAAGCCAATATGAAATATGCTCTATATCAATGGATTGATTTTCCATGGAGATGGCTTTCTCCACCGGAATCACGTGCATGCCGATACCGGAACCGCCCATAGGCACCATCGGGGTGACCTTCTCCAGCGGCAGGAAGGTCATACGCTCAAAGAACATGCCCAGTTCGGGATGTTTCTTCATGAGTTCCTCGTTCATGTTGGTGTATTCGGCACTGCCGGGAACGAACATGGGCACCCAATACACGCGGTCTTTCCTTTCGTAGGTGGTACCGGGGACGGGCCCGTCTTTGGTGTACTTGTCGCCATAGTCGTACTCCATGACTCCCATGCGGGCCATCAGGTCCAGCAGTTCGTCGAAGGACTTGTCGTCTGGAGTGTAATGTTTTTGGCTGTTCAGTTCGTGGAGCTGCGCATTGGTCCAATGTTTGCGCACTCGGAAAGGATTTCCGGGCAGCATATCCAGCATCAAATCCAGAGCGGCTTCACGGGTGACGGCATCCATTTCGTCCTCAAAGATGCAGGCGAGGCCCCAGTACTCGGGGGCATCGGTATCCATCTTGATCTTGCCGGGGATACGGTCGGTGATGTGGCGAACCAGCTTGAGAAGCTTGGGGTTCGGGTTCTTGTCCCCTTTGTGTTTCGGGACGAATTTGGTGGACATTTCAGGCATATTACAATATGTTTGGTGACTTTCGTAATGGCTACCGAGCTTTTGCCCTTTCGGGGCTGTTTAAGGAAGTTGTTTTAGAAGCCATTCGGCGAGATGGTCGATTCCGTAGCCGGTTTTGGCAGAGACAGGGATGATTTGGGCTTTGGGGTTGCGCAGATGGATGTACCTTTTACAGCGTTCGATGTCGAAATCAAAGTAGGGCACCACGTCCATCTTGTTGATGATGACGAGGTCGCAGACGGTGAACATGAGGGGGTACTTGAGGGGTTTGTCGTCGCCCTCGGGCACGGAGAGGATCATCGCGTTACAGGTCGCGCCGGTGTCGAACTCAGCTGGGCAAACGAGGTTGCCGACATTCTCAAGGATGACGAGGTCCGTCTCTTCGAGGTCGAGGTTATCGAGTCCCTGGCGGGTCATCTCCGCATCGAGATGGCACATGCCGCCGGTGTGCAGCTGGATGGACGGCACGCCGGTCTTCTCCTTGATTTTCACCGCATCCACATCGCTGTCGATGTCGGCTTCCATCACCGCCACGCGCACCTTGTCCTTGATGCGGTTCAGCAGCTGGATGAGGGTGGTGGTCTTGCCACTGCCGGGTGCGGACATCAAGTTGAGGAGGGAAACACCCCTGGACCTCAGCTCGTTCCGAAGATCGTCGGCGTCTTTTTCGTTCTCCGCAAAGACGCTCTTTTTGATTTCAATAACCTTTACTTCATTCATTTATACAACTCCCTATTTTGGGTGCAAAGGTACAATTTTTTCGCAATGAACCGACGAATGCCAAATGTTAAATATAGGAGCGCGTTGTGTTTATCCGTCGGTCAACATTCAATTGTAAATATTTTGCATATCGTTTCATATATAAAAAGTGTACTTTTGCAACGGTGTTCCTTCCAGACTTCGGTTACAGTGTCTCGCGGAGTATGGAAACGTTCAAACAAACAGTAAAATAAAGGATTTTAACAAAATTTACGGTATGAAAAAAACAGGTTTATTCCTTGCATCCGAGCGGCCTGCTGTGGGCCAGCCAGAATCTGGGTGCCCTAAGTCCCGTTGATTACGGCGATTATTTCGCATGGGGTGAAAAAACGCCGAAAGAGGTCTATGGGTGGGAAACCTACGCCTACGGCTACGACTGGAACATGCTCACCAAATACTGCAGCAGCGACGGTCTCGGTTGGAATGGCTACACGGACTCCCTCACCAACCTTGAAGCTTCCGATGATGCCGCCACGTTCTGCCTCGGTGACGGTGCCCGCACGCCGAGCTATAACGACTGGCAAGAACTGATAGACAACACAACCAGCAAATGGACCACCCGCAACAAGGTCCGCGGACTTCTTTTGACCGGCCCCAACGGCAAGACCCTCTTCCTGCCCGCCGCCGGCGGTATCGGCAGCACGGACCTCCATTACGTAGGTGAGATCGGTCGTTACTGGTCGGATTCGCTGTACACGTTCTACCCGGCATCTGCCATGGCCTTCTCCTTTGACGCGCAAGGTCAAAGAATGAACGATTTCGACCGTTGCATCGGGTTCTCTGTACGCGCGGTTCGTGCCCGTCAGAACTAATCCTTTTCGCCGACTTTTGTGTTTATACGGTGCGAGATTTGAATGATGAACCAACATAACGATGACCTTATAAAAGAACAACTATTCACCCTTAAACATGATAATATGAAAAGAACATTACTGATTTTCGCCGCCCTTTTCGCGATGGTGGCTTACGCGCAGGAACCTCTGCGTACGGCGGTTCGCAACATCGACCCTCCCTATCAAAAATACGTCGGATGTATTGATGGAAGCGGGAACTGCCGGTATCTGATCTTCCGCGACAGACTCCTCAGCGATTTCATCAAGCTGAGCCGTGACATAGTGGTGGAGGTTGCCAAAGACGGCAGCAAAAGCAACGTGCTGAACATAGAGCGGAATATGGATTACAAGTATATGACCGCTTACGAGGATAACGAGAACCTCTATATGCTCTACCGGCGTAGCAACTCTTACACGAGGGAGTTCACCCTGTACCTCAACACTGTGCCGAAAGAGGCCGACATCGACAAATGGAAACCCAAAGAGCTCCTCACACTCAAGAGGGACCTCAGCGACGGCTTCCAAATGCGCACCGCCGTTTCTCCCGACAAATCCAAGGTCGCTCTACTGCTGCTGCAGGTCAAAACGGCCGGGATGTTTGAAAAGGACAAATCCGACAAGTTGAAAGGTTCTGCCGTAATGGTCTTTGAAGGGGACAAAATCAAAATGTCGAAGCCGCTGGAGTTTGATGTGGAGAACAACACCCTCCAGTTCCTTGACCTGTCCATCGACGACAACGGGGAGATCTTTTTGGCCCTTGCCTCATTCAATACCCAAAAGGAAGATGAGGGCAAAAAGGGGAGTCCAAAGGTGACATTGAACCCGAACGAGACCGTCCATATCTACAAGATAACCGAAGATGAGGTGTTCTCTTCCAGCAGTGCAGCGGAATTCGGGCATGTCTCCAACGGAAAACTGCTCGTCACCCAATCCGGTCAGACGATCCTGGGCGGATACTACTCTCCCGAGAATCACAAGCCGGAGGAGGGCAGTTACTTGTTGACGATAGATGCCTCGTTCGCGAATACCAACATCAGCAACGAGAAGTTCCCCGAGGAGTATTTCACCTACAAGCACCCGAAAGCTACCAAAAATATCCGGGATTTTAGAGCAGTTCCCATTGAGCTGTTCGCATTTGAAAACGGCACCATAACACTGCTGGGCGAAATGCATGCCTACCAATCCAACATGGTCACCCTTTTCAATTTGGCCGGTCCCACGCTCGTGTCGATGGCTGACAACACCGGTAACCTTACGGATTTCCAAATGGTTACGAAACATCAGATTACCTCTTTTTCGGTATCTCCCTCACAGATGTTCTCCTACCACGCCATCATGAAGGACAATCTCGTCCATTTCATCTATACCGATAACCTCACGAACCTGACAAACGGCACCAATGAACCGTTGGAGATCAAGGACTACAGTTTCAAAGGGAAGTGTGCCGCCCACCGGACGCTGGACAGCGAAGGGCACCTTTCGGAGCCCGAGATGCTGATGGACTACACAGCTTACAAGAGTGTTCTGTTCGTCCCGTTGAGCATTGAATCGGATGGTCTCTGGATCTACCATTCCGAGAAAAACGACGGTACGGTTTCCTGGTTACCGCATAATTTCTGATCACCATATTTCATACTAACCTGAAACTAATTTTTACAGGAACAACATATCGGAATAAAATGTACTTTTGCCTTCGAAAAAATCAAAACCTTAAAAATTTATCATTATGGATCTGAACAGTATTATTTCCGCGCTCACCGGCAACAATCTTATCGGAGAAATTGCCAAAAAATTCAACATTGACACGAACAAAATCATCAATGTGATTAAGGAAGCCATTCCCAAATTCTTGAGTGCCATGCAGAAAAATGCCGGTACAGCTGCCGGTGCCGCCGCGTTGACCCAAGCGCTCGGCAACCACGCAGGACAAGGCTTCGGCATCAACCTCGAAGATGGCCAAAAGATTCTGCAAAAGATTTTCGGCGGCAACTTAGGTTCCGTGATTTCCTCCATCGGTCTGAAGACCAGCACTGCCAACGATCAGGTCAACAACATTTTGGCCTCTATCGCCCCGAACCTGCTCTCCGTTTTGGGCAAGGGTGCCGGCACAGGCAACATCGGCAACATCCTGGGCGGTCTGCTGGGCGGCGCTACCGGTGGCTCCAACAGCGGCTCCAACGCCGGAAAAGTCCTCGGCGGCCTGCTGGGAAAGATTTTCAAAAAGTAATAACGCTTAAATCAGACGCAGAGACACGAATTTTCGCGTCTCTACTGAATTTGTGAAACCTGAAATATCGAAGGATGCCTTTCCAAAAGAGGCATCCTTTTTTACTATCGAATCAACGTAATCGAACCGTTCAGGAAATAGTAAATTTCTCCCACTAATGTGTTGACATACAACTTACAACCGTAGTAGTAAACGCCGTCTGAGGAGGGAAGTTTTGTGGTCTCGTCAGCACCATCCCATAAGATGTCCGGATCTGTGGTGCGGAACACGCGCTTGCCCCAACGGTTGTATATCTCCATCTCGATCTTCGTGACACCCGAATACGGCATGTACGGAGTGTACAGGTCGTTGTAGCCGTCACCGTTAGGCGTGAAAACGTTAGGAAGTTGGTAATCAAGGCACTCGAAAACATCAATGCAGACGGAATCGGTCAGCGGAGTGATATTGCGGTTGCTATCGGCGACGCGCATGGCATAGCATCCGACCAGCACTTCCGACCCCGAAACGCTGATATTGTAGCTGCAGGGAGCAGGATAGCAGATTTCCGAATTGCGGAAAGAATCAATGCAGGTGAATGTGCCGTCCAAGGTCGGCTTATAGTAGATATAATAGCGTACGGCATCCGTTGCAGCAGAGTCGGAGCTGAACAGCCAGCTGAATTCCACGTTCTGGCAATCGGTGGTGATGGTGATTTCCGGCAACTCCGGCGGTTCGTTGTCGTATGGTTCGCCACAAGCCCGCTGCGACCGGTTCCATAACGGTCCGATAGTGTCCGGAAGCCAGTAGTAACCCTCAGCCTTGATATAATAGCAATATGTTTTCCCGTTTTCGAGATTGTAATCCGTGTAACGAGTCTCCGCAACGGTTGCTACGGAATCCCAATCGTTTGTATGTTCATTGTATCTGAACACCGTGTAAAGTACATTATTCCAAGGTTGCATATCCGTCCAATGGAGCACCAATCGCTTGTCTGCCGAATTTACCGTCAGGAAAATCGATGTGGACTTGTCGGAATTTTCCATCACAGTATCCAAATTCAGAATCGTTACTTTATAAGCGTATGACGAATCCGATGTATTTAAATCGTGATCCAAGAAAGAAAGCGTGTCGGTCGGATTTTGCGGAGCTGCAGTCTGATAGATTTGAATTTGATTGCCGTTACCCAATTCACGGAAAAGTTGATATTGGTACGGAGGCGGAAAAGCGGTCGAATCGACCTCAGGCGGAAAGAGCCAGCGGATGAGGATATTTCCGTTTTCTTCATCGGTAGTCACTACATCCGTATTGATGAGAACGGGCGCATCATTGGCGATGTGAGCACAGGCCTTCTCGGACACAATGCTTTCGGAACCATCTGGGAACAAAGCTACTACGCGATAACAATACTCATTACCATGATAAATCGGTCTGACCGATCCATCATCGGTGAACGTGGTGTCCGACCAGCTGTCGGTGCTTCCTATTTTGGTGTAACCCGCTTCGGGAGGAAGACCGGTCTGGCAAGAGTCAGGCTCGAAATCATCTTCTCCGTTCCGACGATAGATGTCATACCCGATTGCGTTGAAACAGAAGTCCGGCCGCCAATCCAAGTGAATTACATTTCCTTCCGGAATGGCATTCAAGTTTTCCGGTGCCGGAGCAATGATTCGTATATGCAATGTTTTGAACGATACGAGTTCCACCTGCGGACCGTTATCCTTTGCTTTGAAAATCACTTCGTAAGGATTTTGTTTGACGTGTTCGCAGAAGGTTTGCCAGATGAAATGAGTCCCAAAGGGAACGCTGTCGAAAATGTCAGAGAACTGCGCAGGCGACACATTGACCATAAAAGGTTCGCCCGTGGCCGACAACCTGACTTTCGTAGAGGTGCTGTCATACACCCAAACCAGCTGGTCTATCCGACTTCCGGCAATAACACATGTGTCGTTCACCTCGATCACGGGCGGTTGGTTGTTGCACGACGCAACCGTGATCTGCATGTCGCGAACCAAACTCCCGATAAGTATTCCGTCGCGCCACTCCTCAATCAGGATGGCGATGTTGTATTCGCCTGCCATCAACGGAGAATCCCACGTGAGATCTCCAGTCTCAGGATCGATGGCGATGTAGTTGGACGCGGCAGGCAACGTGTAGCCCGGAATATCCTCCCCCTCGTAGCCGCGGCAGTTGATAAGACTGTACGACAAGCTGTCGCCTTCAGGATCGTATGCGCCGGGATTGTGGTAATAGGGAACGTTGGTACAGGCGTTGTCCAGCGGCGGATTCAACAGCTGAGGCGAGGAGTTGCCACCAATGAACGGATTGATAATCAGGATAGTTTCAATGAAGAAAGGAATTTCCACCGAACTGGGAATGTTCACAATACCGGCGTTTCGGTTCGGATCTTCGAAGGTGATATGAAAGGTGCCGGCGGCCGTGAATGTGTGCTGCGTGACGTACACATTCTGACTGATATTGTTTTCGAGGTTCACCTTGAGATTGCGGTCGATAATGGAAGAGGTGCCGTCGCCCCAAAACACCTCAATCTGCGGTCTGTCGGCGGGACTCGGCGTGTAGGTATATGTCGTGATGGTGAACTCGTAGGTAAGCCCGGATATATACACATAGCTGATTTCGCCAGCGCGCTGGTGCGTGGCGTTAGCCGTGTTTGCTGTTACGGCCAAGACGAAGATTATCAGAAGAATACGCAGTAATTTACGATACATTTCACTCGATTCTTATGACTTGGTTTTCCGACAGTTGGTAACGTTGGCCGCTTTCTGGGCAGACCGCGATACCCTCCTCGTTGAAGACTAAACGACAACCGTACTCGCTCACCCAGCCGGCTTGCCGCCCCGGGTTTCCCGTTATCAAAGCATAATCGGGAACATCGTGTGTCACGACTGCGCCCGCGCCGATGAGTGCATATCGCCCGATGGTGTGACCGCATACAATGGTGGCATTCGCCCCGATGGTAGCGCCCTTTTTCACCAATGTCGGACGAAATTCGTGTTTCCTCTCAATGAAGGCCCTCGGGTTAATGACGTTCGTGAACACCATAGAGGGTCCCAAAAAAACGTCATCTTCACATATAACACCCTCATATACAGAGACATTATTCTGGATTTTCACATTATCGCCTATTGTCACGCGGTTGGCGACCATCACATTCTGACCGAGCACGCAATTCTTCCCGATGACCGCCTCCGACATGATGTGCGTGAAATGCCAGATGCGCGTACCTTCACCGATGCGGCACCCCTCGTCCAAGATCGCGGTTTTATGAGCAAAATAATCATTCATAGCGGGAAGTTTTTGATTGTTTGGCAGATATATTCCAGTTGTTCCTCCGTCAATTCTGTGTGCATAGGCAATGACAGCACCTCGCTGCAAAGCCGCTCCGCGACGGGAAAGTCTCCCTTCCGGTAGTTCAAGGAGGCGTAGGCAGGTTGCAGATGGGCAGGTACGGGGTAGTAGATCATGGTGGGAATGTTATGGCTAGCCAAATGCTGCCTGAGAGCATCCCTTCTGCCATTCTGCACCGCAACCGTGAACTGGTGGTAGGTGTGTGTAGAGTTAGGGGATGCTTGGGGCACGACAATCCATTCCATTCCAGATAACGCTGAATGATAGTAATCTGCAGCTTGCTTTCGGGCCGTGATAAACGCATCCAAATGGTTCAGCTTGACGTTCAGAATAGCCGCCTGTAGCGTGTCCAGACGTGAGTTTATGCCGACGATTTCGTGGCGGTAGCGCTCTTTTGAACCGTGACGGCAGATCATGCGCAGACGCACGGACAGTTCTTCGTCTTGGGTCATCAGTGCGCCGCCATCGCCGTAACAGCCCAAATTCTTCGACGGGAAGAACGACAGGCAGCCGATGTCACCCATCGTTCCAGCCTGTTTCACGCGACCATCGGAGAAGGTGTATGCCGCACTTATTGCCTGGCAAGCATCTTCTACTACACTGATATTATGTTTTTTAGCAATATCCAGAATAGCCTCCATATCGGCACATTGTCCGTAGAGATGCACGGGGATGACGGCTTTTGTCTTCGGCGTGATGGCCGCTTCCAACTTGTCGGAATCCATCATATAGGAGTCCTCACGAACGTCCACCAACACCGGTTTGGCTCCCACCTGCGCAATGGCCTCAACGGTGGCGATGAAGGTGAACGGTACAGTAACCACTTCGTCACCTGGGCCGATTCCCAGTGCCAACAGAGCGGCAGTCAGCGCGTCAGTGCCATTACCGCAGCTCACAACATACTTGGAGTCAACATATTGTGACAAATGCTGTTCAAAATCAGACACAGCCTCTCCCTGTATGAATGCCGTTGAATCCAACACACACTGAATGGCCGCATCCACTTCGGGTTTGATGCGGAGATACTGACTTCTCAAATCGACCATCCGTATGGGTTCCATCGTCGTCATTTACAAATTGGAGCGCAAAGGTACACTTTTTTGGGTTACGAGATATCCAGTGTTATAGAGACACATTGCGGCGTCCCTAGATTAACGCAGAACATTCTTTATTTGTTGTTTAAGGAATCTGAAATCGGGTTTACTGGTCAGATAGCGTTGGAAATCCTCCAATGAATCGGTCGGCCTCACCTCCACACGGTGAAGTCTATAGGGATTTTCCCGCAAATTGTTCAGTTTCCACAAAGTGGTGCAGGCGGCCTTGAATCCGATTTCCTGTAGCAGTTCGGGTGTCGCATAGCCGAAATCTCGCTTCTGACCGTACGGGAAGGCGTAGTAATCCACAGCTTTTTGCAGATGCTCTTCCAGAATCTCCTTGGATTCCCGCAAATCCTTGACGGTGTCCTCCTTCTTGAAGTACCGCAAAGAGACATGTGTCATCCCGTGAGAGCCGAAGGTGAAGAGCGGGTTTTGGGACAGTTGTTCGATAGCCCACCAGGAAAGGGTTTCAATCTTCTGGTATTCAGGCTCTTCCTCGTCCCAGCAGTTATCACTTCCCACGTGGTAAACGGGGACGAACACCGTAACGGGGATATCGAGTTCGCCGAGGATGTCTTGGCCGAAGGTGAAGAGGCAGTAGTAGGCGTCGTCAAAGGTAAGCGTGGCGAGCCGAGGGTTGGTATGGCATTCGCGCACGTAAGTGTCCATATCGGTGAACTGCCAATGTTGTTTCACAAAACGGAGCTGCCGCTCGAAATTTTCGGCGGAGACGGTGTTGAAACCGGCTTTTTCATCGATGTTATGGTACATCAGGATCATCGCTGGGGTATTTCTAAAAAAGAAAAGTCAGGTCGTGAAAGAACCTGACTTTTTAGCAGGGGAAGAGAGATTCGAACTCCCATCAATGGTTTTGGAGACCACTATTCTGCCCTTAAACTATTCCCCTGTGAAAGAGGAGGCTGTTAAGGGCCTCCTCTTTACTATTTAGTGGTGACTAATTAGTCTAAGATCTCGGTGACCTGACCAGCGCCGACCGTACGACCACCCTCACGGATAGCGAAACGGAGGTTCATGTTCAGAGCGATTTCGGAGAGCAGATCGACCGTGATTTCCACGTTATCACCAGGCATGCACATTTCGACACCTGCGGGCAGGGTGATGGCGCCGGTAACGTCAGTGGTGCGGAAGTAGAATTGCGGGCGATAGTTGTTGCCGAACGGAGTGTGACGGCCGCCTTCTTCTTTCTTCAACACATACACGGAAGCTTTGAATTTCTTGTGCGGGTGGATGGAACCGGGTTTCGCGATAACCATACCACGACGGATTTCGTCCTTGTCGATACCGCGGAGCAACAGACCCACGTTATCGCCAGCTTCACCTTCGTCAAGGATCTTGCGGAACATCTCGACGCCAGTGACGACGGATTTCAGTTTCTCAGCACCCATACCGATGATATCGACGGGGTCGCTGGTGTGGATGACACCGGTCTCGATACGACCAGTGGCAACGGTACCACGGCCAGTGATGGAGAACACGTCCTCGACGGGCATGAGGAAGTCTTTATCGACGTCACGCGGAGGCAGCGGAATCCAAGTGTCAACGGCATCCATAAGCTCGATAATCTTCTCAACCCACTTGGGTTCGTTGTTCAGGCCGCCGAGGGCAGAGCCGCGGATGACGGGGGTGTTGTCGCCGTCGAAGCCGTAGAACGTGAGAAGGTCACGGATTTCCATTTCGACGAGGTCGAGAAGCTCGGGGTCGTCAACAAGGTCAACCTTGTTCATGAAGACCACCATTCTCGGAACGCCGACCTGCTTGGCGAGCAGGATGTGCTCACGAGTTTGGGGCATCGGGCCGTCGGTGGCAGCCACAACGAGGATAGCGCCGTCCATCTGGGCAGCACCCGTAACCATGTTCTTCACATAGTCGGCGTGGCCGGGACAGTCAACGTGAGCATAGTGACGGTTGGCCGTCTGATACTCAATGTGAGCGGTGTTGATGGTGATACCACGCTCTTTTTCCTCAGGGGCGTTATCGATAGAATCGAAAGATCTGAGTTCGGAGAGACCTTGTTGAGCCAACACGGTGGTGATGGCAGCGGTAAGAGTAGTTTTACCGTGGTCAATGTGACCGATGGTACCCACGTTCACGTGGGGTTTAGTACGTTCAAATTTTTCTTTTGCCATTTTTTATAAATTTTATGTTTTTAATTTTTATCCTTATGTCTCCTTATTTCAAAAAAAAAAGAGCCGTTGATGAGAGTTGAACTCATGACCCCATCCTTACCAAGGATGTACTCTACCACTGAGCTACAACGGCTTTTTTTTCTGCTAAAAAAAGAACGTTTCCCTTGTGGGAAATAAGGTGCGCAAAAATACACTTTTTTTTAATTCTGCAACACCCTTTGAGATTTTTTTTTATTTCATTGTAACTTACTGATAGTCAATTTCAAACTATCTCTCCAATAAGGAATAACCATCCCGAGGGTGCCCTTGGTTTTGCCCAAATTGAAGACAGAAAAGGCAGGACGGCGCGCTTTTGCGGGATAATCCGATGTCGGAATCGCTTCCACACGGCAGTCCAAACCGGCCATCTCCATGATGGCTTTCGCGAAGTCGAACCAGCTGCAAACCCCCTCGTCGGCGAAGTGGTAGAACTCCGTCCCCTCCCCTTCCGGCAGATGATCCAACATCCCGAAAACAACCTTCGCCAAGTCTCCGGCGTAGGTCGGCCCGCCGATCTGGTCGCACACGACACGGATGAACTCCCGCTCACGCCCCAGCCGCAGCATCGTCTTCACGAAGTTGTTGCCGTATTCGGAGTAGAGCCAAGACGTGCGGATGACGACTGCCCGGCAGCCGCTCTCCACAATCGCCCGCTCGCCCGCCAGCTTGGTCGAACCATACACCGATTTCGGCGCAGGCACGTCCGTCTCCACGTAAGGCGTGGCCATCTCGCCGGAGAATACGTAGTCCGTGGAGATGTGTACCAGCGCGAGCCCGTGCTTCTTCGCCACTCCCGCCAAATTCCCGACCGCCGAGCAGTTGAGCCGGTAGGCGTTCTCCTCGTCGTCCTCCGCCTTATCGACTGCCGTGTAGGCCGCCGCGTTGATGATGATGTCGATGCCGTTTTCCACAACGAATTTCTCTATGGCCTCTGCATCGGTGATGTCTAACTCCGCGACATCTGTATAATAAAAGTTGTATTTGTCTTGATAATCCGCTGCCAAATCGCGCAGACAGTTTCCTAATTGCCCGTTGGCACCAGTGATGAGGATGTTCTTCATAAGTTAATAGTTGATAGATTATAGATAAGAGTTATTTCGGAGTATTATCCTTAGTCGTTTTAACTATAGATGATAACATTCTGATGAGTTCGTCATTGTCATTCTTTAATGATTTGTATTCCATTTCTGTTAAGTAGTCTGCTGAATAAAGAATTTCAATCCAGTAATCTGTTTCTCCTGCTTCTTTTAATGCGATATTCATTTTGCTGATGAAATCCTTACGACTTTGGGCAAACAATCCTTCCCTTATGTTAGCACCTATGCTAATTCCTGATCGAAGAATTTGTTTAGACATAATTGTTTCTTTCTTTTTGTCAACTAAAAAACGATAAAGCTTTGCTATTCTTTTTGCGAAAGCCAAACTTTTATCTCCAACTATGCTCTGCCTCGCCATAACTCTTAACTCTTAACTCTTAACTCCTAACTCTTAAATTAGCTCAATAGATTCCCGGAATCTCGGTACATAGGCCTGTTTGAAACCGGCATCCTTAAGGTGTTTCGAATACGCGTGGCGGGCATCGTTCTCGCCGTGCACGACGAAGATCTTCTTCAACCGCTTGTTGCCCTTCTGGCAGGAGAGGTAGCGGATAAGTTCGTTATAGTCGGCATGTCCGGAGTAGGCGTCGATGCGGGCGAGGGTCGCGCGCACCTTGTACTCGTTGCCGAAGATGGAGACCTTCTCGTCGCCGCGCATGATCTTCGCGCCCAAGGTGGTCGGGGCGCAGTAGCCCACACACAGAATGGTGGTCTTCGGATTCTCGATGTTGTTGGCTAGGTGGTGTTTGATACGCCCGGCCTCCATCATGCCCGAGGCGGAGATGATGATGCAGGGACGATTGTGCTCGTTCAGCGCCTTGGAGTCGTCGATGGTGCGCACGTAGGAGAGCTTGTCGAAGCCAAAAGGATCCTTGGTGGCAGCCATGAACTCCCGCATCTCCTCGTTGAAGCAGTCGTCGTGCAGCCGGAAAATGTTGGTGGCGGAGCAGGCCAGCGGACTATCCACGAAACACTCAATGTCGGGCAGGTCGCCGGCGAGTTCCAAACGGTGCAGCGTATAGACGATTTCCTGTGTCCTGCCGATGGCGAACGAGGGAATGAGCAGCTTGCCCTTGCGTTTCGCGCAGGCGTCGCGCACCACGAGCATCAGCTCCTTGTCGGCCTCGTCCAAAGTGGAGTGCAGCCGATCGCCGTAGGTAGATTCAGTGATGATGTAGTCGGCGTAGGGGAATGGTTCCGGATCGGGCAGGATGCGTTTGTCGTAGCGGCCCACGTCGCCGGTGTAGCAGAGCGTGCGGGTCTTGCGGCCCTCCTTGAAGGTGATGTAAATGGCGCTGCTGCCCAGCATGTGGCCGCTGTCAATGAAGTCGATGGCCACGGTCGGGGTGATGTTGAAGTGCAGTCCGCGCGGGATGCTGATGAACAGCCGCATGCACTCCACCGCGTCCTTCTCGTTGTAGATGGGCTCGATGGGGGTCTTGCCCACGCGCTCGGTCTTCTTGTTGAACTGCCGCGCATCGGCCTCCTGGATGCGGCCCGAGTCGGCCAGCATGATGGCGCAGAGGTCGCGGGTGGCGGGGGTGCAGAACACCTTGCCGCGGAATCCTAACTTATATATATATGGTATAAGTCCGGCATGGTCGATATGCGCGTGCGAGAGCAGCACGATGTCGATCTCGGTCGGGTCGAAACCCAAATCGCGGTTCATGGCATCGGTCTCCAAACCCTTGCCCTGGTACATTCCGCAGTCCAGCAATATCTTGATGCCGTCCTTGGTCGTCAGCAGGAACTTGCTGCCGGTGACCTCTTCGGTCGCGCCTAAAAAGTCTAATGTCATACTCTTATTATTGAAATAACTTTAAATTGATGCGACATGAACCTCTACGGAAATTGGTGTGCTATCCGGAATTTTTGGTAGTAAAAACACTTTTATCCAAGGCTCACTTGCAACACAAGTAAGATCCTCTTGAAAGAACAAGTCAATATGGAAAACCCCTTCTACACATTCAATAGTAGCTGTGTTGAAATAAGAACCTCCACCAACCCAACCGCTCCATAATACAACACTGTTGCTGTCGAAATTAATTTCAGGATAGTGTCCGTCAACACAATCCGTGTAAAGAAAGAAAGATTGGGTGTCGTTTATCAGGACAGCCTGGTTGTCGTATTGAATATTGTGCCATCCGCAACCTGTTGAGTCGGTAGTAATCTCTGAAAACGGAATGGGACCATCCACAAGAACAACCTGTTCAGTAGGATTCACTTCGGGTTCGGGCTCCGGTTCCGGCCGCTCGCACGCGGCAAATAGGACGAAAGCCGCCAACACCATAGCATAAAACACACCAAGCGATTGGCTGCTTTTTCTTTCGGGTTGTCCTATTGTATCTTTCATCGTTTTGAACTATTAATTACTGGTGTACTGATCAAATCCTTCGTACGCTTTACTTTCCAACTTCGGCACACCGTGCCGGAGCGAGGGAATTCCCCTTCCCCAGGGGAAGGGGTGGCCGTAGGCCGGGGTAGGGGTTATTCCTTCTCCCTGTTCGGCCACACATTCCGCCATCCGTAGAAGAACCCCAGATGATAGCGCGCCGCGAAATAATAGACCGCGTGGCGGAGTTTGCCGAGGGGCATGTAGAGGAACAGCAGGATGCTGCTTATATAATATAATATGGTAACAGATCCGCAGCAGGTCGAGCAGCACAGGTAGAGCGTCGTCATCAGCTGGAAAAGGGTCACTAAGCCGCAAGAGATGTAGTCGTCGGGCATGGTGAAGGGCTTCAAATCCTTGGAAACCAGTCTTCTGATGAAGAGGATGATGCCACAGACGGTGCCTAAGGCGGTCGGGATGGCCAGCACATAATGCCAGTTGCAGCCGCCAATCCAGTTGTTGAAGAAGGGGAAGAAGGAGAGCACAAAGAAGAGCAGACAGCAGAAGAGACCGATGTGGAACAGCATTCCCGTGGCGTAGGACGGCAGATGCAGGTACGCCGACTCTTTCTGATTGGGCATCATGGCGATGGTGTTGGCATAGACCACCCCCTCCTTCACGCTGCCGCTGGGCTCCGACTTGTCTTTCGGGGCACCGAGGCGCACAACCCTGACGAAATGCACGAATAAACTAACGAGGCAATAAACCGCCGCGACTATCGCGATATACTGTAAAACACTCATAGTAAAATGGTTTAAGGTTTAAGGTTAAAGGGTTAGAGGATTAATGGTTTAAGGTTTAAGGTTTAAGGGGTTAGGGAATCAAGTGTTAAACCATAAACCTTAAACTATAAACCTTAAACCTTAACCTACTATACGCAGCCTTCGGGTTTCGGGAGACCGGCGACGCGGCAGGCGCCTCTTGCGGGGCCGAGCGGGAAGAGCTCGTAGATGTCCTTCAGCTTCAGGTTGGCGGTCTTGCAGATGGTGCGGACCATCGGGGCGATGCCCTTTTCCTCGTAGTTGGCACGGATGCAATCCACGATTTTCCAATGGTTCTCCGTCATCTCCGTGATGCCGTCGGCCTTGGCAATCTCCGCGGCCAGTTCCTTGTTCCACTCTTCAGGATGGACCATGAAGCCGTCGCCGTCCATCTCGTAGGTCTTGTTATTGAATTCAATATTTGCCATAATGATGAATTTTTAGAGGCGCAAAGATACATTTTTTTTGGGTTACAAGGTTACTCGGTTACGGGGTGTTCTCGCGTTTTGTCACATAAGGTAGTAGTCCTTTGTGACGGGTGGCGCCTTCGGGCAGTCGGGCGACGGAAAGTCGTAGTTTTCAGGACCATACGCCGAAACCGCTTTGCGCCAGCAGTTTCCCAACCCGCGTCGGCACTCCTCAAACCGGAAGCACATCCGGCACGGGCTCGCGCTCCGCACCTCGCCCCGGGAGATGTTCCACAGCGACAATGCCTTCTCCGAATTCCACATTTCCATGATGGACTGCCGTCTCAGGTCGCCCATAATGAAGAAAGGATGCCAGTAGAGCTGCTCGCAAAGGGTCGCTTTGCCGTCGGGGAGGACGAAGAAGCCGTGCACATTGCCCGTACACATTGCCCGCTGTTCCCAGTCTTCGCATCGTTGCCCGACACTCTTCGGCTCCTCACATCCGGCAAAGGTCAGATCAGCCGGGCAATCCCTGTTCCGATGTTCCACAACAGTTCTCAACCGATCCAGCTGTTCCAAGGTGCTGTAATAGACGGGGGGCTTGAACCGGCTGAAACCGGCCGGCGTGAAGTCGATCCGCCTGACGCTGCCAAACGCCGTCAGCGTGTCAATCAAGGCGTTCACGGATTTCTCGGAATCGTTGAACCGCGTGATGACAGGTTTCACGGTGACTTCTATGCCGGCCTCGTCCAACAGCCGGAGACCGCAAAGGACTTTCCCAAGGTACTCCTCGCCCACATACAGCATCTGCTGCATCTCCGCATTGTCCACACTGTCGATGGAGAGCTGGATACGGCGGATTCCCAGACTCCTCAAGTCGTCCACCATGCTTTGCGTAAGGGGATATTTGGTCGAGATGTTGGGCACGTAGTCGTACCGGCGCATCTCATCGAGCAGTTTCCGCCAATCCCGATACAGGAAGAGGTCGCCGCCGTCCACATCCACATCGGGCATCTCCAAATCGTATGCCTCCTTGAGCAGTTCCTTGATCCGGTTGAAGGAGATCGGCTGCAGGATGCGTGGCCTGTCGGCATAGCAATAGATGCAGTCGGTCGCGCAGTCGGTGTTGAGCATCAGCGTCATGCTGTTGGGCACGCGCAATCGCACCTCCGTCAGATCGAAGTGCTCACGGATAAAGGGAAGGTCGATGCCTTGGAGGAGATTGTCGCGCACGATGCCGGCGTGGTTCGGGATCAGGAAGTTCTTCGGGATGGAGACCCAGTGCCGTTCGTATGCGGGGATCAGGATCGGGTCTCGGTTGCAGATGCAGGGGCGCACGGACTCCAAGAACCGTTCCTTGCTCACACCTTCCCGCTCTGCAAAGAGGCTCGCGGTCTCGTCCAGTGTGCGGGCACCGTCGAAATAGCCGAACAGGTACGCCAAATCGGGGTGCGTGCGCCACACAAACGAGGTGGTGATATCGTCACGGCGTCGGTCGGAATCGTAACGGCCCGGGTTGTTGTTGGTAATCACCACATTCCACCGGTCGTCCTTGAACTTGTAAGCCGGGTTGACCACATACTTGACATTGACATCTACTGTTTGCATAAGCGGATAGCGTTCAAAGGGGTTTGCACATTGTTTTTCACGGATTGCCTCATGGAATCAAGAAGCTTGCCGATGCTTTTGGAAAGATTCATTTTGTTCATTTTGTTCGTTTTTCAGATTGTTTTTATTCTGTTTTTTCAAGGGCAAAGATACAACCTGAAAACGCCTTTGTCAAGAGGTTTTTAAACTTTTTTTGTATTCATTTATATATCAACCGTTTGAAAGCGATAGAAACCTCTTTTAACAGGAAAATATTAACAATTAATAGTTAAAATTTCGCGACACTTTCGCAGGAAATCGAGCTTGCGAGGAAAAAATCAAATAAAATGGAAGAGGGGACGGATAGTATTCGAAAAAAGTGTATTTTTGCCGCCCGAAAAATTTAAGGTAAAATAAGTAAAATAAAAGCAGTTAAGAAGTTATGTATTTGACAAACGACGTTAAGAAAGAGATTTTCGCGAAATACGGCAAGAACGAGCATGACACCGGTTCTCCGGAGGCTCAAGTCGCCCTGTTTACGCACCGCATCAAACACCTGACCGAACACGTGAAAGAGAACCGCGGCGACCGGGTCACCAAACGCGCCCTTATCACGCTGGTCGGCAAGCGCAAAAAAATGCTCGAATACCTCAAAGAGCAAGACATCGAGCGCTACAGAGCCCTCATTAAGGAATTAGGTCTGAGAAAATAGTTTCAAGCAAGAAGATAATGACATTCAAAAAGGCAATTTTGGAGAAAATTGCCTTTTTGAATATTTGTTATTCTCTGTAATCTCGTATCAACTTATCAAATAATCAAAGAATTATGAATTTAGGAGTTAGAACAACTTTTGATATCGGCGACGGTCGTATGGTTACGATTGAAACCGGCAAGCTGGCGAAGCAGGCCGACGGCGCCGCTGTCGTCACTATGGGCAACACCATGCTCCTCGCAACGGTGTGTTGCAAAAAAGAGGCCGTGGAGGGCACCGACTTCATGCCCCTGCAGGTGGAATACCAGGAAAAATATGGTGCCGTGGGTCGTTTCCCCGGCGGTTTCTTCAAACGTGAGGCCCGTCCCTCGGAGTATGAGATTCTCATCGCCCGTTTAGTGGACCGCGCCATCCGTCCCCTCTTCCCCAAGAACTTCCACGCCGAGACCCAGGTCGTCGTGACCCTCATCTCCGGCGACAAGAACTTCCTGCCCGACTGCCTCGCCTGTCTGGCCGCCTCTTCCGCCATCGCCGTCTCCAACATCCCCTTTGAGTGCCCCATTTCCGAGGTGCGCGTGGGCCGCGTTGACGGACAGCTCGTGGTGAACCCCACCGTCGAGGATATGGAACGCTCCGACATCGACATGATCGTGGCCGCCTCCATGGACAACATCATGATGGTGGAAGGCGAAATGAAGGAGATTTCCGAGGACGACATGGTTGCCGCCCTCAACTTCGCCAAGGAAGCCATCAAGGTGCAGTGCCAGGCGCAGTTGGATCTCGCCGCACAGGTGCCCACCGCCAACCCGAAACGCGAATACTGCCATGAGACCGACGACGAGGCCATCCGCGAACGCATGAACAGCGAACTCTACGACAAGGTGTATGCCGTCGCCAAGTCCTTCAAGGGCAAACAGGAGCGCAACGCCGACTTCGACCAGATTCTCGCCGACTTCATCGAGACCATCCCCGAGGAGGAGCGCGACGAGAAGGCCGTGATGGTGAAACGCTACTACGACGAAATCCTCTGGCACGCCATGCGCAACATGATCCTCGACGAGCGCATCCGTCTCGACGGCCGCCACACCGAGGACATCCGTCCCATCTGGATTGAGACTGGCTACCTGCCGTCCGCACACGGTTCCGCCATCTTCACTCGCGGCGAAACGCAGTCGCTGACCACCTGCACGCTCGGCACCAAGCTCGACGAGCAGATCATCGACGGCGCCGTGGTCGAGGGCACCAACCGTTTCCTGCTGCACTACAACTTCCCGCCCTACAGCGTGGGTGAGGTGAAACGTATCGGCAGCACCTCCCGTCGTGAGGTCGGTCACGGCAATCTGGCCAAACGCGCCCTCAAACCGATGATTCCGTTCGACGATCCGACGTTCCCCTATACCGTCCGCTTGGTTTCCGACATCCTCGAATCCAACGGAAGTTCCTCTATGGCAACCGTTTGCGCTGGCACGCTCGCGCTGCTCGACTGCGGTGTGAAGATGAAGAAGCCCGTTTCCGGTATCGCCATGGGTCTGATCACTGACGAGGCCACCGGCCGCTACGCCATCCTGTCCGACATCCTCGGCGACGAGGACCATCTCGGCGATATGGACTTCAAGGTCTGCGGTACCGAAGACGGTATCACCGCCTGCCAGATGGACATCAAGGTCAAGGGTCTTTCTTCCGAAGTGATGGCCGAGGCTCTGGCCCAGGCTCACCGCGGCAGAATGTTCATCTTGGGTAAGATCAAAGAGGCTATGCCGGCTCCGAGAGAGGACTACCGTCCGTTCGTGCCGCGCATCGTCCAAATGCAAATCCCGCGCGACTTCATCGGCGCGGTCATCGGACCCGGAGGCAAGATCATCCAAGAGATGCAGCGTGAGACCAACACTGTCATCAACATTGAGGAGGTCGGCGAATTCGGCATTATCGACATCGCCGCCGCCAACGTCGATGACATCAACGCCGCCATGGCTCGCATCAAGCTCATCACCACGCTGCCCGAGGTGGGTGAAGTTTACGAAGGCACGGTCAAGACCATCACCGATTTCGGCGCTTTCGTGGAGTTCCTGCCCAACACCGACGGTCTGCTGCACGTGTCGGAAATCGCCTACCGCCGCATCGAGGACGTGAACGAGGTGCTCAGCGTGGGCGACAAGATCAAGGTGAAGCTCATCGAGATCGACGAAAAGACCGGCAAGTACCGCCTCTCGCACCGCGCACTGCTCCCGAAGCCCGAAGGCTACGAGGATGAGAAGCCGCGTCGCAGCGGTGGCGGCGGAGGTCGCGACCGCGGAGGCCGTGACCGTGGAGGTGACCGTGGAGGTGACCGCGGAGGCGACCGCAATCGTCAGGGCGGCGGAGACCGCAACCGCAACAACGGCGGCGGCAACAACCCCCACCGCGGCAACAGCAACCAGCATGACGGCCACCGTCACCGCCAGGAGCGCCGCGAACTCCCTGACTTCCCGGAAATGGACTAAAATCAGCATACGAAGAGCGCCGCGCAATCCACGGCGCTCTTCTTTTCGGTTAGCAGTTAGTAGTTAGCAGTTAGCAGTTAGTAGTTAGCCGAAAGCGCAGATAGTCACAAATCACAAGTCACAAGTCACAAATCACAAATCACAAGTCACAAATCACAAATCACAAGTCACAAATCACAAATCACAAGTCACAAATCACAAGTCACAAATCACAAATCACAAATCACAAATCACAAGTCACAAGTCACAAATCACAAGTCACAAATCACAAGTCACAAAACCGATGACGATCAAAGAAGTAACCCAATATTTAGAGAAAAAGTTCCCGTTATACTTGCAAGAGGACTTCGACAACTGCGGGGTGCAGTGCGGCGACGTGCGGCAGGAGATCACCGGCGCGATGGTCTGTTTCGAGATGTCGGAGCAGGTCATCGACGAGGCCTGGGCCAACGGCTGCAACCTCGTGATTTCGCACCATCCGCTGATGCTCAAGCGCGGCATCTGCAAGATTGAGCCCCGCGACCGTGTGGGCGGCATGATCTGCAAGGCGCTGGCCCACAATATGGTGCTCTATTCGATGCACACCAACATCGACAGCGGAGAGGGCGGCGGCAACGACGCTTTCGCGGAGAAACTCGGACTGAAGAATGTGAAGGTGCTGGAGCCGCACAAGGGTCTCTACCGCAAACTCGTCGTGTTTGTACCCGCCGACCACGCCGAAAAACTCAAGTCCGCGTTGTTTGCCGTCGGGTGCGGCGAGCAAGGCCGTTACGACGCTTGCGCCTACACCATGGAGGGGCAAGGGCAATTCCGCCCGATGGACGGGGCCAACCCTTTCATCGGCGTCGGACACAAACTTGAGCACGTGGCGGAGGAACGAATCGAGATGATCTACCCGACAGGGTTGCAACGCGCTGTGGTGCAGGCTGTTTACGACAACCATCCCTACGAGGAACCCGCCTTCGACCTGCTGCCGTTGGAGAACGAGAGCCGCACCATCGGACTTGGGCGCATCGGAACACTGTCCGACGGCATGTTCGGTTACGACTTTATGGAATTCTTGAAAGAGAAACTCAAGATCGAACACCTGCGCTACAGCGGCCAAAAAGACTGTTTTGTTCGCAAAGTGGCCGTCTGCGGCGGCGGGGGCGCGGGTTTCATCGACCTGGCCATCGCTTCCGGCGCAGATGCCTACATCTCAGGCGATTTCAAGTACCACGACTTCTTCAAGTCCCATTCCGGCACCCTGTTGGTGGACATCGGACACTATGAGGGTGAATGTTTCATCAAAAATATTATTTTTGACTTACTCAACGAAAAATTTACTACATTTGCAACTTTGATTTCTAAGATGGAAAAGGTAGAAGTTAAATATTTTTAAGATATTGACAATCAAATAGATAAATCAAATATGGCCAAGAAAAAAGTAACTGAAGAAGAGGTTGAAAACGGCGCAAAGAAAGTGAAAGTTGAAAAAATCGTCCCCAAAATGAAAAAAATCACCCCGAAACGGGTGAAGGTCCCTCAAACGGAGGAGGTGAAGGAAGAGGTGAAAGAGGAGCCCGTCGAAGTGGTTGAAGAGACCGTTGTGGAGAATGTGGAGACGATCGTGACGGAGGAGGCCCCGAAACCGAAACAGAAAGCGGCCAAGAAGACGGTTGTGGAGACCATCATCGAAGACGATGACGTCACCGTGGAGAAAACCTCCGACGGCGTCGTGGAGGTGAAGAAGCACGAGTCCAACCAGACCACTGCCGAAGAACTTTCCATCGAACAGAAGCTGCTTTCCCTGTACAATCTTCAGCAAATCTGCACCAAAATCGACGACATCCGGATGATCCGCGGCGAGCTGCCCGAAGAGATCCGCGACAACGAAGACGAGTGCGAGGGTCTGAACACCCGTATCAACAAGTTCACGGATGACATCAAGAACTTGAAACTCAAAATCGCCTCCGAGAACACCAATGCCGAAGAGGCCCGCGCAACCATCAAGAAATACGAAGAGCAACAGAATTCCGTCCGCAACAACCGCGAATACGAGGCGTTGAGCAAGGAGATCGAATTCCAGCAGCTGCAAATCCAAATCGCCGAGAAGCACAAAGAGAAACACGAGGCGGAAATTCTGGACAAGCAGGCTAAAATCGCCGAGACCAACGAGCGCATGAAAGAGCTTGAGGAGGTCTTGGAGCAGAAAAAAGCGGAGTTGGAAGTCATTGTCGCGGACACCCAGAAGGAGGAAGACGAACTATTGGTGAAAGCCGAAGAGCTTCGCGCCAAGGTCGATGACCGTCTGCTCACCGCTTTCGAGCGCATCCGTAAGAACGCCCACAATGGCCTCGCCATTGTGAAAATCGAGCGCGACGCATGCGGCGGCTGCTTCAGCAAGATTCCCCCGCAACGCCAACTCGACATCTGCTTGCATAAGAAAATCATCGTTTGCGAAGCCTGCGGACGTATCTTCATCGACGACAAGCTCGTGCGCGAACACCAGAACGATGAACAATAAAACACAGTATTAAACGTTATCATAAATAGTCTGTCTATTACGACGTTTTGAAAGAAACTTATTTATTCACCTTTTAAATTAAAAAGTATTATGAAAAAAGTATTAAGCGTATTGTGCATGGCCCTTCTGGCCGGAGGTATGATTTTCACCTCTTGTACGAAAACCTTCACCATCACGGTTAATTCCAACAACGATGCATGGGGCACCGTGACTGGCGGTGGTACATTCAACGATCAAGCCACCGCTACTCTGACCGCTACTCCTAATGCTGGTTATGAATTCGAAAAATGGCAGGATGGTAACACTCAGAATCCTCGTACTATCACCGTTTCTGCTGACGAAACCTACACTGCTTACTTCAAAGCCGCTACTCCTGGCGTGAAAGTGACGTTCAAGAGCGAGAACTGGAATGCCGGTGTCGTTGACGGAATTCTCAACACCACTTATCACTACTGGGATGTCTATTCCATGAAAGAGGATGGTACTTTCCCCGTCGCTGACGTGGCCATGAACAAGCAAACCGCTGGCAGCACGTTCGCTACCGCCGATAGCGTTGGTGCCCTGAACTCTGATGATTTCCAGTGGGTTGAATACTATGAACAATTCTATTTGACCATCCAAGAGAACCCTTACGGTGACTGGTGGGCAAAGAGCGCCACTGTGAATATTTCCTCTTTCGACGCCACCGCCCTCAAACTCACTGCTGATGTGGACGCCAATATGTTCTCCTCCGCCGAGGCTTTCGTGAATAGCCCTGAGAATGGTTTCAACCAGGTTGGTGTTGACGCCGCTTCCACCGCTCAAATGAAGGTTAAGATCACCAATGTTTCCCTTAACTCCTCCAAGAACGTTGTCAACAAGAAGAAAGGTGCCAACGGCAATGTGACGCTGGCCACCAGATAATCTTCTTATGATTATGAAACTGATAATGCTCCCGATTCGTACGGGAGCATTATTTTTATCCATTTTGAATTAACAAAAATGAAAAAAAGTTTTGGTTGGATTATCGTAGCCATTGCCAGCACCCTCTTTGTGTCCTGCAAAAGCGAGCAAAGCTTGATAGAGGAAGCGGCACTCGGATACCTCACGGCTATGGGAAACTATCACATAGTGGAAGCCGAAGCGTATGCCACAGAAGAGACTATAGAGAAGACCTTGCATTTCATCGAGGAAACCATCATGCCGAATATGGACTCCACTTACCTCCGGCAGAATACGCCCGCAACGATTGAAATCAAAGAAGTCAAACAGGTGGATGACACCACTGCAGAGGTGAAGTATGTGAAAACGACGCCCATCCAAGTGCAGGACGGAACGTTGGACTTGGTCAAACGGGGCAAGGAATGGAAGGCGCAAGTCCTCATTGAAATCCCAGAAGTGCTAAAAATCACCCATGAGGTGGACAGCAAGGAGCTGGACGAAAAGTATCGCGGCAAGGTACAACTTGGCGGCAAGAAAGGTGAAGTACCCCCAAGACCAAGAGGTAAAGAGGACTAATCACCCATACAATAGGTAATCAAACAGTTAACATCATCTGCCATTATAGCACTATCGCATCGGCCACGACCTCAGCCACGGATTTAATCTCCACACCGAGCTTATACTCGTGGTTGATCTGCGTAAGCTGGTCAGCGCAGTTGTGGCACGGCGTAATAACCACAGAAGCACCCGTCGCCTTGATTTGGTCGGCCTTGATTTTGCCAATCTTCAGGCGACGTTCATTGAATTCGCTCATGGCCAACATACCACCGCCGCCACCGCAGCAGAAATTGTCGCTACCAAACGGATCCATCTCGATCAGTTCCGGCACCGCCTGCTTCACCACATAACGCAACGAATTGAACAACCCTCCATTACGCACAATGTTACACGGATCGTGAATCGTGTATTTTTTCGTGTTTAAGGTTTTGTCCAGCTTTATTTTTCCGGATTTGATGTAATCTTCAATCAGCTCCACGAGCGAAATCATCTTAAAATCAGGATGTTGTCCCATATAGTTGGGTGCTTCCCACCGAAGAGCGCGCGTGCCGTGTCCGCACTCACCCAACACCAACGTTTTGCATTTCAGCTTCGCCATCTCGTCGTACATGTGCTGCGCGATTTGCTTGGCGTGCGCATCGTTGCCAGAGAAATAGCCGTAGTTGGTCACATCGTACATTTCGTCGGAGAGCGTCCAGTCGGCGCCGGCCACGTGAAAGATCTTGGCGGCGGCGGCGATGGAGAGCGGGAAAAACTTCGGCTCACGAGGATTCAACGTGTAGAGAATCTCCGCAGTCTCCTTGTTAAGCGGGATCAAAGTCTCCTCCGTTTCCAGCTCGTCCTGCAGTTCCTCCTGCATCCAATCGATCGTATCCACAAAATCCTCCTTGGGGATGGCCATGTTGTTCTTGGTATTGAGGGCGGCATCGACGGTGGCCTGCAGCGAGGCGGGCACACAGTCCATGGCAGCCAGCATCCGGCGACCCGTGCGCACCACGAACGGGATATCGACCCCGATGGAGCAGTGCTTCACGCAACGACCGCACATCGTGCAGGCACCATACAGCGAATCCACCATCTCCGCAATATAATCATCCGTCAACTCCTTGGCATTCGTCAATTTAGGCGCAGTTTTGCCCAAAAAGGTGCAGTAACGACGATAAATCGAAGACACCATATCGACCTTCTTCCCAGGTATGTATTTCGGTTCCTGGAATGTCTTGAAAAACAGACAGCTGGTCTCGCACAACCCGCAATGCACGCAGGCGTTGAGGTGCGTGAGTAATTTGCTGTCGGTGAATTTGGTCAGGATATCAATGGCTTTCCGTTTGCTATCGGGGGAAATCTCTTTCATATTCGCTCGTTTTGATTCAGGGTGCAAAGGTAGCTTTTTTTTGCTTACTCAGTTCGTTGGTTAACTGCTAAAAATCGGTGCCCAGGGAGAACATAAACGTGCCCTTCTTGTTGGCGATTTCCCAATCTTCGACGCCCCAAGCGTAGTCGAAGCGGAGGAAGTAGCCAAGCACGGAGAAGCGCGCCCCGATGCCGAATCCGCCGACCCAGGGATCTGTCTGCCGTTTGACCTCCGCATGGATGGGACCGCTGTCGATGTAGCGGGTGTAGAGGCAGTTATCTTCCGAATAGGGCGTGATACCGGTCCAGGCGGTACCGATATCGCCGAACAGATTGAGTTGTAACGAATTGAGCAGATTCCACGCCACTTTGTGACCGGCGATGAGCTGCACGATAGGCACGCGCAGCTCCCCGTTGAAGAGCATGAATGATGTACCGTTGCGGATGTTTTGCCGGAAACCGCGCATATTGGTCGCCAAGGTCTGGTAGGTGTAGTTTTTCGTCGGATCGACCGAGATGTCGCTGTTGAACTTCGCCCCGATCCAGTTATCGACACCGCCCATATAATAGACCAACCGCGCCGAGCCAACATTGGTGCTGCCCGCGAACCGCAATGCGAGGGTCATGTTGCGATACAGCTTGAACGACCGCCTCGCGTCAATACCTATGACGAACAGGTTAAGGGTTTCGCGTTCGAGACGCTGGTCGTATTCGGCGAAAAGTTTCAGCTTGGTGCCGCGCCAAAGGTTCGTGTAAAGTTCCTTGGAAGTGTCGAGGATATACTCCAACTTCGCACCCGTCCAGACGTGACGCGCATCGCCAGCCTGAAGCGTCTGGTCGTTGAGCGCGGCCGTGACATTCGTCTCGTAACGGCCCTTGAGCGTCAACCGCACACTGTTGGTCTTGTTGAACGGGAGCTTCAACGTGTAGAACAGGCTGTTGTTATTCTGCTTATAGACATAGCCACCCACCTCCGAGCTGATGGACTGCCGATAAAGCGTAATCTGTCGGTCCAAACGACGCGACAGGTTCTCGTAGCTGAACATAAACTCGTATGTCCTTAAGTTCCAACCAATTCGGAATCCTCCTGTGATTCTGTAATCTTCAAAAAGATCGTTGATACCCAACATGAAGAGTGCATTGAACCCAGTGTTCAGGTAGATGGGCGAACTGCCCCCTTCAAATTGCTGGTAGGAGGTATTCAGGAAGCTGAAGTCGGCCTGCGTAATCACCTGGTCGATAGAATATTGTACTCTATAAGGCAAGCCAACGGGTATCTGGAATTCTCGGCCCGACTTGGCGGAGGTGTAGGTCGTGTCGCCGTCGAAATCATCCTGATCCGGCACCGGCGCATTTCGCTCGTTAGAGAGAACGAACCCGTGTTGCGGTTCCCCCTCCCCAGTATTCCGGACACTGTCTTTGGCCGCCTGTTTCTCCTTCAACAGCGACTGCTCCAAACGGTTCTGCTGATGAAACTTGGACATGATGATTTCAGGGTGATAGAGCGTGTGCAGATCGGTGAACCAGATGTGTTTCGCCTTGTCTTTCAGTGAGATATCTGCCAAAGTGTTGGTGGCTGGATTGTAGGCCTGCTCCACAATGTTGTAGGCGCGGTCGGTAAGCGGATGCGTAGTGGTGTAATACATATAATGCACCGCCGTATCGATTCGGCTGATGCTACTGTCGAACACGGCCTCGTAACGATTGACCACACCACCGTCATCGCTCAAAAACAGAACACGCTGTTTGTCAACGGCTTGAATATCGTACTCGTCGGCGTATGGCGAATCGGTTACGCGCAACAAGGCGGTGTCTTTCGTTTTGTAATTATAGACGAACAGATTGTATTTGCGATCTCTGGACGCATCCATCATATTGTCTTTCAGCAAGATGGAGTCAACCGGACGGTTGGAGGCGAACACCACCTGCTGCGGGTTCATGAAGACAGGGTTGTAATCATCGTAGAAGTCGTTGGTGAGGTTTTGGAATGAGCGGGCCATAAAGCTGTAGAGGAACAGGTCGGACTGCCCGTTCTTGAATCCGGAAAAGAGCATCAGCTGCCCGTCGGGGGAGTACTGCCACGAGGTGATTTTCTCCACATCCACCAGCAGTTTCTTGCCCCAACGTCGCTTTTCCAGGTCGTAAGGCATGAAGAGGCAGTCGCCCTTGGATTCGAGGGTGAGGCCGAGGATGTCACCGGAGGGATGCCATGCGATGAGCGGGAAGGAGAGGTCGGGATTGTCCTCGGTCTTGGCATACTTCCGAAGGATGCATCGCGGTGACTTCCATTCCGGACGTTTCAACCAAACGCGCACCTGACCAGCCTCATTGGTGACGTAGGCGTACTTTTCACCGTCGGGGGCGAAGCAGAAACGGGCGTAGTCGCGTTTGGGGTTCGGCTTTCGCAGGATATCGTCACCCGCGGGCATTGACTTGCTCATATCTGGGTGAAACATCACCATATAGTACTTGTACCATTGTGTGGCCAACGCCTGGAACGGGGTCGTCGTGGCACGCGCCATGCCGTTTTCGAGCGTCTTGCTGGAACGCGTGTAGTAGAGGGTTTTGGCGATAACTTCCTCGCCATAGACATCGACGAGATACTTCCAGAACGAGTGCCCCGCGTAGGTGGCATCCACCGGCGAGAGCTCCTCCAGACGCTGGTAACTGCCTGTGAGAATGCCGTCTTTGACGTGCGTCTCAATATCGCTGTTCCAATGTTCACCGAAATAGGAGGCCAACCCGCTGTAGTACCACGACGGGACATTCATCAGGTAGTCGTAGGAGATGTTGGAGCTGACCGTCGCACCCTGCACCACCCAATGGGCATAGACGTTCATAATGCCGGCGCGAATCATCTTGTCCAAATGGGCTCGGTTGCCGTCGAAATAGATGTATATCTTGGTACCGTAAATGTTGGTCACACCGCCCTGGTTGTAGAAATCCGCGTAATCATAGGCGAAGTTCGACTCGCGAAAGTCCGACTGCGTGTTATAGACGATAATCTGCAGCTTCTTTTTGGAGGTATAATTCAGCAGTTTTTCAATCTCCTCCATAATTTCGGGCGTTTTGTAGAAGACGTACTGCGCCAACGCACGTCCGGTGGGATAGTAATAGACGTCATACTGTTCCGCCCGAAGGTATTGCCAGTTGAAGTTCTGGTGTTGCACGCGGTTCTTCCCGAAGGTGAGCTGCGAGCCGTTGTAGAACTGGGCATGGGAGGTCAAACACAGACACAAGAAGACCAACACCGCTGCGGTTTTTCGCAACAGCGATTGGAATGGGGTTCTGCGTTTGGTTCCTGTTTGCATTAAGATTTAAGGTTTAAGGGTCATATAGGGTTTCAGAATTCCTTCAATAAACGCCCTTTTCTCTGCCAGTAACGCCTCTGTCCGCGCCTCCATCAGCAACCGCAGGTAAGGTTCCGTGTTCGACGGGCGGATGTTGAACCACCAGTCGGGGAACTCCACGCGGTAACCGTCGAAGTCGAGGATTCTCTCAGGCTTCTCTTGCGCGACAGCCGTCTTCACCACCGCCTCCATCGCCGCTTTTTTCTCCTCGATGGTGAAGTTGATCTCGCCGGAATTGGCATAACGTCTGATGCGGCCGATTAATTGTGACACGGACACACCTTTCTTTTTCATTTCAGCGAAGACGTGCAGCAGCACTTGGGCGGCAATCATCGCAGAGTCGGAGTAGAAGAAGTCGCGGAAATAGTAATGGCCGGCATATTCTCCGCCGAACGCGCCATCAATCTCGCGCAGCTTCATGGCGGCGTAAGCACGACCCACCCGCCAGATGTACATCTCGCGGCCCATCTTCTCCAAGTATTCCGCCACCGATTTGGAGGTCCGAATATCCTGAATGACAAGACCTTGGATATTTTTCTCTTCGATGAAGTAATGTCCCAACACGGCAATCATCAAATCCGGGGGGATGAAGTCGCCGTGCTCATCGACGAACATCACGCGGTCGGCGTCACCATCGAAGACCACACCGATGTCGGCCTTGGTTTCACGCACCTTTTCCTGTAGCGCGACAATGTTTTCCGGTTCCAACGGATTCGCCTCGTGGTTCGGGAAGGTGCCGTCCAGCGTGTCGAACAGGTAGAGCGGCTGGTTCCCGAAGATCTCCTTGACGAGGATAGAAGCCATGCCGTTGGAGCAGTCCATCACCAAGTTCAGGTTGTCTATATTATAATGATACTGCGATTGGAATTGCAAGTATTCCTCCTTTACGGGGTAATCGACAATCTTGCCTTGGGGGTTAGTGATGACCACCTTCTCGTGCAGCACTTTCTGTTCCAGTTCCCCGAGACCGGTGTCGAAGCCCACGGGCAGCGCATCCTTCCGGGAGACCTTCAACCCGTTGTATTCCTTGGGGTTATGGGACGCGGTAATCATCACAGAAGCATCGAACCCGTGTTTCGCGGTAAAGTAATAGACCATCGGGGTGGTGGTGAGCCCCATATCATAGACATCCGCGCCCGCGTCGGTGATGCCGCGTGCGAGGGCGTGGAACATATCGTCGGAGGTCAGCCGCATATCCCTGCCAATCAGCACCTTGTCGGCATGTAGCAGCGAAGGCAGGAAGAACCCGAACTTGTAGATGGTCTCCAGATCGAAATCTTTGCCGAAGATTCCGCGAAAGTCGTATGCTTTGATTACGAGCGGCAAAGATACGATTTTTAATGGTTACGCGGTTACCCTGACACGGTTATGATTCAATTCGACGACAAAAAAGGCACCCGTTTCCGAGTGCCTTTTCTCATATCCTACAGATCAGGAATTATTGTTTATCCATCTCTCTGTACTCGTTCACGATGCTCTTCACGTTCGCGGGAGCGAGGCGGCCGAAGACCTTGCCGTCAACCAAAGCCACGGGGGCAAGACCGCAGGCACCGACGCAACGCAGGGAGGTGAGGGAGAAGAGACCGGCTTTGTCCGTTTCACCGGGCATGATGCCCAGCTCTTTCTCGAACGCATCCAGAATCTTCTCGGCACCGCGCACGTAGCAAGCCGTACCCATACACACAGACACCGGGTATTTACCCTTCGGCTGCATGGTGAAGAAGGAGTAGAAGGAGACAACGCCATAAACCTTGGCGGTGGGGATGTGCAGACGCTCGGCGATCAGCTCCTGGGCCTCAGCGGGAAGGTAACCCAGGAAATCCTGCGTCTGGTGCAAAACGTTAATCAATTCGCCAGGAGCATTATTGAATCTGTCGCAGATCTCAATAATCTTGTCGCTGACTTCCTTTTTCATTTTGATAATTATCTTATCCATAATGGTGTTTTTTTAATTATTGATGAATACTGAAACAGAATTATTTGTTCAAATCCACTTCAACGGTCGTTTGTCTGTCGAAATAGTGGGTGTGCAACAGTTCATGCGATTTGTGGCCGCACGGCTCGCCCAGATATTCCTTGTAGAGAGTTTGGATGGACGGGTTCTCGTGGGATTTACGGATCGGCATTTCCTTGTCTGCTTGATAGATAGCTTCCCAACGGGCTTTGATGATATCGCCGTTGCCGTGGTGCAGAGGTTGACCACCGCCGTCGATACAACCGCCGGGGCAAGCCATAATCTCGATAGCGTGGAAGTTGCACTTGCCAGCCTTGATGTCTTCGAGCAGCTTACGGGCGTTCTTCAAACCGTGGGCGATACCGATATTGATCGGCAGGCCGTCGAAGTCGATGGTGGCGGAACGGATGCCTTCCAGACCGCGCAGTTCCTCGAAGTCGATTTTCGGACACTGTTTTCCGGTATAGACTTCGTAGGCGGTACGCACAGCAGCCTCGATCACGCCGCCGGTGGTGCCGAAGATGACGGCAGCGCCAGTGGATTCGCCGAGCGGGCTGTCGAACTCTTCCTCGGGAAGTTTCGTGAAGTCGATGTTGGCCTGTTTAATGAGGGCGGCCAGCTCGCGGGTGGTGATGGAGAAATCGACATCAGGATTGCCGTTCACCTTGAACTCGTCACGACCGCACTCGTACTTCTTGGCGAGGCAGGGCATCACAGAGATGCAGACCATGTCTTCGCGTTTGCAGTTGATCTTCTCGGCGAAGTAGCTCTTTGCCATGGCGCCGAACATCTGTTGCGGGGACTTCGCGGTGGAGGGCAGTTCCTTCAGTTCCGGGAACTGGTGCTCGAAGAAATTCACCCATGCCGGGCAGCAGGAGGTCAGGATAGGCAGCTTGACATCCTTGTCGCCACCGAGGAATCTCTTGAGGCGGCCGAGAAGCTCGGTACCCTCTTCCATGATCGTCAAGTCGGCGCTCCAGTCAGTGTCGAACACATAGTCGAAGCCGAGGGCCTTGAGGGCGGCGGTGAGCTTGCCAGTCACGATGGAGCCGGGCTTCATGCCGAATTCCTCACCGAGAGCCACACGCACGGCGGGAGCCACTTGGACAACCGTCTTCTTGCTGGGATCCACGATGGCGCGGATGACCTTGGCGGTGTTGTCGACTTCGGTAAGAGCACCCACGGGACAAACGGCGACGCACTGGCCGCAGAACGTACAGGGTGAGTGGTCGAGGTGCTGGTTGAAAGCGGTGGAGACGACTGCCGGGAAGCCGCGCTCGATGGCGGAGAGGGCACCCACGGTCTGCATCTCGTTACACATCATTTCGCAACGACGGCACATGACGCACTTGTTCATGTCGCGGATGATAGAGGGAGAAACCTCGATCTGGTAGCTGGATTGTGCGTGGTCGGGACCGACGAACGGGTTGCTGCGAATGCCGAAACGGATGGCGAGAGCCTGAAGCTCGCACTTGCCGCTCTTGGAGCACTGCAGACAGTCATTCGGGTGGTCGGAGAGCATGAGCTCGAGCACCGTGCGACGGGCGTTGATCACGCGCATCGAGTTGGTGCGGACCACCATGTCGGGCATACATTCGGTGACGCAGGCGGGAGCCAGGTTACGACGGCCGGCGACCTCCACGACACAGATACGGCATCCACCGGGTTTGTTGTGGACGTCCATGCCCTTGAATTCAAAGTGGCAAAGGGTGGGAATGGAAATACCCAGCTGCTTTGCGGCGTTAAGAATCGTAGTACCTTTCGGCACTTCAACTTCTCTATTGTCTATTGTTAATTTAATTGTATCCATATTGTTCACCTTTGACTAAATAATACTGATTGCACCGAATTTACATTTCTCAATACACGTACCGCACTTGATACAGAGCTCTTGGTTGATTTCGTGAGGCATCTTGACGGTGCCCTTGATGGCGCCGACGGGGCAGTTGCGGGCGCAAGCCGTACAACCTTTACATTTTTCAGCGTCGATGACATACTGTTTGAGGGCCTTGCATTGTCCGGCGGGACATTTCTTTTCGGTGACGTGGGCCACGTATTCATCCCAGAAGTTGTCGATGGTGGACAACACGGGGTTCGGGGAGGTCTGACCAAGGCCGCAGAGTGCCGTGTCTTTAATGACGTGGCTGAGGTTCTTCAGCAAGGCGAGGTCTTCCATAGTGCCGTTACCCTTGGTAATGCGGCCGAGGATTTCGCTCAGGCGCTTGTTACCGATACGGCACGGGGTGCACTTACCGCAGGATTCCTCCACGGTGAAGTCGAGGTAGAACTTGGCGACGGAGACCATGCAGGAGGTCTCGTCCATGACGATCATACCGCCGGAGCCCATCATGGAGCCGGCAGCCACGAGGTTGTCGTAGTCGATCGGGGTGTCGAGGAACTTCTCGGTCAAGCAGCCGCCGGAAGGACCGCCGGTTTGCACGGCTTTGAACTTCTTGCCGCCCTTGATGCCACCGCCGATTTCGTAGATGACCTCACGAAGGGTGATACCCATAGGCACCTCGATCAGACCGACGTTGTTGATCTGGCCGGCGAGAGCGAACACTTTCGTGCCTTTGGATTTCTCCGTGCCGATGGAGGAGAACCACTCCCAGCCCTTGTTGATGATGACGGGGATGTTGGCGTAGGTCTCAACGTTGTTCACGTTGGAGGGTTTCTTCATGTAACCCGAAACGGCCGGGAACGGGGGTTTGAAGGTGGGCTCACCGCGCTGGCCTTCCATGGAGTGGATCAGAGCGGTCTCCTCACCGCAAACGAATGCGCCGGCACCGTAGCGGAGGATGATGTCGAAATCGAAGTCCGTGCCGAAGATGTTCTTGCCGAGGAGGCCGTACTCACGGGCCTGGTCGATAGCGACTTGCAGGCGGTGGATGGCCAGCGGGTACTCAGCGCGGATATAGACCAGACCGATGGTGGCGCCGATACAGAAGCCGCCGATGGCCATAGCCTCGATGATGGAGTGCGGGTCGCCTTCCAAGATGGAACGATCCATGAATGCGCCGGGGTCACCCTCGTCAGCATTACAGATGATGTATTTCTGGTCGGCAGCGTTCTTGGCGCAGAGCTCCCACTTCAAACCGGTGGGGAAGCCGGCGCCGCCGCGGCCGCGAAGACCGGACTTCTTGATGATGTCGATGGTGGCAGCGGGATCATGCTGTTCCAGAACGCTGGCCAACGCCTTGTAACCGTCGCGGGCGATGTATTCGTCGATGTTCTCGGGATCGATGAAACCGCAGTTACGCAGGGCGATACGCATCTGTTTCTTGTAGAAACCCATGTGCTTGGAGTCGGAGATGTGCTCCTTGTCCTCGGGGTTCTCATAGAGCAGACGGGTCACTTTTCTACCTTTGATAATGTGCTCGTTGACGATTTCGAGGGCGTCTTCGGGCTTCACCTGGGTATAGAAAGTGTTGTCGGGCAGAATCTTCACGATGGGGCCTTTTTCGCAGAAGCCGAAGCAACCGGTGGTCACGACCTGCACATCGTCGGAAAGGTTCTTTTCCGCCAGGATTTGTTTGAAATTTTCTCTGATTTTGGGGCTTTCCGAGGCCGTACATCCCGTACCGCCGCAGAGCAGAATGTGGTATTTGTAACTTGCCATAACGGTTCTTCTTACTGGTTATTTGTCGATTTTTTCGTAGTTCACCGGGATGACACCCTCCAGGATTTCGCCCTGCATGATGTATTTGGAGACGAGCTCCTGACCCTTCTTCGTGTCCACGTGACCGAAGACGATGGGGTCTTGACCGGGTTTCTTCACCTCAACGGTGGGTTCAGCGTAGCAGTAGCCCATGCAGCCGGTCTGGGTGACGACGGCCTTGACGTTCTGCTTGTTGCACTCGTCGATGATGGCCTCCATGGTCTGCTTTGCGCCAGAAGCGATACCGCAGGTTGCCATGGCCACCTTGACCTGCACCAGGTTCTCGACGTTTTCGCCGCCTTCGCGCAAATCAATCTTTGACTGCAACTCTTCTCTCTTTTTCTTGAGATCTGCCAATGATTTAATTTTTTCCATACGATAAAATTTGGTTGTAGATTTATTTTATTGTTTTGTCGATATTTACGATAAAACCACTCTCTTTTTTTAGCGCGGCAAAGGTACAAAAAAAAGTGATACGCCCGTATGGAAAAAACGGGGTGTTTTTCGGGGGTCGGAATCGCGACACAAACGCCCGTTTTCCTGCGAAAATACAACTCAATATTTAACTATTCAAAGCCGAATAGTTAAATTGATTTTTTCAATCTTCTGATTCTCAGTGATATAAAAAAATCGCAAAACCCTTGACAAATGTGTTATTTTGTTGTATTTTTGCCTCCAGAAAATAATACGTTTGACATTAAACTTAAGACTATTGATTTTAACCCTTAATCCTTAAAACTATGGAAGTGAAAAATCCCATTGAAGAGGCCAGAAGATATGTGGCCAATGCAGAAATGGTCATCGTGAATGCCAACTATGACCCTGAACTGAAAATTTATACTGATGGAAAATACGTCAAAATGGCGGGTGACACTCTCTGGAAAGGATGCCTGATTGCACTGGATGCCGCATTGGGCATACGGAAAGGCAAAGGCAGGCCTTCGATAGAGAAATACAAGGAGGCCGCTGGCAAGCGTGACCGCAAACTGCTTGCGGCCATCGTGTCTGGTTATGACGTTATGCACCTGTCTATGGGCTATGACGGCACCAGGAACAAGAAAGTCTGCGATGCGGGCTTCGAGAATGCGAACGCCATTATCGACCGCTGTGCTGCGCTGATTCCGACGGAAGTGTACGCTTGAGGACGTGTCACATCTTCACACACCTGTACGAACACCTATAGGCGTTTGTACTCAGGTCGTTGCCGGTATTGCGGAGGCCAAAAATCTCGTTGCCGGAGGCGTCATACTCGATTACGATACGGTCGTTGACCGTCGCGCCGCCGGGGAAACCCCAGCCCACGATGTAGTTGTTGCCGCTCTTGCATACCGAACCGCACGCTTGGGTGAAGTATTCGCCCCCGTGTACGAGTTCCCCGCCATTGGAGACATCTCCTGTTGAAGGGTTGATGGTCAGCTGTAGCGGGCGAGAGGCCGGCGTGGGATGACCGTTGCCGTTGTCGAATAATGTCAGCGTGGTGCCGTTGAGCCGCGCATAATGCTGTCCGCAGAAGCTGTATGCACTGGGCTGAGCCTCGCCAGAGATGCGCCAAAGGATGTTGCCAGCGGTGTCCGACCGGTCAATCTTCAACACCGAGCTGATGTTGCGGAACGAGCAGAGCCAGTTGCCGTCGGGCAGCACCTGGATGGCGTTGAAATGCACGTAATCCTTGCCCGCCGTACTGCTGAAGGTCTCATCGAACCAGCCCTCCATCTCGGAATGATTCACGCTCCACCAGTCGAAAACCACCTTGCCGTGGTCCACCTCCTGCAAATAGGCCGACGCCACGGTTCTGTCGCCGATATTGCGGTCGATGTAGCTGGAGACGATGTAGTGGTCGAGGTCGTACATGTAAAAATCATGCCCATCAATTGGGTCGCCATTATGCACGTAGGGGCCAGACGCTAATAACTGGATGGTTTTCACCACTTTATAATGGTCATCCAGAATAACACGCATGCCAGGGTCGTAGCCCGAAATCACCAAATAGCTGAACTTGGGGTCGTTGGCGTGGTAGCTGTAGTAGGTCTGTCCGCCAATGTTGTGCTTCTTGAAATCCCACCAACCGGTGTTGTTGGTGGATTGGAAGTCGTCGGAGTTGCAACGGTAAAAGAGGATGTTGCCGTCGTTGTCCATCTTTATGACCAACCGCGTATGGACGAACGAAAGATAGAAGTCGCCCTCGGAAATGGCCTTTCCCGTGACGGCCATGGGCGGTATCTGGGCGTTCAATGTGTTGATCAGGATGGTGCCTTGGTAGTCGCCGCTGCGATAGACGATGGGAATCTGCACGCCCGCCGCGATCTTCGCTACCGGCACCTTCACGAAACCGCCGGTCGCCGACTTCCCGGCAATGGTAAGTTCCTGAAACATTGAGGCGTTCTCCACTTCAAATTCAGCGTCAAATTCGGTGTTCAGCGTGACAAGATTGACTACTGTGTCTTTTTGCAAGGAGATAGAATAGCGTTCCCCGTTAATCGTGATGTTCAGCACATCCGTCTCATCGTGTTTACATCCCGTCATCACGATGACGGTCAAAACCACTATGGCAAGAGAGAAAAAGTGTTTCATAATATATTCAATTTTGGGTTAAAAAATCTACGGCAAAAATACAATAATTATAATGTCTATGCGTTATTTGCGCTGGAAAATTCAAACTTAAAAATCCACCGAATATGAAAAACAAAGCAGTTGTCATCGCGATCATCGCCAGCATCGGGTTCTTTTTGGCGGCCATAGCCGTCGGCATCGCCTATTACATGTCCAAAAAGCCCCAGAAAACCGTCTCCGTCGTCGGCCTCGTGGAAAAGGACTTCACTTCCGACCTCATCGTCTGGGAGTTCGACTACGCCACCAAGGACATGGACATGAAGCAGTCCTACGCCAAACTCAAAGCGCAGAACGAGATTGTGAAGGCCTACCTCAAAAACGCCGGCATCCCCGACAAAGAGGTTGACTTCAAGAAAATCACCACTCGTCCGACGTACAACAGCTACTACTCCAACGGCCATTGGGTGGAAGACTTCGACGGCTACGAAGCCTCGCAGACCGTCCGCATCGAGTCCCGCGACATCGAGAAAATCGAAGCGCTCACCCGCGACATTGCCGAACTGTACGATCAGAACATCATGATTAACAATAACAATCCTGAATACTACTATACGAAGCTTTCGGATTTGAAAATCCAAATGCTGGCTGAAGCCTCGCAGGATGCGAAAAACCGCGCCGAAACCATTACCAAGAACGCTGGTGCGAAACTCGGCGACCTCAAGAGCGCCAACATGGGCGTGTTCCAGATCACCAAGCCCAACTCTTCCGAGGAAGATTACACCTGGGGCGGCGCCTTCAACACCTCCTCCAAGGAGAAACGCGCCAGCATCAACATGCGACTAACGTATTACGTGAAGTAAAAAAAGGCCCCGCGACGCGGGGCTTTTTTTTACACAAACTCTTTTCCGAAATCGACTTGAATGTCCGTGACGTACTGTCGGATTTGCTGCTCCTCGGACTTCTTGCAGATGAGCAGCATATCGTTGTTTTCCACCACAATGTAGTCCTCTAACCCTTGGATGACGACCACTTTGTTGCGCGGCATGTTGACGATGCATTTCTCGGAATCGTACATTTTCACGTGATTGCCGACCACCGTGTTCAGCTTGTCGTCCTTCTTGCGGAGATCGTAAAGGGAACCCCACGTGCCAAGGTCCGACCATCCGAAGTCGGCAGCATAGACCTTCACGTTGGCAGCCTTCTCCATCACCCCGTAGTCGATGGATATCTTTCTACAAACTTGATAGATACGGTCGATGAACTCCTCTTCTTGCGGGGTGTTGTAGAGACCTTCACCCTGCTTGAAAAGGTCGTTGATGTCGGGCAGAAACTCTTCGAAAGCCTTGTCAATGGTGTCTAACGACCACATGAAGATGCCGGCATTCCAAAGGAAGTCGCCGCTCTCGAGGAAACTCTTCGCCATCTCCAACTCCGGTTTCTCCGTGAATGTCTTGACGGAATAGATGGAAGGATTGCCCATAAACCCTTCATCCTCATTATATTGGATGTAACCGTAACCCGTGTTGGGAAAGGTCGGACGGATGCCGATGGTGAGCAGGCAAGGGTTTTGGGAGACCACACCGAGTCCCTTGCTGATGACATCCACAAAGACGTCCTCTTTCTGGATGTAGTGGTCGGAAGGGGCCACCACAATCACGGCGTTGGGGTTCTTGGCTTTGATTTTATAGTTGGCGTAGGCGATGCAGGGGGCGGTGTTGCGACGGTAAGGTTCCAGAATAATCTGCTCGTCGGCAATCTCAGGAAGCTGCTCCCGGGTCTGGTCGTGATACGCCTTGTTGGTGACGATGTAGATATTTTCTTTCGGGCAGACCCTGGCGAAACGGTTGAACGTCTTCTGAATCAAGGTCTGGCCGTCACCCAACACATCGATGAACTGTTTGGGAGTGGTGCTGTTGCTCATCGGCCAGAAGCGTGCGCCCACGCCTCCGGCCATGATGACACAGTAATAATTGTTGTTAAGCATGTATGTTTTTTTGTTGGTATTTCAATTAATTCTCGTTCAACGCCTTGACGCCCGGCAATTCCTTACCTTCAAGGTACTCCAGCATGGCGCCGCCGCCGGTGCTGATGTAGGAGATGTAGTTGCCGAGGTCGTACTTGTTGACCGCCGCGATGGAGTCGCCGCCGCCCACGATGGAGTACGCGCCGGCCAGGGTGGTGGCCGCCACGCTCAACGCCACGGCACGTGTGCCCTCGCTGAACTTCTCCAGCTCGAACACGCCCACAGGACCGTTCCACAGAATCGTCTTGGAATCCTTGATGACCTTCGCGATATTCACGCGGCTCTTCGGACCGATGTCGAGGGCCTCCCAGTTGTCGGGGATGTTGTTATCCTCGGTCACCAAGATGTTGGCATCGTTGCTGAACTTGTCAGCACAGACGCTATCGACACGGCAGACGAAATTCACGCCGGAAGCCTTCACCTGGTCGAGGATTTCGTGTGCCACGGGCAGCATGTCTGGCTCGTAGAGCGAGTTGCCGATGGTGAAGCCCATGGCTTTCAGGAAGGTGTAGCTCAGACCGCCGCCCACCACGAGGTTATCGACCTTGGGGATGAGGTTCTTGAGGATGTTGATCTTCGTGGAGACCTTCGAACCGCCGATGATGGCCGTGAAGGGGCGCTCCTGACCGTTGAGGGTCTTTTCGAGGTTCATCACCTCGTTGTAGAGCAGGTAGCCGGCGAAAGCCTTGCCCGGGAAGCAGCGGGCCACGGTGGCCGTGGAGGCATGCTCGCGGTGCGCGGTGCCGAACGCGTCGTTCACATAGACATCGCCCAAGCGTGCAAGTGCCTTGGCGAAATCGACATCGCCCTTTTCCTCTTCCTTGTGGAAGCGCAGGTTCTCCATCAGCACGATGCTGCCGGGTTTGAGGTTCTTGCAGAGGGTTTCGGCCTCGGCAGTCAACACGTCGCCGCCGAAAACGACCTCTTTGCCGAGGATCTCGGACACCGTCTTCACGATGTGACGCAAGGAGAACTCGTCCTTCGCCTCGCCTTTCGGACGGCCGAGGTGGGAGAGCAGGATGGCGGAACCGCCGTCGGCCAAAATCTTGCCGATGGTCTCTTTCGTGCGCACGATGCGGGTGACATCGGTCACGTTGAACTGCTCGTCCAACGGCACGTTGTAGTCAACGCGGATCAGGGCTCTTTCGCCGCTGAAATTATGTTCTTGAATGGATTTCATAATGCTTGGTATTTTGGTGAGTAAAATATTTCGATATTTTCGTCCGCGGGACGCAGATGGCTGCTACACAGCCACCTCCGCCTTGATGTGCGGGTGCGGGTCGTAGTTCTCTAACGTAAAATCCTCGTATTGGAAGTCGAAGATGCTCTTGACTTCCGGGTTGATACGCATCTGCGGCAGCGGGCGCGGCTCACGGGAAAGCTGTAACTTAGCCTGCTCCACGTGGTTGGAGTAGATGTGCGCATCGCCGAAGGTGTGTACGAAGTCCTTGGCCTTCAGTCCGCAGACCTGCGCCACCATCATGGTCAGCAGTGCGTAGGAGGCGATGTTGAAGGGCACGCCGAGGAAGACGTCCGCGCTACGCTGGTAGAGCTGGCACGAGAGCTGTCCGTCGTTGGCGTAGAACTGGAACATCGTGTGGCACGGCGGCAACGCCATCTGATCGACATCCGCCGGATTCCACGCGCTCACAATCAGTCGGCGGGAGTCAGGATTGCGTTTGAGTTGCTCGATTAGGTTGGTGATCTGGTCAATGACACGGCCGTCGGGAGCCTCCCACGACCGCCACTGCTTGCCATAGACCGGCCCGAGGTCGCCGTGCTCGTCCGCCCACTCGTCCCAAATCGTCACGTTGTGGTCGTGCAGGTACTGGATGTTCGTGTCGCCGCGCAGGAACCACAACAGCTCGTAGATGATGGAACGCAGATGCAACTTCTTGGTCGTCAGCAGCGGGAATCCCTTCTGCAAGTCGAACCGCATCTGGTAGCCGAAAATGCTGTACGTCCCCGTACCCGTGCGGTCGGCTTTATAGTGACCCTCATCGAGGATCGTGCGCATTAGATCAAGGTATTGCTTCATTTTATATCGCTTTGTCTTTGACTACCCCCACACTACGCTCCTTCGTCGCTTGTGTGGGGTTATTAGCACTTCGTGCGTTTTGTCCCTCCGGGACTGTTTAAGGAATAATCTTCAGAAATATACCATTTCTGTTCGTTTCTTCTCTTACGCTTCCAAGCTCTCCAGCACATCCAGCACATTCTCCAAGCGGGTCTCCTTGACTTTCTCAATTTGGCCTTGGTCGCAGAGGGTGGCCATCTCGGGATCGATGGGCAGTCTATCCAACAGCTTGATGTTGAACTCCTTGGCAACCTCCTCAGCGTTGCTCTTGCCGAACACGGAGATCTTTTCGCCGCAGTGCGGACAGGTGATGTAGCTGTAGTTCTCGATGAGGCCGAGAATGGGGATGTTCATCATGCCGGCCATATTCACGGCCTTGCTCACGATGAGGGAGACCAGCTCCTGCGGGGAGGTGATCATCAGGATACCGTCGAGGGTGATGGTTTGGAAGACGGTCAACGGCACGTCTCCGGTTCCGGGAGGCATGTCAATCAGCAGGAAATCAATGTGTTCCCAAATCACATCGGTCCAGAACTGCTTCACCATACCAGCGACCAGCGGACCGCGCCACAGCACGGGCGACTTCTCGTCGGCAATCAACAAGTTGCTGGAAATCACCTCAATGCCAGTCTCGGTAACGGCGGGATAGACACCTTGCTCGCTGCCGCGCACCATCTCGTGGAGGTTGAACATTTTCGGGATGGAGGGACCGGTGACGTCAGCGTCGAGGATACCCACGCGGTAGCCCTTGCGGCGCAACGCCACGGCTAACAACGAGGTGACGGAGCTTTTGCCCACGCCGCCTTTGCCGCTCACCACGCCGATGACTTTCTTGATATCGCTTAATGCATTCGGTTTCTCGTGCAAATCTCTGCTTCCGCAGTCTTTCTGGCTGCATTCCTGACAATTGTGATTACATTCGCTCATATTCTCTTCTATATTTTATATATGAATCTGAGCGGCAAAGATACACTTTTTTAGTGAATGGTGAGCAGTCAACACCCCATCGCCGACAGCAAGCCATCGCAACCCTCCTGCACGTCGTCCCAGGTGGCTTGGAAGTCGCCGGTGTACCACGGGTCGGCCACGTCTCGCGGGTGGTCGGTGTAGTCCATCAACAGCGAAATCTTGCCGTCCAAGTCTTGCCCGACAATGCGCTGGATGTTCCGCCGATTGTTCTGGTCCATAATGATGATGTAGTCGTAATAGTCGTAGTCGGCGCGGGTCATCTGGCGGGCGGTCTTGCCGGCGCAGGAGATGCCGTGCGACGCCAGCATCCTGCGGGCCGGCGGATAGACGGGGTTGCCGATCTCCTCGCGGCTCGTCGCGGCAGAGGCAATCTCGAACTGCGCGGAGAGTCCCCGCTCGGCCACCTTCTGCTTCATCACGAACTCGGCCATAGGACTGCGGCAGATGTTGCCGTGGCACACAAAGAGAATCCGGATCTTCTTCATTCGCGGGTCACAATTTTCTCAATGATGAAAAGGACCATCACAACGATTAAACAGCCTCCTCCCGCTATGGTCATGACGTTTCCGCCAGGCTGGTGCATGAGCAGAAATAGGATTCCGAAAACAAACACAATAGCGGACCACAAAAGCAGTTTTCTCATAAAGTGCTTGTATCCATTTGATTTGAAAAGTTCACTTATACTCGACATAACTTTATATTTCAAAAGGCAAAAATACAAAAAAACGACACATTACCGTATCAGCGTCACGGTGCCCCTTGCGGTTCGCTCCTTCTCCCCTCGCGGTTTGTAGCATACGAGAGCCACATACACGCCTTCCGGACAGTGATCGCCGTCCCAGCCCCGCGACAGGTCCTCGGTGTAGAACAGCAGATTGCCCCATCGGTTGTAAATCATCATCCGGTAGTACTCGACTTCGTCGGGGTCGCTGAAGACAGGCCGGAACTCCGGATTGAGCTGGTTACCCCCGGGCGTGAAGGCGTTGGGGAGATAGAGCCGGACCGAAGCGAGCGTGTCCGGCACCAGCGTGACAGGCGGCTCTACTGTGCCAGGATCAGGGTCAGGGTCAGGGTCAGGGTCAGGATCGGGATCAGGATCGGGATCAGGATCGGGGTCGGGGTCGGGATTCACGGGAACTTTGTCGAAGAGGACACTGTCAATGTAGAAACGGTAATCTATAGCGACGGGGTTGGTGGTATAAACACTGAATTGGGGAAGCGGCCATGCCGGATATTGGAGTAGCGTGTCGTTGTAAAAAGCCACGAAATAGGGTGCGGGCATGTCTTCGAACCCCGCCACAGTGAAGCGTTCCCAAGTAAGGCGTTCGCGGGTGAGCTCAACGGTATCGACCCCCACAAAACTGCCTTTCCAATCATTGGTGTCGGCAATGTAACCCACCACAAGCCTTTTCCGCACACTGTCACCCGCATAAAAAGGAGCGTAAAGGCCGTATGAAAAGATGCTAAAGCTAATGCTCGACGGCGGGGACTCCAGCTCGGGGCTGATCAGCAGCATCACATAACCTTCGTAGGTACCACCAGAGTAAGTATTAGGCCATTTGTAGCTGGATCCACAGCACGCACAGTTGCCGGGAGGATTGTCAGGAAATAAAGCATCTTGCGAATTGGCAATGCAAGCGTAAAAATCGTCGCCATTCTCCCGCCAACAATTGTCCACAACAAAAGGAGCGAGTTGGGTAAAGAAGGTCCAGTCATCATTGTCGAAATCTTCATAATACGGCAACACTTTCGGCGGGCAATCCTGCGCGAAGACGGGCAACCGTAAACCGAAAACAAGAATTGCCAACTCTATGAGAGTGCATAAAAACACTTTTAGAGAGCACCTTAGATTCACTATTTCTACACCATAATTCATAAAATGTTCTCTTTCGCCCTTCTTTGTCGCACGAAGCCCTCATTTTGTTACAATGGCGCTGAAATTTTTCCTAAAAGCCTCTCCTATTACTAACTACTAACTACTAACTGCTAACTCTTCTGTCGTGCCACCACAGCTGCAGACTGTTGAACATGTTCTGCCAGATGATGTAGAAGGCCAAGAACACCGACGACAGCGGCTGCAGGTAGGTGTTGGACATCCAGATGCCCATCGCAGTGTTCTTCTGTCCGAGGAGCTGGCCGCCCGCCACGGTGTCGCCGTAGCGGTGTCCTAACCACTTACCGAAACCGAACTGCACCGCACACATCACCGCCGAGAATATTGCACCGAGGACGATAACGCGCTCATTGCCACGTCCTTGCAGGAAGATATAGTCAATAGTGCGGCCCAACGTCATGAAGAGCGCAATGGCCCACAGGTAGAACGACACGTTCTTATAGCGGCAGAGCCAGTCATTGGCCTTCGGGGCCCACAGCTGCAATGCCAACGCTGTGAAGAACGGCAGCGCCAACGTAGGGGTGATGCGCCGCAGGATCATCAGGAACGACTGCCAAAAGGTAAGCTCCGGATGCACTCCGATGACGGTGAAGGCGAGCGGCGCGGCCACGGAAATCACCAGGTTACAAAGCATGGTGTAAGCCGTGGTCGTCATACGGTCGGCACCGAGCATCGACGAGATGACCACCACGGAGGAGGCCACGGGGCAGAGGGCACACATCATGAAACCCTGCGCCAACGTCTCGTTATGCGACAGCGCCCTGACCGACAGATAGAGTCCCGCACTGACCACCAACTGGAAAAGCATCAGCCAGAAATGGAGCATCGAGAAGCGCAGTCGGCGCAAATCCACCGTCACGAAATTCAGCAACAGGATAGCGAAAAGAAACCACGGAACCAAAAAGGCTATGCGCGCACTAAAGCCGTGGAACAGGAATCCCAACAGGATGGCAACGGGGAGCACATAGCTTCTATACTTCTGCATGACAATAACTTACTCTTTTCAACTGACAATCTCTTTAGGGCTGCAAAAATAGCCATTTTTAGACTCTCCCGACCGCTGTTCACGAATCTCTGTTCACTATTCACTGTTCACCATTCACCTAAAAATCGTACTTTTGCCCCCGAATAAAACTATTAAAAAATGAACCCTGCTTTTCACACCTTAGACATCATCATTTTCGCCGCATATCTGCTGGTAATCGTCGGACTGGGCATCTGGATTTCCCACCGCAAGAAGAACAAGGACAAGACCGCCGAGGACTACTTCCTCGCGGGCAAGTCGCTGCCGTGGTGGACGATCGGCGCGTCGCTGATCGCCGCGAACATCTCCGCCGAGCAGTTCATCGGAATGTCCGGCTCAGGTTTCGCGGGCGGCTTCGCGGTGGCCTCCTACGAGTTCATGGCCGCGCTCACCCTCATCATCGTGGCCAAGTTCTTCATGCCGGTGTTCGTGAAACAGGGCATCTACACCATCCCGCAATTCGTGGAGCAGCGCTACTCGCGGCAGCTCAAGACCATCCTTGCCGTCTTCTGGCTGGGCCTCTTCATCTTCGTGAACCTCACCTCCGTGCTCTATCTCGGTGCCAAAGCCATCGACACCATCATCGGCACCGGCGACGGCTCGCTCATCATGCCCGCCATCATCGGTTTGGGCCTCATCGCCGCCCTCTACTCCATCACTGGCGGTCTCTCCTCCGTGGCGTGGACCGACATCCTGCAGGTCGTCCTGCTCGTGCTCGGCGGACTCATCACCACGGTGGTCGCGCTGCAAGTCATCAGCCCCGACGGCACCATCTCGCACGGCATACGCCACCTCACCGAGGCGGCCGGCGACCGCATGCACCTGATCTTGCCCAAAGACAATCCCGGATCCCACAACCTGCCCGGCATCGCCATGCTCATCGGCGGACTGTGGGTTGCCAACCTCTACTACTGGGGCTTCAACCAGTATATCATCCAGCGGGCCTTCGCGGCCAAGTCGCTGCCCGAAGCACAGAAAGGCTTGGCCTTCGCAGCCTTCCTCAAGCTGCTCATCCCCTTCATCGTGGTCATCCCCGGCATCGTCGCCTACGTGATGTACACCGAAGGCCATTTCGGGGCCGTGGAAGCTCTCACCAAAGCAAACGGCGCACTCAACAATGACAACGCCTACCCGTGGCTCATCAGCTCCTTCATCCCGACAGGACTTAAAGGGCTGGTACTCGCCGCGTTGGCCGCCGCCATCATCTCCTCCCTGGCCTCCATGCTCAACTCCGCCTCCACCATCTACACCATGGACATCTACAAACCCTACATCGCCCCCAAGGTGAAGGAGAAGACCGGCAAGGATGTAAGTCTGGTGCTCGTGGGACAAATCTCAGCAGCCCTCTTCCTCATCATCGCCATCCTCATCGCCCCCGCACTCGGCAGCATCGGACAGATGTTCCAATACATCCAGGAATACACCGGATTGGTGAGCCCGGGCATCCTCGCGCTGTTCCTGTTAGGACTGTTCTGGAAGAAAACCACCAACAAAGGAGCCGTCACCGGCGTGCTGCTTTCGATTCCCATCGCCTTGGCACTCAAGTTTTTGCCCATCGACATGCCCTTCATCGACCAGATGTTCTACACCTGTCTGCTCACGATGGCCATCATCGTGATGGTGAGCCTGTGCACCTGCGAGAATGACGATGACGTGAAAGCCATTTCGTTGACGTCCAGCATGTTCCAGACCAAACGCGACTTTCACATCGCAGCGTACGCAATCCTCATTCTTTTAGTGGTGATTTACACAGTCTTCTGGTAAAAACCGCTACCGAAACGAAAGGACAAACGCAAAACGTATTCTGCCAGTAACAACAGCCACTGACAGAATATCCTCCGTATTCAAAATTGTGGTTAAATCACCTCAACCCCGTAGCATTACGAACACCCGAACCACTACTGCGACAGCATCAACTTCAGCTCGATACCAGTCTCGAAGTTCATGTTGTTGTACTGGTTCTTGTTCTTCGGCTTGTTGATGGCCTGGTTGTAGTAGAACTTCAGTCCGACCAAACGGCTGAACTGGTAATCGGCAGCCGCATTGATGGTGATGTTCAACGCACCGGAGGTAACCTGGTCGTCATCCTCGGTGATACGACGCAACATCGTCTGATTGTCCTTCAGACCGAAACCGGCGGTGACATTCAGGTCGCTGACAAACTGACGCTTCATACCGGAGAAGACCAAGCCGATCTTGATGTCCTTGAAACGATAACCGGCGGAAACGGCAACCTCCTTGCTGGTGGTCTCCGTAATCTGCGTGTTGGCGAAGCTGAGGGAGATGTTGCGCGACTGACGATACTCAATCTTCAGCAACATACTGTTCTTCAACGTCATATCGAAACCAATCAACGGGGCGAACTGCTCGGTCAGGGCCATCTGGCTCAACTCGCTGGTGGGGATGAAGTCACCTAATGTGTTATAAGCGGTGGGGAATCCGTTGGGATCCTCTCTGTAGGCAATATTGGTACTATAGCTGCCGACGTTATAGCTGCTGGTATAGTTGTGCGTCAGCGAGAAGCTCTGGAAGACCCGCTCCATACCCTTGATCTTGGTCAGGCCGTTGTAGGTGAGACGCCAGTTGGGCAACGGAATCTTCAAGAACGGGGAGAAGATGTCGTTGGATTGGGTACTCTTGCCCAAGTAGGTGGTCATGAAGGCACCCATCAACACATCCTGGGAGATGGCGCTATAACCGGCCGGGAATCCCGTCTCGGGATCGATATCACCCGTGGAGTTGGGGTTGTGCTCCGCATAGCGTTGTGCCAGCAATTCGCGCACGGCACGGAAGTCCTCGAACAAATCGTCATGATCCTTGAAGAAGGTCCCCAATGCGCAGTAGGTCATACTGAAGGAACCGTTACGCTGCGGCGTGTAATGCGACACGTTGCCGAGCTCGTCCACGTGGAAGTACTCGGAGTAATTCGCGGTGAAATTGCGGTTGGCCGAGACATCGATACGGAAGTCCTTGAACGGCTCAACAGTGGCACGGAAGTTAATCACCTGGTTGTTGGTACGCTGGTAGGCCGTGTTCATCAGGGAGTCGGTGGTCAGCCAGCCGTTGCGTGCACCGATGTCCAAAATATCGGGCTGTCCGCCGAACATGAACAGGAATCCGGGTCCGCTGCTCTCCTTGGTATGGCCGACCAACGTGGCCGAATACATATAACCGGGCAGCACCGTACCGCGGCCCTGGGAGTAGGTGGCCGACACGTTGCGCAACGACATCAGCAGGCGCACCGTACCGTCCAAAATGATACGGCCGACATTCGGCTTGTCGATAGAGTCATTCTTACCCCGTTTCTTCTTGCCCTTTTCCACCTCTTCGGTCAGCTCATCCTCGGCATCCTTGTCCTTGCCTCCCTTACCCTTCTTGTCGGCCTTCTTATTGTTACCGCTGTTCTTCTGCAAGACGCCCTGGTTCACCTTCTTGAGATAAGGAACCGAATTGTACAGCGTCACAAAGTTCAAAGAGGCGTTACCCTGAACATTCTGCGAGTTCTGGATGGTGTTGCCCAAGTAAGAGAGGGAAAGCGCGGAGGCTTGGTACTGATACATAGAGGTGTAGCGCACGTTGGCGGATACGAACTTGAAGAGCGGAATCTTGTTGATAGGCACCTGGTAGGTGGCGCTGAAGTTCTGGCGGTAGTCGGTGGTGCGGCCGCCCCTGCCGAGGCAGTGCCACACGGAGTCGCGCTCGACACGCGTGTCAATACGGCCGTCCGGCTCGTCGATGCGCGCGGAAGCGTCAGCCTTGAACTCCAACCGCAAACTCTGGAAAATATCCCAGTTGATGGCATAGTTACGTGTCCAGTCGAACGACTTCACGTAGTTGGTGTCGATGATGATATTGCCCCTGCTCTTAGGCCGATACTTGAACTCCTGCATGTCGCGGTGGAGGGTGGTGCGGAACACGAGGTTCTTCGGCATCGGAGTGATGTTGAAGTCCTTGATGATCTGCAACCATTTGTTGTTCAACCATTTGACCTTCGATAACGGACGATAGTTCTTCGGATTCGTACTGAACGTATAACCGATTTCTCCATTATGGATGTATTCGTTGTTCATCTCCAAATCCTCATCGCGCTGCACCAATTCGGAATAAGAGTAAGAGAAGTCAAGGTTCTCGATGTCCCAGACGTGCATCTTGCTGCCCTTCGAGAAGTCGCGCTCCTTACGGACATTCATAAGGTTCACATTCTGGCGGCGGGTAACCTTATTGGTCATGAAGCGGAGAGAGTCGCGTGCCTCCGCTGTGGGCAGGTCAGCCAACTCGTCCTTCATCTTCACGTCGGGATTCAACGGGTTGTACTCCGGCTGCACAACGGCCAACGAGTAGTCGTAGTGCACCGGGATGCGGATGTTCCATTTCTCCGGGAAGAGGATCTTGCCACCGTCGATGTTGGTGGCGAGGTCGAAGTTGATGTTGGTCTCGTGCGACCGCTGCGTGATAGACTCTTCCAGACCGCCGAAACCAGGCGTGGAGTAGGTGCCCGACACCGTCAAATCACCCACGTCGGCGAGCGTCGTACGGGCGCGGAGCAAGGCGGCGAATCCCTGCCGGTCGTCAAAGCCGCTCAAGCGCAACTCGTTGACCCACATCTCCACCGATTTGGGCTTCATGTCGTCGCCGTCGTTCAGCGTTCGCTTCTTGGGGTTGCGGATACCGATCATAATGGTGGTCACCTCGCCCAAATTCGGGTTACCGACCACCGTATAGCGCGGATCCGTGTCGGAAGCAGGCAACATCGTATAAGGAACAAAGAGGCTCGGATGTCGTCCCTCGCGGACGGCGCGGTTACGCTGCATCTTCAAGGAGACCAACGAATCCAAAGTGATATAGACCATGTTCTGCTCAGGCCAGATGGCGTTGGTATCGCGACCGACACCCCACGGCGTGATGGCGATCGGGAGCTCGTACTCGTAGTAGTTCTCTTTGAAGTCGGAACCCAAACGGATGAACGCCGTCACATCACCGGGACGCAGGTCACCGGAGGAGAAGACATCCTCCGCGTGGATGTACATCTGCAGGTTGTTGAACTGACGGAGGTCATACGACGTGCTCTTGTAGATGGCACGGGAATCACCATCGGGCAAATCGACCACCTTCATCGTCACCGACTGCTCGTTCTCCTGATAGGCCTGGGCGGTCATACCGTAGGCGGTCTCACGGATAATGCCCGGAGGCAGCACGTAGGGAATCGGCGATCGGTTGGCGTTCTCCTCATAGCTCACCGTCCCAACGTAGAAGGAGCTCTCGCCGTCGTCCTGCGTCGGCTGGTAGTCGCCGTCCTCGCGAAGACTGAGGGAGTAAGTACGCCAGCTGCTGCGCACCAACTCGAACGTGGCTAAACGGCAGACAATCGGCTCCTCGAAGTCACGCATGAAGATACGCATGAAACGGATGGAGTTGAACCCCGAAATGTTGTTCACGACCTTGTCGGGATTATGGATCGGGATGCGGAACTGATACCATTTCGTGGCCGGACGCTCGCCGTTGGGCAGGATGTTCGGGTGTCCTTCGTACACGTCGTTGATATAGTTCTCACCCACGACCATCTTGTCGGGAGAGAGGTCGATAACATACTGATAGTAACGCTCTTCCTCGCTCAACGTGTTGTCGTTGTTCATATCCTCCATATTCGGGAGGTTGGTGGCGGCGGTGGGGTAGTTCTCCGGACTCTGGTCGTCGGTGGGAGAGTTGCCTTCCGCATTGTTGTAGTACTTGTAGCGCTCCACCACCTTGAGGTCTTCCTGGTCATAGTCACTGCCCCGGAAGTAGTGGTAGTCATCGGCGGACGGGTCGTTGACCGCATTCTGGTAGGCCTGCGATCCCAATCCGAAAGCGGCACCCACCCGCTGCACGTAAGTTTCGTCGAAATACTCCCGCTCACGCGTGCTCGGCAAACCGTCGTAACCCACATCCTGGTGTTGGCGGGAACCGTCCTGGTTGTCGAAGGAATTCACAATCAACTGTTTGGTGGGCACACGACCCCATGCCGTGAAGTCCACATTACTGTCGGAACCGTCTTCGGGCAGACCGTTCTCGAAGAACTTCTGGCCGTCTCGAAGAATATCCTCAGAGATATCACCAAGGTTGAAGTACAGTTTACCGCCCTTGTGCTCGGGATTGTCGATGAACGGATCCATCATCCAGAACTCAATGTACTCGTAGTTGGAGGACTCGAAATCGGTCTGGTCGAACTTACGCATGATACCGCCCCAACGGGTTTCGGGGTCTTTCAGGGTACCATCCTCGTTCAAACCGCTGGAAAGGCCTTCCGAACCGTCCACATCGTAGTTGTAGGCACCGCGCTCCGAAGGATAGAAGGCCATATTGAAGACCGTCATCAACGTGGAGAGCTGCGTGGTCGCCTGCTCCTTGAAGGGGAACAACTCCGGCTCATAGACCGCACGGGCATACGGCTGCGAAAGGTCGTCCTTGCTCAGGTTGGACGGAACCGCGGAGCCGCCGTTATAGAATAACGGGTCAATGATATACCAAGCCATA
>ONQE01000094.1 GCA_900319925.1 uncultured Bacteroidales bacterium | reverse complement strand
CCTGTACATGATCACAGACATGAAAAGATCAGCCGTTTCAGAGCTTGCCAGATCAGCCGGGAAGTGTCCCTTCACGTCATTCTTTTCTGAACCGCCGTACGGGGGATTCATCATCACCACCGAAGGTTTCCGCTCCGGGTTGGAGTAGCGCATATCCTGCCGCTCGATGACGATAAAATCCTGCAAGCGGGCTTTCTGCACGTTGGCACGGGCGATATCGAGGTAACGGCCGTCAATGTCGGAGGCGTAGAAGTTGACCGTGACATCATCCTTGATGTCGGCCTCGTCACGTACCTGTCTCCAAAGCTGGCGGTCGAAATTCTTCCATTGGTAGAAGCCGTATTCGCGACGATAGAATCCGGCGGGGATGTTGAGTGCCTGCATGGCCGCCTCAATAGAGAGTGTCGCACCGCCGCACATCGGGTCAATAAAGTCGCAATCGCCGCTCCAGCCGCTTTTCATAATCATGGCGGCAGCGGTGACCTCGTTCAACGGAGCCGGGTGGTTGCGGACCTTGTAGCCACGTTTGTGCAGCGACTCGCCCGAGCTGTCCATGAATAGCTGGGCCTCGTTCTTATAGATATGAAGATGGAACTGCACGTCGGGATAATCCTTGTCCACGGAAGGCCGTTTGCCGAACTTGTCACGAAAACGGTCGCAGATAGCATCCTTGGCAAGCACGGAGGCGTAAAGCGGCGTGTTGAAGATGGAATCGACGATGGTGGCATGCACCGCCAAGGTACCGTCGGGCGAAAGGACCTCCTCGGCGGGGAAATCGAAAAGCTGCTCGTAAAACTGGCGGTTGCTGTTGAACGTGAAACTCCGACGCCGCCACAAGATGCGCAGCGCCGTGCGGCAGAAGTAATTGGCACGATACATCATCGCCATGTCGCCCTCAAAGGCCACAGCCCGACTGAGCTTCTCGCAGTTTTTAGCACCTAACGCGTGCAACTCCTTGAAAAGCTCGGTCTCCAGTCCGGCAAAGGTTTTCGCGATGAAATATTCCATATCGTCCGTTTTGGCCCCACACTGCGGCTTACGCCTTGTGTGGGGTTATTAAAATATTGTCTCTTCGAGACTGCTTAAGGAAAAACTTAATTCTGAACTAGTTTCGCGCGGTTGTCTACGCGTTCCCATTTCCGGAACCAGCTGCGGATCTTCAGGCCGATGACGCCGAAGATAGCCTCGCGGAAGATGCCGGAGCTCATCTTGGAGACGCCTTCCGTGCGATCCTTGAAGATGATGGGCACCTCCACGATTTTGAAGCCCAACTTCCAGGCCGTGAACTTCATCTCGATCTGGAAACCATATCCGATATGTTTGATTTTATCGAAATCGATGGCGTTGAGTGTGTCGGCACGATAGCAGACAAATCCTGCGGTGGTGTCTTTCACGGGAACACCGAGCACCGTGCGCACGTACGCGGAACCGTAATAGGACATCAGCAGACGCCCCATCGGCCAGTTCAGCACGTTGACACCCTTGCAGTAACGCGACCCGACGGCCACGTCAGCGGGCGTGCTCTCGCAAGCGTCATACAAGCGTTGTAGGTCATGCGGGTCGTGCGAGAAGTCGGCGTCCATCTCGGTGAGATAGTCGTAGCCGCGTGCCAATCCCCACTTGAAGCCGTGGATGTAGGCCGTGCCCAATCCTAACTTACCGGTGCGTTCCTCAATGAAGAGCCGTCCCTCGAATTCGGGGATCAGCGACTTCACAATGTCCGCCGTACCGTCCGGCGAATTATCATCTATTATTAATATATGCACATCAATCAGACCGAAAATTGCCCGGATGATGTTTTCGATGTTCTCTTTTTCCTTGTAAGTAGGAATGATAACAAGTCGTTTCATATTCTGTATTTATTATTATTCTCTTTTTTTTCACATCCCCACACTGCGGCTTCGCCTTGTGTGGGGTTATTAGCACTTCGCGCGTCTTGCCCCTCCGGGGCTGTTCAAGGAAGTATTTCTTTATTATGTTAGGGTATTACGAACTTAATTCTTAATTAGGACAATATAGACGGGCAAGTGGTCGCTGTAGCCGCCTTGGTAGTTGCCGCCGGCGAACGAGCGGTAGGGGTAGTCCATATAGGATCCGGACTTGGTGAACAGGAAATCCTTGCGGAAGATGTGCGCGGAACGGAACTTGTAGGTGCCGGGGGCGGCATTCACCAAACCGCCGGAGATAATGACGTTGTCGAGCATCTCCCAGCTGTCGCGGTAGGCGTAAGAGCCCAAGCCGTCACGGAAGAGCTTCCACATAGGATTGTAGAGGTCGGTGCTGGTGAGTTTCTCGGGTTTCGTCTTGGTGCCCATCTCTTGCATGATGCACTTGGAGGTCGGGTTGTCGTTGAGGTCGCCCATGTAGATGAATTTGGCGTTTGGACGGGAGTTCAGCACGGAATCGGCGATGCTACGGCCCAATTGGCCGGCGGCCATACGCCCCGGAAGGCTGCGCTGCTCACCGCCCGATTTGGAAGGCCAGTGGTTAACCACAATGTCAAGCGTGTCAACACCATCCAAAACGCCGGTCATCAGCCACTGGTCGCGGGTGATGAAATCGGGGTTATTGGGCACGATGGTCGGGAAAGCCCTCGTGCTGAGAATCTTGAAACGGGAAGCATCATAGAGGAAAGCCACGTCGACACCGCGGCGATCGGGCGACTCGTGATGGCATACCGACAGATGGTAGGGGGCCAGGGGTTCCGTGGCAACCAAGTCGAGCAGCACCTGCTCGTTTTCGATTTCGGAAACGCCGAGCACCACCAAACCGCCGTCCAACTTCGCAATCTCTGAAATGACCAAGGAGAGATTTCTAAGCTTGGTCTGGTAACGTTCCGTGTTCCATCTATAGTCGTTGTTGTCCGGAAGAAATTGTTCGTCGTTCTTCAACGGATCGTCAATCGTATCAAAAAGGTTTTCAACATTATAAAATCCGATAACAGCCTTATTGCGTGCAGGTTGAGCCATCACGCAACAAGCGGTTACCGCCAACAACAGGGTCAAAAAATGTCTTCTCATATTCAAAACCATAAGACCTGCAAAAATACAAAAATTGTGATTACCGTCTTCATCCCAACATCACCCACACCCAAAATCCTTACCCCAAACGGGTTGCACATAACTCTTGTTCAACTCTACACACGGCTAACCGGGGTAGAACCGGAACAGATGTACTGCATGATTTGCACCGCGTTGGTAGCCGCGCCCTTGCGGAGGTTGTCAGCCACCACCCACAGGTTCAGGGAGTTGGGCTGCGAAAAGTCGCGACGGATGCGGCCCACGAAAACATCGTCCAAACCCTCGGCGTACTTCGGCATCGGATAGACATTCTCGGCGGGGGCATCCAACACCTTCACGCCGGGCATGTCGTTCAGCAACGCATAGACCTCCGCCAAGTCGTAGTCCTGCCGGAACTCCACATTCACGGCTTCGGAGTGACCGCCCGTGACGGGCACGCGCACAACCGTGGATGTAACCTGTATATCATTATCTCTCAAAATCTTGCGGGTTTCGTTCAAGAGCTTCATCTCCTCCGTGGTGTAGCCGTTGTCGGTGAACGAGCCGCCGTGGGGGAAGAGGTTCATATCAATGGGATACGGGTAGGCAGGGTCACAAGGCATGCCGGCGCGCTCGCTCATAAGCTGATCGACGGCCTTCTTGCCGGTGCCCGTGATGGACTGATAGGTGGCCACCACCAACCGCTTGATGCCGAAACGTTTGTGCAGCGGCGCCAAGGCCATCACCATTTGTATGGTGGAGCAGTTCGGATTGGCGATGATCTTGTCGGCCGGGGTGATGACGTCACCGTTGATTTCAGGCACCACCAGCGGGATGTTGGGGTCGCTGCGCCAGGCCGCGGAATTGTCGATGACCACCGTGCCGACGGCGGCGAACTTCGGGGCGTATTCGAGCGACGCCGCACTGCCCGCCGAAAAAATGGCGAAATCGGGTTTCTGAGCGATCGCGTCCTCCACGGAGACCACTGTCACCTCTCGGTCACCGAACATCAGCTTCTTACCCACAGATTTGGAAGAAGCGGCAGGAATGAACTCGCAACTATCGAATCCTCTTTCCACCAACACTTTACGCATAACGCCACCTACTAAACCGGTGGCTCCGACAAGAGCTATTTTCATACTTTTTTGATTTTTCAGAAAAAAGTTATCAACAATGAAAGATTTGCGCCGCAAAAGTAGTATTTTTGCCGACACAAACCTAAACAAAAACGATATGATCAAAAAAACTTTGAAAGCAGTACTGCTGACCCTCTGCCTCCTGTCCACACAGAAAACTATCCTGAGCCAAACAGACTCGGAGCCAGCTCGTTATGACATTGTCATCAGCGAGATTATGGCCAAACCGACCCCCGAAGTCGGGTTGCCACCGGTGGAATACCTCGAACTGCACAACCGACTCCCCCACCCCGTCACCCTCAGGGGATGGCGGCTCACGCTTGGGAGCACCGCCAAAAGCCTGCCCGACATCGAGTTGGACAGCTGCGGATTCGCGGTCCTCATCGCCCAGAAATGGCAGGAAGACTTCGCGCCGTTCTGCGACCACGTTTACACGCTGTCATCCCTCGCGGTGACCGATGGCGGGCAACCCCTGACACTCTACGACCAAAATGGCGAAGTGATGCATTACGTGCACTTCCGGCCGACTTGGCATACCGAAAAAATCAAGCAGGAGGGCGGATGGTCCTTGGAGATGATCGACAGCAGTTGGCCGTGCGGAGGCGCGTGGAACTGGAACTAGTCCGTCCATCCCTCGGGAGGCACGCCCGGACGACCCAACTCCATTCGAAACACCCTGTACGACAACAGTGTTCCCTATATCACAGGAGTCACCCTGCGGGATTCAAGCACGTTGCGCGTCCATTTCTCCAAAACCTTGACACAGGATGTCCTGGATCAAGAAGACCTTTTCCGCACAGAACCCACACTCAACATACTGAATGTCAACGAAGTACCATCGGAATACAGCTCCTTGGACATCCAGTTCTCAACACCCGTTTCCCTCGGGGTCACCTACCATCTGCATCTCGACGGTAGGGTGTCCGACTGCGGTGGCAACGTCTATACGGTGACGGACAACATTCCGTTTGGCAGGCCCTCCCCGCCGGCACATAACGATTTGGTAATCAACGAAATCCTGACGAATGCCACCAGCGACGAAAATGCCGACTATCTCGAAATCTATAACCGGTCGGGGAAAATCATCGACCTCAAGGAGGTCAAAATCGGTTATGGGGGTGACACCCTGCCACTCAAAGCGGTGACAGCCGTCTCGGAAGGGAGGCAGATGCTGCCGGGAAGCTACATCGCCCTCTGCAAACGGAAAACGCTCACGCTGGAGCAGTACATCTGCCGAGACGAGAAGGCGCTGACCGAGTGCGATTCGCTCCCCGACTTCGCCACCACTCAGGGCATCATCCACCTGACAGACAGGAGTTTGCGAAGCATCGACCGATTCGCCTACACCGAGGCCATGCACTATCCGAAATTACTGACGGTGAAAGGGGTTGCGTTGGAGCGCATCCATTTCGATATGCCCACACAGGATGAGAGCAACTGGCGGTCGGCGGCGGAGAGCGCGGGCTACGGCACGCCTGGCTACCGAAACTCCCAAGCAGGCAACACGTTGGAGAACACCGAATTCGAAATCGTACCGAACGTCTTCTCGCCCGACAACGACGGTTTCGACGATTTCACGGAAGTGGTCTGCACGTTCCCCGAAGAGGAGAACCGCATCAACATCGTGCTATACAACAACCACGGACATCCGGTCAAACGGATAGCCAACAACGTGTTCTGCGGGATGGAAGCGCGTTTCCGATGGGACGGGGAAGATGACAACGGGCAACCAGCCTCCGCGGGAATGTACGTGGTGCAGATCGAATGTTGGAATCTGCGCACGAAGAAAACAATGCGGAAACGCAAGGTGGTCGCTATCTATCGATAGTGAACTGCAGGCCGTCGTAACCCATCGTCACATTCGGCGGAAGTATCTTCGCCACATCCGCGTAGAGTCCCATGTGGTGGGAGGTGTGCGTTAGATAGGCGTGTTTCGGATTCACAATATCGATAAACTGCAAGGCCTGCTCCAGGTTGAAGTGTGAGTAATGCTTTTCGCGGTGCAAGGCATTAACCACCAATGCTTCCAACCCCTGAAGGCGGGCAATCTCTGTTTCGGCCAAAAAGCTGGCGTCCGTGATGTACGCAAACGGACCGATACGATACCCCAAAATGGGCAACATCAGGTGGCGGACCTGTATCGGCTGAATCTCGACATTGTTGACGTAGAATTTGTCGTACCGGATGGGATGAAGCTGGAAGGCCGGGGCTCCCGGGTAGGGATTCTCCTTGAAGGCGTAGTCGTAGTCCTTGCGGACAACGTCCAGCACGCGCTTCATGGCGTAGATGTCCATCGGCCGTTTCTGCCGGAAATAGACTGGGCGAATGTCGTCTAACCCGGCGAGGTGGTCTTTGTGCTCGTGCGTGACCAAGACGGCATCGACCTTCGTGATACGCTCGCGCAACAGCTGTTGCCGCAGATCGGGGCCGGCGTCGATGAGCAGGCGCACATCGTCCACCTCCACATAGGCGGCGGTGCGGAGCCTGTTGTCGCGCGGGTCGGTGGAACGGCACACCTCACAGTCGCACCCGACCACGGGGACGCCCTGCGAAGTACCTGTGCCTAAAAGCGTTACCTTCATCATAACCGTTCTGCAGAATTGGCGGCAAAGATACAATTTTATGGCAACGGACCGAATGCCGAAGTCAAACAAAAAAATCGTACTTTTGCGCCCTTAAAAAATATAAAATATGAAAAGAGTTGTTAGCGGCATACGGCCGACCGGTTTTTTACATTTAGGCAATTATTTTGGTGCACTGAGAAATTTCATCAAGATGCAGGAAGAGAACGAGTGTTTCTTCTTCATCGCTGATTACCATTCACTTACAACACATCCCACTCCGACAGACCTACAGTCCAACGTCCGCAATATCCTCATCGAGTATATCGCGGCGGGCCTCGATCCCGAAAAGGCGACCATCTACGTGCAGAGCGACGTGCCGCAGGTGTGCGAGCTCTCTCTGCTGCTTTCCATGAATGTCTATATCGGCGAACTGCAACGCGTGGCCTCCTTCAAGGAGAAGGTGCGCCGCCAGCCCGACAACGTCAACGCCGGCCTGCTCACCTACCCCGTGCTGATGGCCGCCGACATTCTGCTCCACCACGCCGACATGGTACCCGTGGGCAAAGACCAGGAGCAACACCTCGAGATGACCCGTGACTTCGCGCAACGGTTCAACCACATCTACAAGCACGAATACTTCAAGCTGCCCGTGGCCTACAACTTCGGCAGCGAGCTCGTGAAGATCCCCGGACTGGACGGCTCCACCAAGATGTCCAAGTCCGACAACGAGAACTCCTGCATCTACCTTTCCGACACGCCGGAGGTGATCCGCAAGAAGGTGATGAAGGCCGTCTCCGACAGCGGTCCGACAGAGCCCGGGCAACCCAAGACGCAGGCCGTCGAGAACCTCTTCCAGCTGATGAAGGCCGTCTCCACCCCCGAAACCGTACATTATTTCGAAGACCAGTACCAGAACTGCGCCATCCGCTACGGCGACATGAAGAAGCAGCTCGCCGCCGACATGACCGCCTTCGTGCAGCCCGTCTATGAGCGCATCCTCGAACTGCGCGACAAGGACGACTACATCCGCAAGGTGGCCCGCGAAGGAGCCGAAAGGGCCCGCGAGAGTGCCGCCAAGACGATTAAGGAAGTGCGTGAAATCATCGGTATCAAATCGTTCTAACCCTCTGAGATGTCGTTACTAACACAGTATCCGCTTTGGTTGGCCATCTTCGCCGTCCTGTTAGGCGTCGGTTATGCGCTGTTTCTCTACTTCCGCAACGACAACGTCGCCTTCGAGAAACGCTCCCGCATCATCATGGCCTCCTTGCGCGGCGTGGCCATGGCGCTGCTCGCCTTCCTGCTGCTCGCGCCCATGCTCAAAATGATCCGCAAGCAGACCGACAAACCCGTCATCATCTTCGCCATCGACAACAGCGAGTCCATCGCCGCCGGCAAAGACGCCAAATGGTACACCTCCGAATATCCCAAGCAGCTGCGGAAAATCTTGGATGACCTTCGGAAGCAGTACGATGTGGACGCCTATCTGGTCGGTGATGAGAATGTTGACCTTTCCATGTCCGACAACGAGGATCGCAAAATAGACTTCTCTGACAAATCCACGAACCTCTCCGCGCTGTTCGATGACATCAGCCTGCTCTATGCCAACCGCAACGTCGGGGCGGTGGTGATGCTCTCCGACGGCATCTACAACAGCGGCTCGAACCCCTTTTACGCCGCTCCGAAGACGGACTTCCCGGTCTATACCGTCGGGCTCGGCTCCGATGAACAGGCCACAGACCTCTTCATCGCCGACATCGTGCACAACAAGGAGGTGCTGAAGGGCAACCGCGCCCCCGTGGAGGTGAAGGTGCAGGCCGGCAAGCTCGCAGGCAAGACCGCCCAACTCACCGTTTCAGATGACAAAGGGGAAGTGTTCTCCAAAACGCTTCAAATCTCCGGCAACCAATATTTCGAAACGGTTTCCTTCCTCGTGGATGCGGGGCAAACCGGCCTCAAGAAGTTCAAGGTTGACTTGGACGAGCTGGACGGCGAAGTGACGCACAAGAACAACCACGCGCAGTTCTTCATCCGCGTGATCGAATCCAAGGACAAGGTCGCCATCGTGTATGACGCGCCGCACCCCGATGTGGCCGCCATCCGTTCCGCACTGGAACTCTCCGACAATTACGATGTCGTGGTGAAATCCGTGGACGAGTTCAAGGACGATCCCTCTGGATTCGGCCTCATCGTCCTGCATCAGCTGCCCTCGCACAAGCATCCCGCTTCCGCACTGCTTTCGCAAATCCGCAAAAGCGGCGTCTCGTCGCTATATGTCATTGGCACCCAA
>ONQE01000004.1:10342-66189 GCA_900319925.1 uncultured Bacteroidales bacterium | reverse complement strand
TTCGGGACGAAGGGGTCGAATGCCCAGACCTCCATGCCGAGGGCGCGGGCCTTCTCAGCGACGAGGCGGCCGACGTTGCCGTAGGCCTGGATGCCGACTTTCTTGCCCTTCAGTTCGGCACCGGTGCCGGGTTTGAAGGTGTTGCGGGCCATGTAGATCATCATGCCGAGGGCGAGTTCGGCCACGGCGTTGGAGTTCTGGCCGGGGGTGTTCATAGCCACGATGTTGTTGGCGGTGCAGGCGGCGAGGTCGAGGTTGTCGAAGCCGGCGCCGGCGCGCACGACCACCTTGAGGTTCTTGGCGGCGTCAATCACCTGAGCGGTGACCTTGTCGGAGCGGACGATCATAGCATCCACGTCGGCGACGGCGGCGTACAGTTCCTCGGGGGTCTCGTACTTTTCTAACAGAACCAGTTCGTAACCGGCTTTCTCCACGATGGCGCGAATGCCGTCAACGGCAGCTTTCGCGAAAGGTTTTTGCGTTGCAACTAATACTTTCATTCCTTATATTCAATTTAAATGATTAGGTAATAGTTAGTAGTTGGCTGTCTGAAGTGACGGCTAACTACTAACTACTAACTGCTAACTAATGTTATTTGTTCGCTTTTTCGAAATCTTGCATGCAGGCGACGAGAGCTTCGACATCTTCGACGGTGCAGGCATTGTAGAGGCTGGCGCGGAAGCCGCCGACGGAGCGGTGACCCTTGATGCCGACCATGCCGCGCTCTTTGGCGAAGGCCATGAAGGCGTCCTGCTTGTCCTCGTAGCCGGGGGCCATGACCCAGCAGTGGTTCATGATGGAACGGTCGGCCTTTTCGGCGACGGTGCCCACGAACATGCTGTTGCGGTCGATTTCCTCATACAACAGGTTGGATTTCTTCATGTTGATCTTGTTCATCTCGGCGACACCACCGATGGTGTTTTTGAGCCAGGTGAGGGTTTCGTGCATGACGAAGATGGGGAGCACGGGCGGGGTGTTGAACATGGAGATGTTCTTGGCTTCCTCGGCCGCGTGGGTGCGATAGTCCACCATGGTGGGCAGGGGGTTCATGTAGGCGCGGTCGCCGATCTGACCCAGGATGTCCTTGCGCACGATGACGAAGGTGACGCCGGCGGGGCCGACGTTCTTCTGGGCGCCGCCATAGATGAGGCCGTACTTGGTCACATCGACGGGACGGCTCATGATGTCAGAGCTCATGTCAGCGACGAGCATGACGTTGTTGCACTCTTCGGCGGTGAAGTCCTTGCGGATTTCGGTGCCGTAGATGGTGTTGTTGGTGGTAATGTGGAAGTAGTCGGCGTCAGCGGGGACGGTCCAACCTTTCGGGATGTAGTTGTAGGTTTTGTCTTCGGAGGAGGCGATGATTTCGGTTTTGCCGAAATTCTTGGCTTCCTTGGCGGCCTTCTTGGCCCAGACGCCGGTTTGGAGGTAGGCGGCCTTGGTCTTCATTAGGTTGGCGGGCACCATGAAGAACTGGGTGCTGGCGCCGCCGCCGAGGAAGAGGACCTCGTAGGTGTCGGGGATGTTGAGCAAATCGCGCCAAAGTTGGCGGGTTTCTGCCATGACTCGCTCCCAACCCGGGGTGCGGTGCGAGATCTCCATCAAACCGATGCCGGTGTTGTCAAAGTTGCGGATGGCGTTGATTGTGGATTCAACAGCCTCTTTCGGGAGGACACACGGTCCTGCGTTAAAATTGTGTACTTCTTTCATAACTAACTAAATACGTTATATTTTTAAAGTGGTAAATGAAATTCTATTGTGCGGCAAAGATACAAAATTTGTAAGCGTGCAAGGCGTTTTTCGAGTGATGAAATTTTTTTTGTCGAAGGCGGTACAGCGATTGAAAAAAAGTGTATTTTTACAGCCTCAAAATCAAGGAGAGATGGCCGAGTGGTCGAAGGCGCGCGCCTGGAGAGCGCGTAAGCGCCAAAAGCGCTTCATGGGTTCGAATCCCATTCTCTCCGCTCAAACGTAAAAGCTTGAAAATCAGTAAAGTAATAATAATTTAATTCCAACAAATCAAAAATCAATTATGAAAAAGCTTATCGCCTTACTTACCGTTTTCGGTTTTTTGACCTTCGGTATTGCTAACACTGCTTTTGCGCAGAAAGATCAAAAATCTGCCGAACCTGCCGCCACCGAGCAGGCTGCAGAGGAAGTGGCCGAGGCTCCCGCCGCCACCGCCCAGGCAGAATTGTCGGAAGATCCCGATGACTCCATCAACCAAGGCTTGCACTATACTTTAAAGGACAAATTCATCCAAGGTGGCGCAGTCTGGATGACCCCCGTGTTGATCTGCTTGATCTTAGGCTTGGCTTTCGTTATCGAGCGTATTTTCTACCTCAACCTCTCGTCAGTGAACTCCAAGAAACTGCTCGACAAGATTGAGAACACCATCAACACCAAGGGCATTGCCGCTGCCAAGGATCTGTGCCGCGACACCAAAGGCCCCCTCGCCGCTGTCTTCTATCAAGGTCTTGACCGCTATGACGAAGGCCTCGAGTCCGTCGAGAAATCCCTCACCTCCTACGGCGCCGTCCAAATGGCCAAACTGGAGAACAACATGACGTGGATCAGCCTGTTCATCGCCCTTGCCCCGTCCTTGGGATTCTTGGGAACGGTTATCGGTATGGTCCAGGCATTCGATGACATCGAGCGCGCAGGTGATATCTCCCCGACCATCGTCGCTGGCGGTATGAAAGTGGCTCTGTTGACCACCGTCTTCGGTTTGATCACCGCTATGATCCTCCAAGTGTTCTACAACTACCTTCTCACCCGCATCGACGCTATCGTGAACGACATGGAAGACGCCACCATCTCCTTCATGGATATCCTCGTCAAAAACAAGGAGAATAAATAAGGTCTCCAATCATATCTTATATATACAATAACTTTAAATGGTTGTATAATGAAGAACAGAATTATCAATATCGTCATATTTGCGGTCGCTATCCTGGCGTGCATCGTGGCTATTGTCTTCTCTTTCTTCTCCTTTGACGCGGACAAGAAAGACAACTATATCCAGGCGCAGGAAGTGAAAGCACAGTCGCCGCAAATGGTGGCTGACTTCGAGACCGCCACCTTGGAGACCCTCCCCACTGTGATTGAGAAATACCAGAAAGAGACTCAGGACCGCAAGGAAAACCTCAAAAGCGTCCAGATGGAGAAAGATATTCTCTATACCTACCTGCAGGATCTGAAGAATCTCGACAGCGAAGAGAAATTCGAAGCCTACAAGGCCAATTTCCCCGCTCGCTCCGAAGCCCTCTTCGTGAAATGCGCCCCCGAAACCAAAAAGAAATGCGTGGATGGGTTCAATGGCATGAAATCCTTCAAGGATCTGGAGAAATATGTGGAAACTGTCAATGAGGACTATTCCGCTGTGAAACAGGCTTACCTGGTGGAGAACAGCTACATCAAATCAGCCAACTCCCTCATCGGTCGCGCCGACGGTATCAACACCACCGCCTCCGCCAGCAAGAAGGCTGCCGATTTCGAGACGTTCCAGAGCGACCTGAAGAGCTTCGGCAAGAGCGCATCCCTGCAGAACTTCTTCATTCTGCTGACCTACTGCCTCCTGCTCGGCGCCGCCGCTTTGATGGTGTTCTTCCTCGTGGCCAACATGGTGACCAACTTCAAGACCTCCTACAAGATCTTGCTGGGTCTGGTCCTGCTGATTGTGGTCTTCTTCATCGGCTATGCGGTGGGTACGCCCACGCTCAGCCCCTCGGCTATCAAGGCCGGCATGACCGGTTCGGGCTACAAGATGGTCAACGCCGCTGTGTTCACCGTCTATTCATGCCTGTTCGGCGCCATCCTGGCTATTATCGTTTCCTTGATTATGAACGCCGTTAAAAACAGAAACTAACATGAGCAAAAGAAAAACACCCGGCTTGAATACAGGTGCAATGTCAGACATTTCGTTTCTGCTGTTGACCTTCTTCCTGCTGACCTCCTCCATCAACACGGAGCAGGGTATTCCAAGAAAGCTTCCGCCGCCAAAAACGGAGGACGCCCAGGACAAGAAGGTGGATATCAACCGTAGAAATGTGCTGAATGTGCTGGTGAACTTCCGTGACGAGATCTCCGTGAACGGAGAGGAAATCATGGTGAGCGACCTGAAGGCCAAAGCCAAGGAGTTCTTCGCGAACCCCAGCAACGACCCGTCACTGCCCGAAAAGGTGAGCAAACCTATCGACGGCATCGGCGATTTCCAAGTCTCCAAAGGCGTGGTGTCGCTGACCAATGACCAGGGTACGAGTTACAACATGTATGTGCAAGTGCAGAACGAGTTGCAACGCGCCGTGAACGAGTTGCGTGACGAGACCGCCCTCATGTACTTCGGCAAGAAGTTCGACGGTCTGGATTCCGCCGCCCAGCGCGCCGTCTCCACCGCCATTCCCATGAGCATCTCCGAGGCTCCGCCTATCGACTACAGTAACCCCGGCAAATAAACCTTTAAAACGCGAGATTATGTCAAGATTCAGAAAAGAAGGAAAAAAAGAGACCCCTGAACTCAATATGGGTTCCATGTCCGACATTATCTTCATGTTCCTGTTCTTCTTCATGGTGATCACCACCATGCGTGAAGCGTCATTGAAGGTTCATTTCCAGCCGCCGCAAGCCACCGAGATCCAGAAACTGGAGAAAAAATCCCTCGTGGCCAACATCTACATCGGCGCTCCTATCTCCAAGAACGAGAATACCCTGCCCCCCGGCGAGGTTTCCGTCCAGCTGAACGACCAGACCATCAAGGCCGAAGATCTGAAACGCGACGTGCGTGACTTTATCGGTACCGAGAAAGAGTCCCGCGACGCACAGGACCGCGACCGTCTGACGTTCTCCCTGAAGGTCGACAAGGACGTGCAGATGCGTTATGTGAACACCATCAAACAGGAACTGCGTGCTAACAATGCGTTGAAAATCAACTACGCTGCAGGTAAGAAGGTGGTGAACAACTAATTTACGATTCCAGTTATTCAGGGCAATGTTTTGTCGTTGCCCTGAATTTGTATTTAAAATTCAATTTCAAATCAAAAATCAATAGTATGAAAAAAATTTTACTTGCTGTTTGTGCGTTGTTTATGGTCAACGCAATGTTCGCACAGAGTTATGTGAGAACGACGGATGCCAAAAATGTGTCCGTGAAAAAAAGCACCGTTACAGGCCGTGAGACGGCAGTTCCGGAAAACATCACCCCGATGACGCGTTCTATCGTCGGTGCCAACTTTATGGGTACGACGTACTATGACCTCCAGACCAACGGCGCTATGCCACAAAAGATTGTTGCTCATGAAGATGGTACCATTTCCGCTGTGTGGACAACGAATGCTAATACTGCGGATAGCCGTGGTACTGGTTATAACTACTTCGATGGCAGCACTTGGGTGAACCCTTCTTATAGCACCGCCCGTATAGAAAATGTGCGTACAGGTTGGGGAACGCTCACTTGTGTTGGTAATGCCGAGATCGTTGCTGCCCATAATGGCAGTAGTGCTCTGGTAATTGGTATTTGTCCTCAGAAGGGCACCCAGAACTGGACTTTCACCAATCTTGTCGGACCTTCCATCCACGGTATCAACAATTATGGTCAGGAAGCCACTTCAACAGCTCTTCTGTGGCCTGCTATCGCTTCTTCTGGCAATATTGTCCACCTTATCTGCTGCACCGAGTCAGATACGGGTATGTATTACCAAGGCATTAACACCTGCCTTGTTTACTATCGCGGTACTTTCAACGCTTCTTCCAACACCATCGATTGGGAAAGCCCTCGTATCGTGGGTAATCTGACTTCCGACGAGGTTCGCAGTATGAGTGGCGACGCATACGCTATCGCTGCTAAAGGTAATACTGTGGCTATCCTTAACGCTCCCTCAACCTCTGATGTTTTCTTGTGGAAATCAAATGATAATGGCGTGAATTTCACCAAAACGGTCATTGTGAAGAGCCCGATTGAGTTATACAAGGAGAACACCACGATGGTTCTTGACACTCCATACGTGGCTGACGGTTCTTGTGCCGTGTCTATTGATGACAACGGTATGGTTCATGTCGCTTTTGGTATCACCCGTTTCTTCAATGATGTTCTTGGGGACGGCTCTTATTCTTATTATCCTGGTTACGACGATATGCTCTACTGGAATGAAAGCATGCAACCCATTCTCTCAGGCACAAAAGAATCGCTGAATTCTGACTCGTTGGAAGCAGCTGGATACAAGGTGTTCCATCGTAACGACCTTACTGGAGATGGCGGTGCTTATTATATTCAAAATGGCGATTTCCCGGGCTATGGTGTAGCTGCCGTTTCCACTCCTCAATTTGTGTTGGACAACGGAACTGTCTATTTGATTTATACACAGATTTTGGATTTCCCATTTATCAATACGAATGAAGGTGCATATTATCGTGGCGTTTTTGCCACCAAGTCTTCTGACAATGGCAACACCTGGGGTGGAGTGAGCTGGCTTTCCTATAATAAGGATTGTTATTACATTAGCGATTGGTCATGGACCGCTCTTCAAGATACCGATTTCACTATCTCTATGATGACGGAATCTATTTATAATGAGGGCGAGAGTGTCTTCCCGGCAGTTGCTTCTAAAATTGTGAATGGAAAAATCAATATGTGGTGGCAACAGGATTACATTCCAGGTTCTGAAATCAAGGAAAAGAGCTTATCCATGTGCCAGAATGAGTCCAGCATTTACCATTTCGCCATTGACGCTAACCAAGTTGGTATTTATAACAATGTCGATGAGGTCTGGCAAGGATTGTGGGTCGGTATCAGCAACCACAACATCTCTGGTATGAGAATGTACCCGAACCCGGCTACTGAGTCTGTGAATGTCTTGTTTACTGCTGAAAACACTGAGAATGGTGTTCTTTCCGTGATGAACTTGATGGGTCAGACGGTCTACACAATGAACATTGATGTGAATGAAGGAACCAATATGGTTACTGTTCCGGTGAATCAACTCCCCGCTGGCATTTACATGGTGAACATCAAGACCAACAAGGGTATCTCCACGCAGAAACTCATTGTGAAATAATTACAAGTAAGTTATATCCGAAAAGGCAGGCCTACTGTGACCTGCCTTTTTTTCTGTTTTTAATGTTTTTTTGATATGATTAAGTCGATGACCGGTTTCGGCCGGACGGTTTTGGAGACCGAAGGTAAGTGCATTACGGTCGAAATCCGCACCCTGAACAGCAAACAGTTAGACCTTAACACCCGTATCCCGTTGCTGTTTAAGAATTACGAGAACGAAATCCGTTCCATTCTCTCCAAAGAGCTGGAGCGTGCCAAGGCCGATTTTACCATGACGGTGGAGAACCGCTCCACCACCAGCAATGTGGCGATCAATACGGAGCTTGCGGCCTCTTATTATCAGGCGCTTACGGAATTGTCCAAGAACCTTGGCAATCCTGTCGAGAGCGATATTTTCCAGTACGTGTTGCGAATGCCCGATGTGGTTTCCACCCCGCAGGAGGAGGTCAGCGACGAATTGTGGGAGGCCGTCCGCGGTGCCATCCTCGATGCCTGCCGCCAACTCAACGAGTTCCGCATCTCCGAGGGTAAGGTTTTGGAAGCCGATTTCGTGAAACGCATTACACTCATTCGCGATATGATCGACGAGGTGACGCCGTTTGAGGAGCAGCGTATCGTCAAAATCAGGGAGAAGTTCGAAACCTCGCTGAAAGAATTGGCCCCGAAAGTGCAATACGACCCCAACCGCCTGGAACAGGAAATCTTCTTCTATCTTGAGAAGCTGGACGTCACGGAGGAAAAAGTCCGTCTGCGTAAACATTGCGACTACTTCATCGAGACCTTGAACGACAGCCAGTCGAACGGCAAGAAACTCGGTTTCATCGTGCAAGAATGCGGCCGCGAAATCAATACGCTCGGTTCCAAAAGCAACGATTTCAACATTCAGCAGATCGTGGTGCGCATGAAAGACGAGCTGGAGAAACTGAAAGAGCAGTTGGCGAATATTCTTTAGGGTTTAAGGTTTAGGGTTTAAGGTTTATGGGGCTGACGCATTGCGACAGTCATTTGATGATTGAGAATTGTACATTATACATTGTACATTGTAAATTGAAATAAAATGGGAAACATATTATCATTGATCGGTCGGCCGAATGTGGGGAAATCGACCTTTTTCAACCGCCTAATTCAGGCGCGGGAGGCTATTGTGGATGCTACGGCCGGCGTGACGCGCGACCGCCATTACGGCAAGTCCGACTGGAACGGTTACGACTTTTCCGTCATCGACACGGGCGGCTATGTAGTGGGCTCGGACGACATTTTCGAGTCGGAGATTCGCAAGCAGGCGGCATTGGCCATAGAGGAGTCCGACGTCATCGTCTTTATGGTCGATGGCCGCGAAGGGTTGACTCCATTGGATGAGGAGATTGCCGACATTCTGCGCAAGTCCAAGAAACCGTATTACTTAGCGGTGAACAAGATTGACAGTCCGAGTAATTACTTGGACTACACGGAGTTCTACGCGCTCGGAATTGGGGATATCTATCCCATTTCAGCCGTGTCGGGAAGTGGTACAGGAGAGCTGTTGGACGAGGTAGTGAAGCACTTCAGCAAAGACAAGGACGATCTTCCTGATGACCTGCCACGCATCGCCATCGTGGGCAAACCGAATGTGGGTAAGTCCTCGATTATCAACGCGTTCCTCGGCGAGGACCGTCATATCGTGACCCCATTGGCTGGTACCACCCGCGACACCATCTTCACCCGCTACCGCAGTTTCGGTTTCGATTTCTACCTCATTGACACCGCCGGACTTCGCAAGAAGAGCAAGGTGGAGGAGAGCTTGGAATTCTATTCCGTGATGCGGGCAGTGCGCTCCATTGAGAATTCCGATGTCTGTATCGTGATGGCGGATGCCTCGCAAGGGTTTGATTCGCAAGATCTTAATATTTTCGGATTGTGCGCTCGAAACCACAAGGGCATTGTGCTGGTGATGAACAAGTGGGATTTGGTGGAGAAAGACACGCATACGCACAAGAATTTCGAAGATGCGTTGAAGAAACGCATCGCGCCGTTTACCGATGTGCCGATCATCTTTACCTCGGTGACGGAAAAGCAACGCATCTACAAGGTCTTGGAGACGGCTATCCAAGTCTATCAGAACCGTCAACGCCGGATTTCCACATCCGAGCTGAACAACACGATGCTGCCGATTATTGAGGAGACTCCGCCGCCGATGAACAAGGACAAGGTCATCCGCATCAAGTATGTCACCCAGTTGCCGGTAGCCTACCCCACGTTTGCGTTTTTCTGCAATCTGCCGCAGTATGTGGTGGATTCCTACAAGCGATATCTGGAGAATCAGATCCGCAAGAATTGGGATTTCTCCGGCGTGCCCATCGAAATTTATTTCCGAAAGAAATAACGAATGAAAAAACTGTTCATAGAGACATACGGCTGTCAGATGAACTTCGCGGACAGCGAGGTCGTCGCCTCCATTCTTAAGGAGATGTATGCGCTGACCAAGGATATTCAAGAGGCCGACTTAATCCTCATAAACACCTGTTCCATCCGGGACAAGGCAGAACAACGCATCCACAAGCGTTTGCACGAATTAGAGGCTTATAAGCGCAAAAAAAGGACATTACAGGTTGGACTGTTAGGCTGTATGGCCGAGCGGATGAAGGAAGAGTTGCTGCAAACCGAGCCGGTGTTGGACTTTATTGCCGGTCCTGACGCTTATCGCACTCTGCCGCAGCTGATTGCCGAATCCCAGCGCGGACATACATCGTTCAACGTGTTACTCTCCAAAGAGGAGACTTACGACAACATCATGCCGGTGCGCTACGATGCCAACGGCGTGTCGGCGTTTGTCTCGATTATGCGCGGCTGCAACAACTTCTGCTCCTATTGTGTGGTACCTTACACCCGCGGACGCGAGCGCAGCAGAAGCCCCAAAACCATCTTGGGCGAAATTGAGGATTTGCTGAAGGATAACTACAAGGAAGTCACCCTGTTAGGACAGAATGTCAACTCCTATTTCTGGAGCGAAAACGGCAGCGAGGTTTCCTTTGCCAAGCTGATGGCGATGGTGGCGGAGATGTCTCCCGAACTGCGCGTGCGGTTCGCCACATCGCATCCGAAAGACCTCTCGGACGAGCTGATTGAGACCATCGCCCGCTATGACAACATCTGCAAGTGCATCCATTTGCCGGTGCAGTCGGGCAGCGACGAGATGCTCAAAAAGATGCGCCGTGTCTATACCCGCGAGAGCTACCTGGATCGGGTTCGCAAAATCAAGGAGGTGTTACCCGATTGCGCCATAACGACCGACATTATCGTGGGATTCAGCGGGGAAACCCTTGACAACCATCAAGATACACTGTCCATTATGCGCGAAGTCGGCTACGAATATGCCTATATGTTCAAGTATTCGGAGCGCGGTGGCACTTTAGCTTCCAAGCAATATCCCGATGACATCCCTGACGAGGAGAAGACCCGTCGGCTGGAGGAGGTTATCGAGCTGCAAGGCGAACTCTCTATGGCGAGCAATCGCCGCGATGTGGGCAAGACGTTCCGCGTGTTGGTGGAAGGCACCTCCAAACGTTCCGAAGACCAACTCTACGGACGAAACAGCCAGAACAAGGTCATCATTTTCCCGCGTGGCAACCACCAGATCGGGGAGTATGTGGATGTGACGGTGACAGAGTGTACATCGGCGACGTTATTTGGAAGTTAGCAGTTAGTAGTTAGTAGTTGTAACTAAAACCCCAATTCTGCTTCTTTTGGAATGGGTGCTTGAAGGGCGGGGTAGTGTTTGAAATGCTTCCTTAAGCAGCCCCGAAGGGGCAAGAGCTTGGTAGTCGCAGCGTAGGGATGATAATAAAAGTCGAATATGAATGATATACGTAACATAAAATTTGACGCGTTGGTTTCGTTTTTGCAGGCGAATGGTGAAAAACCGTTCCGGGCGAAGCAGATTTGGACGTGGTTATGGAAACGCGGGGCGGGCTCGTTCGACGAGATGACGGACCTGTCGGTGGCCTTGCGTGCGAAGTTGCAGGATAATTTCACGTTCCATCGGGCGGAGATTGCCGGCGAGGCGCAAAGCAGCGACAAAACCACTAAGTTTTTGCTGCAGTTTCACGATGGGAAGATGGTCGAAGGCGTGCTCATTCCGAGCAAAGAGCGTGTCACGGCCTGCCTCTCGACACAGGTCGGTTGCCCGCTGCATTGTGCGTTCTGCGCCACGGGTACGATGGGCTTTATCCGAAATCTACACTACAGCGAAATCATTGACGAGTATGTATTGCTCAATAATCGAGCGCAAGAGATTTACAACCAGCATATTACCAATATTGTCTTTATGGGGATGGGCGAGCCGCTGCTCAATTTCGACAATATGATGACGGCTATCGACATCCTGACCGGTAAGGACTATTTCGCCTTATCCCCGACGCGGATTACGCTTTCCACAGCGGGTATCATCAAAGGTATCAAAGCTTTGGCAGACAGAGGTTTCCGTTGCGGATTGGCTATTTCATTGCATAGTGCGGACCCCGTTGTGCGCGCTCAAATCATGCCGGTAACGGAGGGCAACCCGCTCCATGACTTGCAGGCGGCATTGGTCTATTATCACCAGAAGATGGGCGAGCGTATCACTATCGAGTATTTGTTGCTTTCCAAGGTGAACGATTCGGAGAAAGCTGCCGAGCAGTTAGCTCGTTTCTGTCGTCCGTTCCCCGTGAAAATCAACATCATAGAGTATAATTCCACCCCTGATTCGCTGTTCCACAAGTCGGATCCGGTGCGCCGTCAGGGATTCATTAGTGTGCTGGAGCGTTGTAATATGGTGGTGAATATCCGCCAAAGCAAGGGCCAGGACATTGCGGCGGCGTGCGGGCAATTGGTGCGGGAGCAGGCTAAACAGTAGTACCCTTTTCGCAATCTCTCGGCGTTAGATGCCGTTCGCACCCGATGTTGTCGACGCTACTAAGCATCCGTACAGTCCTGCAGTTTCCGTGCGCAGCCGTCGGTCGCCGAGCTTTACCTCCGTGTAACCGGACTCGCGCGCCAAGGCAATTTCCTCTTCGCTGAAATCCCCTTCCGGCCCAATCAACAGAATCATTTCCGGAAAGTGTCGCGGCATATCCACCAGTTGCCGCTGGTTGTGCTCGTCACACCATGCGATAAACTTATTCGCTTGTGTGTTGGTGTTTTGCTGAATGAAATCCGTGAATTTCATCATCTTGAGTGGTGGCAACCATGTGGTTTGCGACTGCTTCAGCGCGGCAATGGCTAACCGTTGCAGACGTTCCAAATTGAGGTGCGTGCGCTCGGAGTGGTCGCACTGCAGGAACGTGAGCGAGCAGATGCCGATTTCGATGGCTTTTTCCAACAACCACTCCATACGGTCGGCGTTCTTAGTGGGCGCCACGGCGAGATGCAATCCATTGTGGGTAAGAGGGTTGTCGGTAAGTTGTTGTAAAATCTGCAACAGACATCTTTTCGGGTGCGCTTCGGCGATGACAGCCTCTGCCAGATGGCCGCAGCCGTCGGTGACGCGCACCACATCGCCCTCGCGATGACGCATCACGCGCACGCAATGCTCTGATTCTTCGTTGCTTAAGGTGACGAAGGGTTGGGCTATATCGGGGGAGTAGAAGTAATGCATGATAATTGTTTCTATTGTTTCTTTTTCATTATATAAGTGTTGGTTGCTGGAAAAGATGGTCTATGGTGACCACGTGCTGAAAAATCCCGCTGTGCACATTTTGGTGAAGCCCGAAAGTGGTGACCAACACATGTTGCAAAGCTTTTTTGGTTTTGGTTTCTTTGCGGAACAAGGTTTCCCTGTTGCGAAGATGCTCTGCATAGCTTGCCTCCACCGTGAAGTCATCTTTTGAGTATTTCATTTCGCAAACACTGATTACATTGTCGTTCCGGTCTATCAGCAAGTCAATCTGCCCACCTTTCCAGTGTGTTCCGTCGCTATCGGTGAATGGTTTGCAAAGCCAAGTGTATGCGTTGCTCAAAATCCCAAGAATGCTCATACTGCTTTTGATTTGATTCAGATGCAGCAGACACACTTGTTCGAAAGCATACCCCGACCATGCGTTTTTCGCCCCTGTCCCCTGCATATTACTCCAGAAAAGCTCGTCTTGTCCGCTCCCTTTGGTAACAAATCGCAAGTGAAAAAGTGAAAAAAGGTCTGTGAGCTGATACAAGGTGTTCTTCTCCTTCTTCCCAAATTCAGTGTATTTTCGGATGAAGTCGCATTTGCACAGATTTTCCAAGGCGAGGGTCAACACCCCGCCATCTCCTATGCCAATTTCTGACATAATCTCCTTTCTGGTAAGTCCTTTGAGTCTCAAGGACAAAGCCTCCACGATGTTTTGGTAGAGTTTGGATTCTTTGAAAAGAGAGCGGAACAGAAAACTATATTCATTTCTCAAAGGAGCGTCTTTCCCGAAAAAGAGTCGGTCGATGTTGCGGCTCAACGGTTGATTGGTCTCCATCATGTCAAGATAATAGGGAATGCCGCCCATAATCATATACGTTTCCAAAATCTGCATTCTTCCCCAATTTAATCCTTTGATTTTCAGAAAGTATTGTTCGGTTTCGTACAATGTAAAGGGAGATAGATGGATAGGACGACATACACGCCCGTAAAGACCGCCTTTGTCGCCGACAAATTTGTCAAGCATCCAGGTGGTAGCCGATCCGCATACAAACAGTTTGAGGTTGGGTTGTGTGGATCCCCATGTGTTCCAAAAGTTGGAGAAAGCGGCCAGAAAATTGCTCCGTGGAGTGTCCATCCAAGGCAACTCATCCAAAAACACGACCAGCTTTTCCTTGTTCAGTGTTTTCAAATAGTCTTTCAATGCGTCAAAAGCAGTGAACCAGTCTTTCAAAGGGGGCACTTTTTCGGTTGTAAGACGCGAAAGCTCTTTCCGGAACAGAGAAAGATGCACCGCGCGGGAGGTTTCGTACATCCCCGTGAAATAAAAATCGAACTGATTATGGAAAAATGATTTTACCAAGTATGTTTTGCCAACCCGTCGTCGTCCATAAATAGCGACAAGCTCGGCTTTTGGCGAATCTAAGTATTGCTGTATCAATGATTTCTCGTATTCTCTTCCAATAAAAAGAGGTGTTGAAGCAGTATCCATAACGATGTTTTTTCTGTGTGCAAAAATACAAAAATATTCGGATACCATATCCGAAACCTATTAAAAATTGATAGTTTCGGATATAGTATCCGCTATAGTTCATCCGTAACGATGTAAAAATATAGGGTTTCGGATATACTATTGATGAGGAAAGCCGTCAGGTCTGCGGGCTCACCCCTCCTTCTCCGACAGTTCCATCCACCGCTCGGTCTTCTCGTCCAGTAGCTGGTTGAGTTCATTGTAACGCTTACCCCATTCGGCGAAGTCTTCGGGTGTGCCTTTGCCCATCGCCATCTTCTCCTCGAGAATCTTCTTTTCGATTTCCATATTGGCGATGTCGGTTTCCAAGGCTTCCAGCTCGCGTTTCTCTTTGTAAGTCAGTTTGTTGGGTTGCGGTGTGCGTTGCGGTTTCACCGGTTCGGGACGGGCGGCCTTCTCAATCCGTTTCTGGATGCGCCGTTCCTTCTCGCGCTGCTGCCGGTAGTCCTCGTAATTGCCCCAGCAGTCGCGGATGATGCCGTCGCCCTCGAACACGAAGAGGTGATCGACCAGCTTGTTCATCAGCCAGCGGTCGTGGGAGACGATGAGCAGACAGCCCTCGAAATTGCCGAGGAAGTCCTCTAACAGGTTCAGCGTGTCGATGTCGAAGTCGTTGGTGGGCTCGTCGAGGATGAGGAAGTTGGGGTTTTTGAGCAGCGTGATGAGCAGGTGAAGTTTCCGTTTCTCGCCGCCACTGAGGTCGTTGTAGTAGGTGTATTGCAGACCATAGGGGAATCCGAAATGGTTCAGGAAGTTGCTGGCACTCATGTAATTGCCGTTGTCCATGCGAATCACCTCAGCGTGCTCCTTCACTAACTCCAATACGATTTTGTTGCCGGCGTATTCCATCCCGTTCTGCGAGAAGTAGCCGAACTTGATGGTTTGTCCGGGGGTGATTTTACCGCCGTCGGGAATCACTTCGCCCATGATCATCTTCAGGAAGGTGCTCTTGCCGGAGCCGTTCTTGCCCACGATGCCGCACTTTTCCCCTCTTTTGAAGATGTAGGAGAAATCCTTGACGATGGGCTGGTCGGGATAGGCAAAGTCCAGATGGCTGATTTCCAAAATCTTGTGGCCGATACGTTCCGCCTGCACTTTGAAGCCTTCGGGGGCGGCCTCACTGCGCACGTTCACCTGCTCCTGCAGTTTCTCGAAGTTGTTGATGCGGGCGCGGGCTTTGGAGGTACGGGCTTGCGGGGAGGTGTGCACCCACGCGAGCTCGCGGCGGTAGAGTTGCCGCAACTTCTCGTGCTCGGCGGCTGCGTTGGCTAACCGCTCGGCCTTTTTCTCCAGAAAATAGTCGTATTTGCCCCGATAATGGTACAGATTGCCGTTTGAGAGCTCGAAGATGTCGTTGCAGACGCGGTCGAGGAAGGAGCGGTCATGGGTGACCATCAGCAGGGTGATGTTGGCGGTGGAGAGGTAGTTCTCCAGCCATTCGGTCATTTCGATGTCGAGGTGGTTGGTGGGCTCGTCGAGGATGAGCAGGTCGGTGTCGGCGATGAGCGTTTTGGCGAGCGCGGCCTTCTTCCGCTGACCGCCGGAGAGCTCGCCCACGTTCTTCAGCACGTCGTGGATGCCGAATTTGGAGAGGATTTCCTTCACCTTCGATTCATAGTCCCAAGCTTGCAGCCGGTCGAGGTCGGAGATGGCCTTCTCCATGCGCTCCTGTGGAACCTCATAGCCGTTCTCCATCAGCGTCACGCAGGTTTCGTACTCTTTAATGGCTTCGAAAACAGGAGTTTGCGTGTCGAATAGGGTGTCTAACACCGAGCTGTCGTCGTTGAAGTCATCCCGTTGCGGCAAATACGAAACCACAATATCGTTGCGGATGATGACCTGCCCTTCGTCGGGCGTGTCGAATCCGGCAATGATATTGAGGAGCGTGCTTTTCCCCGTGCCGTTACGGGCGATGAGGGCGCTTTTCTGCCCTTTCTCCAGCCCGAACGTGATCTGGTGGAAGAGTTCTTTCTCGCCCACGGACTTGGAGACCTTATCGACGGTTAAATAATTCATAAACAGAACGTAGAGACGCAAAATTTTGCGTCTCTACCATTTTTTCGTCCCTACAGATTGTCTTATTTCGCGGCGATGACTTCGATTTCGACCATCACGCCTTTGGGGAGGTCGCGCACGGCGAAGGCGGCGCGGGCGGGCGGGTTGGAGGGGAAGCGGGTCGCATAGACCTCGTTCATCGCGCCGAAGTTGGCGATGTCGCTGAGCAGACAGGTGGTCTTCACCACGTTGTCGAAGGTGTAGCCGGCCTCGTTGAGGATGGCGGCGATGTTCTTCATCACCTGCTCGGTCTGGGCGGTAATACCCTCAGGCACAGTGCCCTCGGCGGGATTCACGGGGATTTGACCGGAGATGAAAAGCATGCCGTTGGCTTCGATAGCCTGGCTGTACGGCCCGATGGCGGCCGGTGCATTGTTGGTGTGGATGACTTTCTTCATAATGGGGTTGTTTTTGAAATTGCAAAAATACATTTTTTTAGGGAATGGGGAAGGGCTGTGTTACGCCCCTAATCGGGGCGAGGAAAAAGGCAAGGTGCCATTCTTCTACCAAGCGTTCGCCCCTGCCGGGGCTGTAGGAGGGTCGGTATTCCTGTCAACTCTCAACGAGACATTGCGTTTTGTCGTGTCCCGGCAGGGACAACAGCTTGGTAGGACAATGTGTTCCCGTGTCCATCAGAGCCCCGACAGGGGCGAAAGACGGTGACGGAACCGTTCCTCGGCAGCAAAAATACAATGTTTTTTAAGAACGTTTTTTTCTCACGGGACGTACCGAATCAGCCCGAAGTTGGTGGTAATCCAAAGGGTACCATCTTCTATGGCGATTTCGTTGATGACATTTTTGAACATGCCTTCACGGAAAAAAACGGGTGTGACCTTCTTTCCGTCAAATTTCACCAGACCATTATTCGTCGCCATCCAATAGTTCTTTCCGTCAAACTCGATGTCGCGGACCATGTGGTCGGAGATACCAGAATTGGACTTGTTGTAGTGGGTCCATTTTTTGCCTTTCATCACCGAAAACCCTCCGTTGCCAAAGCCTCCGCCATAACCCACAATCAAAGAACCGTCCTTGGTGAACTTCAAGGCTCGCACTGTGTTGAGGACAAGCGGCGAACTCTTTTCGGAGAAACTTTCCCATTTTCCGTTTTCATACAATAGCAATCCACAGTCGGGGCGTCCGAATCCGAGGGCGATGACACCATCATCACGCACGGCGACAGACAACGCCACCATGTCTTTTTTCGGGAGCTCCAACAGCTCCCACTTGTTATCCTTCACCATCACCAGAAATCCTTCGGGACCGGCGAAATAGAGCGTTCCGTCTTTTCCTTCACAAATGTCGGTGACCGATATGTTATACGGACCTATATCTTCCGCCTTATACCACCACCATCGTGAACCATCATAACGAGCCAAAACATCTACGCTGCCCACTTCCACCAGTGCCGAAAAAGACACCCACATATTCCCTTTGGAATCTTTGAAAATGGGGGTGAAGAAATCACCTTTCATTTCTGGAAACGTAGTATAGGATTTTCCGTCGAAAACTAGAACGCCGAATTGGGCACTTCCTATCCATTTGTTGCCTTGACCATCAATTGCAATGCTCAAGAGGTCATCCTCGGGAATGGAGGAATTTGATTTGTCGAACAGCTGCACCTTTTGACTGTAGCCGTAGGACACAGCCAAAAAAAGGAGTACTGCTGCGAGAAACTTTTTCATATCAGAATGTGGGTTACACGTACATATTCACGATCATCTCGTACAACTCCTGCTGGCCGCTAATCTGCTGCGGCTCGGGAAGTTGCAGCGCGATGTTGCGCATATCTTCCAACGTGAGCTTGCCCTCTTCGAAGGCCTTGCCGTTGCCTTTGTCGAAGGAGGCGTAGCGTTGGGAGCGCATCTTCGCGAGGTCAGAGTTCTCAAGGATGGCGGCGGCGGTGAGCAACGCACGGGCGAAGGCGTCCATGCCGTTGATGTGGGCATAGAAAAGATCCTCCAAGTCGGTGGAGTTGCGGCGCGTCTTGGCGTCGAAGTTGGTGCCGCCAGTGGTGAATCCGCCGCCCTGCAGGATGACCAACCACGCCATCGTCAGCTCGTAGATGTCGATGGGGAACTGGTCGGTGTCCCAACCGTTCTGGTAGTCGCCGCGGTTGATGTCGATGCTGCACAGCATCCCTGCGTCGGCGGCGCACTGCAGCTCGTGCTCGAAAGTATGGCCGGCCAAGGTCGCGTGGTTCACCTCGATGTTGAGGGCGAAATCCTTGTCCAAACCGTAGTGGCGCAGGAATCCGATGACCGTCTCGGCATCCACATCGTACTGATGCTTAGTCGGTTCCATCGGCTTCGGCTCGATGAGGAAGGTACCCTTGAAACCGTTCTTGCGACCGTAGTCGCGGGCCATCGTCAGCATCATGGCGAGATGCTCTTTCTCGCGCTTCATGTCGGTGTTGAGCAGCGACATGTATCCCTCACGACCGCCCCAGAAGACGTAGTTTTGACCGCCCAACGCGATGCAAGCGTCGATGGCGTTCTTGATCTGCGTGGCCGCGAACGTCGTGACGTGGAAGTCGGGATTGGTGGCCGCGCCGTTCATGTAGCGCTTGTGCCCGAAAACGTTGGCCGTGGACCAGAGAAGCTGCTTGCCCGTAGTCTGTTGCAGCCCTTTGGCGTGTTCCACCATCGTGGCCAACCGTTTCTCGAACTCCGCCAACGTGTCGCCCGGCTCCACCACGTCCACATCGTGGAAGCAGTAGTAGGGGATCGAGCATTTGGTCATGAACTCGAAAGCGGCGTCCATCTTGTATTTGGCGCGGGAAATCGGGTCGGAGGCGGCGTTCCACGGGAAGGTCTTTGTCGGACCGCCGAACTGGTCCTCACCTCCGGCGCAGAGCGTGTGCCAGTAGGCCATGGCGAACTTGAGGTGCTCTTTCATGGTCTTGCCCATCACCACGCGGTTCTCGTCGTAATAATGGAAGGCCAGCGGGTTCTTGGACTCCTTGCCTTCGAATTTGATTTTCCCGACAGTGGGGAAGAATGCGGTTTTGCCTTGATAGTATTCCATATTGGTTAAGGTTTAAGGGTTAAGGTTTAAGGTTTAAGGGTTAAGGTTTAAGGGTTATTGGGTTATAAGTAGGGGCGATAGACTTCTTCGAGTACCTTTTCTTCGTTCTCCCAGGTGAGTTCTGAGGCGGCGGTGTGGCAGTTCTCGCGACATTTGGCCAGCTTCTCCGGGTTGGAAAGTTCCCTCACGGCGGCGGCGACGGTTTCTGGAGTGAAGCCCTCCGCCACGCTGCCGACCTCGTACTGCTGCATTATCCGTGCCCACTCGGGAAGGTCGGCTACCACCATCGGCGTGCCGGCCTTGAGGTACTCGAAAATCTTGTTCGGCAGGCTGAACCGTGCGTTCGGCCCCACGTCCTTGCCCGGACAAATCCCAATGTCGGCGAGAGCGGTGTAGTTGAACAGCCGTTCGCGGGGTTGTCGGGGAACGAACGTGATGCGTCCTTGCAGGTCCAGCGTCTCGGTCATCTGTTTCAGTTGCGGGATGATGGTTCCGGATCCCACGATGAAGAGGTGGCAGTCGGGAAGTTGTTGCATGGCCTGTACGAGATCTTCGACTCCGTGTCCCTCGTTGATACCCGCGCCTTGCAGGAGAAGTACGGTCTTGTCAGCCGGCATTCCCAACTCTTCTCGCGTGGCAGTCACAGCCGGGGTGGCGGCCGTCGGGATGTTGCGCACGAGGTAGGGACGCACGCCGTACTCCTTTTCGTACTGATCCACAATGGATTGGCTTACTGTGATGACAGTTTTCAGCTTTGGAAAGATGCGGCGTTCGATACCGTGCCACACCTTGTAGGATACAGGCTTGCTGATGACTGACAGTTCACCGCAGAAGTACTCGTGGCTGTCATAGACCAGCGGTTTCTTGCGCCACTTGCTGATTAAATAGTTGGGTAGTAATGTGTCTAAATCGTTGGCTACCAGCAAATCACATTTCTGAAAGAGCAGATAGAGCAGCAGTCGGAATTGATATTCGGCGTAGAAGAGAAATCCTTTTCGGAACAGCAGCCGGAGACGGTGGGTCTTGTACGGACGCGCCGCCAATACGGGTGAATCCCCGTACCGCCGGCCCACGAGCGTAACATCAAAGCCCTTTTTTTGCAGGAAAAGGGACATTTTGTCCACCCGTTGGTCGGTGTAGAGGTCTTCCGTTACCGAAAGGATGACTTTCTTCATTATGCGTTGGCGTCGAGACGGCCGTGGCAGTTCTTGTATTTCTTGCCGCTGCCGCACGGGCAGGGATCGTTGCGGCCGACTTTCTTCTCTGCGCGGAAGGGTTCGTTGGTGGGTTTACCCGGAGCCATCTGTCGGCCGCGACCCATCTCCTGTCTGCCGGTTTGCAGCTTCTTGGCATCCGATTCAGGCAGGCGAGCCTCCTTGAGTTCGGTCTCCTCCACAATCGGCAACTTGCCGATGTTCAGGAAGGTGACGATTTCCTCGCTGATGCGCACGAGCAGTTGGTCGAACAGGTTGAAGGATTCGAGTTTGTAGATCAACAGCGGGTCTTTTTGCTCGTAGGAGGCGTTCTGCACGCTCTCCTTGAGGTCGTCCATAGCGCGGAGATGCTCTTTCCAGGCGTTGTCGATGACGGCGAGGGTGATGCCCTTTTCGAACGAGAGGCCCACCTCGCGACCCTTGGTTTCGTAGCATTTCTTGAGCGGTGCCACGATGTTGATGGTCTTCTTGCCGTCGGTGAACGGGATGGCGATGTTCTGGAAACGGTCGCCCTGTTCGAGATAGACGCGCTCGATGACTGGGTAGGCCTGCTCGGCTATCTTTTGCAATTTCTCTTTGTAGTGGTTGTAAACGATGGGGAAGAGCTTGTCAACCAGGATGCGCTGACGTTCCTGAAGGAAGTAGTCCTCCTCGAAAGGCGATTCGAAGCCGAAGGTGGTGATCATGGCCATCTTGAAGCTGTCGAAGTCCTTGCTTTCCCAGGCGTCGGCCACCATGGTCTCGCACACATCGTGAATCATCTGGGAGATGTCGATGGCAAGGCGGTCGCCGAAGAGGGCGTTGCGGCGCTTGCGGTAGATGGACGAACGTTGCGTGTTCATCACGTCGTCGTACTCCAACAGACGTTTACGGATGCCGAAGTTGTTCTCTTCGACCTTCTTTTGAGCACGCTCGATGGACTTGGATATCATGCTGTGTTGGATGACATCGCCGTCCTGGTGGCCCATCTGGTCCATGACTTTGGCGATTCGGTCGGAGCCGAACAGACGCATGAGGTCGTCTTCGAGGGAGACGAAGAATTGGGAGCTGCCGGGGTCGCCCTGACGACCGGAACGACCGCGCAGCTGACGGTCAACACGACGTGACTCGTGGCGCTCGGTGCCGATGATGGCCAGACCGCCTTTCGCTTTCACCTCGGGGGTGAGCTTGATATCGGTACCACGGCCGGCCATGTTGGTGGCGATGGTCACCGTGCCTTCGCGACCGGCTTCTGCCACAATGTCAGCCTCGCGCTTGTGCAGCTTGGCGTTCAACACATTGTGCTGGATATGTCTGCGGGTCAAGATGTTGGATAGCAACTCGGATATCTCCACGGAGGTGGTACCCACCAGAACGGGGCGTCCCTCCTCGTGCAGCCGCAGAATCTCATCGACCACGGCGGCGTATTTCTCACGTTTGGTCTTGTAAACCAAGTCGTTGGCATCCACACGGATAACCGGCTTGTTGGTCGGGATGACCACCACATCGAGTTTGTAGATGTTCCAGAACTCGCCGGCCTCCGTCTCAGCGGTACCGGTCATACCCGCCAGTTTCTTGTACATGCGGAAGTAGTTCTGCAGGGTGATGGTGGCGTAGGTCTGCGTGGCGGCCTCCACCTTCACATTCTCCTTCGCCTCGATGGCCTGGTGCAGTCCGTCGGAGTAGCGGCGGCCCTCCATGATACGACCGGTCTGCTCGTCCACAATCTTCACCTTGTTGTCGATGATCACGTATTCGTCATCCTTGTTGAACATCGTGTAGGCTTTCAGCAGCTGGTGGACGGTATGGATACGGTCGGAGGCGATGGCGTAGTTGTTATAGATTTCCTCCTTGCGGGCGAGTTTCTCTTCCGGAGTGAGGTTTTCTTTCTCTAATTCAGCGATTTGCGCACCAACATCGGGCATAATGAACAGCTTGGCCTCGTCGGCGTCGCGGCTGATCAGATCGATACCCTTGTCCATGATATCGACGGTGTTCAGCTTTTCTTCGATGACGAAGTAGAGTTCGTCGTCGATGAGGTGCATATTGCGGTTTTGGTCCTGCATGAAGAAGGATTCCGTGCGTTGCAGCACCTGCTTCATGCCGGGCTCGCTCAGGAATTTGATAAGAGCCTTGTTTTTCGGCAATCCGCGGTGGGCGCGGAGCAGCAGCATGGCGCTTTCGTCCTGCGGTTTCGGGTCGGGGTTCTCAGCCAACATCTTCTTGGCCTGGGTGAGGATTTGGGCCACATAGACGCGCTGGGCTTCGTACATTTTCTGCACGATGGGCTTGTATTGGTCGAAGGCCTGCTGGTCGCCTTTGGGAGTGGGACCGGAGATGATCAACGGGGTACGGGCATCGTCGATCAACACGGAGTCCACCTCATCGACGATGGCGTAGTTGTGCGGGCGTTGCACGAGCTCGCCGATGTTGCGGGCCATATTGTCGCGCAGGTAGTCGAAACCGAACTCGTTGTTGGTACCGTAGGTGATGTCGGCGTTGTAGGCGCGGCGGCGGTCGTCGGAGTTGGGCTCGTACTTGTCGATGCAGTCCACGGTGAGACCGAGGAATTCGTAGAGCAGTCCCATCCATTCGGAGTCACGCTTGGCCAGGTAGTCGTTGACGGTGACCACGTGGACGCCCTTGCCGGGCAGCGCGTTGAGATAGACAGGCAGGGTGGCGACGAGCGTCTTACCCTCACCAGTGGCCATCTCAGCGATCTTACCTTGGTGGAGGACGATACCGCCGATGAGCTGCACGTCATAGTGGCACATATCCCATTGGATCATGTTGCCGCCGGCCATCCAGCGGTTCTGATAGACGGCCTTGTCGCCCTCGATGGTGACGCATTCACGTTTTGCGGCGAGGTCGCGGTCGTGTTGCGTGGCCGTCACGGTGATGGTTTCATTGTCCTTGAAGCGGCGGGCGGTCTCCTTCATCACGGCGAAGGCCTCCGGCTGGATCTCGTTGAGGATGTCCTGGGTAGTGGAATAGATTTTCTCCTCTAACTTCTCGATCTCCTTGTAGGTGTTCTCCTTTTCCTCCACGGGGATGTCGTAGTTGGTCTCCAGGTAGGAGCGCAATTCGGCGAGGCGGTCTTCCTCGGCCTGCGTCGCCTTGCGGATTTTCTCGCGGAACTCGTCCGTCTTGTGCCGTAAATCGTCAATGGGAAGATCTTTGATGGTCTCGTAAGCCGCTAAGGTTTTCTTGAGCAGCGGCTGGAGTTCCTTCATATCTCTATCGGCTTTAGTGCCAAATAGTTTCGTCAAAAAATTTGCCATAGTGTATAATTATACCTTTTCAAAAATAAAGCGGCAAAGATACAAAAATCTTGCCAACCTTTTATTCCACGTTGTCCCCGCGCAGCGCACGGTAACGGGCGCGCGACTGCACCACGTAGAGACTGTCGCTGTGCTCTTTGAGGATTTTCTGGTAGTATTCCATGGCCCGGTTGATGTCTTTCAGATAGTATTCGTACAGCTCGGCCAGCTGGAACAGGGCGTCGTCGGCCAAAAGCTGGTCGCCGTAGTCCTCGACGACTCGCTTGAGCAGCTTCTCCGCCTCCAAATAGTTCTTCTGCTTGATGAGGATCAGCGCCTTCTGGTAGAGCGCGTCATCGACCAATGTGCCAAACGGAGAGAGAATCATCACGGAGTCGAGGGCTTTCAGCGCCTCGTCGTCTTTGTTCTGGAAAATCAGGAACTCGGCCTTGGCGTACATCTTCAACGCGAGGTTGCCCTCGGAATGGCCGAAGAGTCCCGCCTCGGTGGTGTCCGACTCGTCCTCTTCCTCCCCCTCTTCGAGATTGTCGGAGATGAGCATGGAGGTGTAGATGGCGTCGTTGGAGATGAGCTTGGTGGTGGCAGCCGCGAGCACATCCAACTGGCTCTTCGCCCAGCTGAACTCGCCGATGTAGAACGACAGCTTGGCGTTCTTGAATTTCGCCTCGTTGCCTAACACATCGTTGGGCATGTCCTTATCGACCTGCGAATAGTTTAGCGAGGCATCCCAAATTTCGCCGGTATATAGCTGGACATCAGCGAGATCGATCTTATATTGGTTCTTCTCCTTGGGGTCGCGGGTGGCGGCCATGGCCTCGTTGAGCACATCCATGGCTTCCTGCGGCTTGTTGGTGTAGAAAGCCAGCAGGTGCGCATATTTGCGGATCCAGTCCATCGTGCCGGAGTGGAGGCCGTTTTCTTCCAACGCTTTGCGGAAGTCCTGCTCCAGATTCATGGCATCAACCAGCTTCACGGGCGAGGTTTCAATGAGCTGCATGTACTTGACATCCAGGATTTTCATCTTCGCCTGCACATAGTTATGGGCTTCCTCGCCTTTTTTGATGATGTAGTTCAGCGCTTCAATGGCCGTGTTGTAGTCGTGGTTCTCGGCGGCCACCGTCGCTAATTCGTAGGTGAAGACGCCCTCCACTTTGAGTCGCTTGTCCAATGACTTCGCGAGGATGAGCGCCTCTTCGAAGTCTTTGTGCAATTGGCTAATCCAATATAATTCCTTGATGCAAAGAATGTTGTTGGGATTCTTTTGGGAGAACTTCTGCAACGCCGTGCGGATGGACATGTACTGCTCGTTGTCCTCGTCGTCCAACAGCAGGTCCTGGATGGCCGTTTCCACGTCTTTCTGGTACTTCTCGTTGTCGGTTTTCACCAGTCCGATGATTTCATCCACGATTTTGTCGTTCTGATGTTGGATTTTGTACAGACTGATGAGGTTCTTGGACAGGAGTTGCTCGTTGTTGAGCAGTTTCCGTCCTTTGAGGATGGTTTCGGCGGCATACTCATACTTGCCACGCGCCATATAGGCGTTGTTGAGTTCGCTGATGGCGGTCTCCTTGGCCTGCAGGTTTTTAAGGCACTCTTGGTAGATTTTCTCGGCTTTGGCGTTTTCGCCGGAACGCTCATAAACAAACCCGAGATCGACTTTGTAACGCGGGATGTTGGGAAAGGCTTTCACCTGCTTTTTGAGCATTTTCTCGGCATCGTCGTAGCGTTCGAGTTCCAAAAGGCAATAGTAGTAGTAATAATAGATGTAGGAATCCGGCTTTTTGGCGTGGATTTTCTCGAAAAGCTCCACGGCCTTGTCGTATTCCTTGTCCTTATAGTACTGCATGGCGAGCTGCTCGTCCTGGCTTTGTTGCGCCACGACGGTCCCGCCGCAGGATAGGATGAGCAGCAGTATGAAGAGCAGTTTTTTCATCGAAGGTTAGTCGATGATGTCGAAACGGGTGTAGGGACGCAGCACTTCGGGGATGACGATGCCCTTGTCGGTCTGGTTGTTCTCCAACAGAGCGGCGAGCACGCGCGGGAGAGCCAATGCGCTGCCGTTGAGCGTGTGGGCCAATTTCGTCTTTCCAGTGGCGTCTTTGTATCTCAGTTTCAGGCGGTTGGCCTGGTAGGACTCGAAGTTGGAGACGGAGCTCACCTCCAGCCATTTCTGCTGGGCCTTGGAATAGACTTCCAGGTCGTACGTGAGCGCGGAGGTGAAGCTGATGTCGCCGCCGCAGAGACGCAGCACGCGGAAGGGCAAGCCCAGTTTGGTGAGCAGCATCTTGCCGTGGTTGGTCATCTCCTCCAACGTCTCGTAGGAGCGGTCGGGGTGCTCGATGGTTACGATCTCGATTTTGTCGAACTGATGCAGGCGGTTGAGGCCGCGCACGTCTTTGCCGTAGGAACCGGCCTCGCGACGGAAGCAGGCGGAGTAGGCGCAGTTCTTCAACGGGAAGTCGCTCTCCTTGAGAATCACGTCGCGGTAGATGTTGGTGACGGGCACCTCGGCGGTGGGGATGAGGTAGAAGTTATCGACCTGGCAGTGGTACATTTGTCCCTCTTTGTCAGGCAGTTGGCCGGTGCCGTAGGCGGAATCCTCGTTCACCATATAGGGCGGCTGGATTTGCACGAAACCGGCGGCCGTGGCTTCGTCGAGGAAGAAGTCGATGAGGGCGCGTTGCAGACGTGCGCCTTTGCCTTTATAGACGGGGAAGCCGGCGCCGGTGATCTTGGTGCCGAGCTCGAAGTCGATGATGTCGTATTTCTTCACGAGTTCCCAGTGCGGGAGTGCGCCTTCCGGCAGGTTGGAGGCGTCGCCCTGCGTATAGACGATCTCGTTGTCTTCGGCGCCCTTTCCGGGTTTCACGGCGGCGTTGGGCAGGTTGGGAAGCAGCACCATCTTGTTCAACAGCAGTTCTTCCTGCTCCTGCAGTTTGGCACGGTCGGTGCGCTCGCTCTCCTTCAAAGTGGCCATTTCCGCCTTGATGGCTTCGGCCTCGTCACGCTTGCCTTCCTTGAAGAGTTGCCCGATCTTTTTCGCACCTTGGTTCTGCGCCATCAGGTTGTCGTCAATTCTTTTCTTCAGGTTGCGGTTCTCGCTATCCAGTTCGCGAATCTCGGCCACCAAATCCGTGGCATCGAAATTCTTGATTTTCAGTCTGTCAATAACCTCTTGGGGATTTTCTCTTAATAGTTGGATCTGTAACATCGGTTTGAAATTTTAAGGCGGCAAATATACGATTTTTTACTTTGAATGTAGCCCTTTGATTGGAAGAAGCCGTTTTGGTTTATGCCCGCTCAAACATTTTTTCGCTCAGTCTTGTTGGATATGGTTTTTTTCGTAGTAATGCCGGATGAGGCCGTCTGGGTCTTTGACGGTTTTCTGCAGCCATTCGAAGTACAGCTCCGCCTTTTCCTCGTCGCTGAGCTGCCACTGCACGTTGGAGCGGTGCATCCTTTCGACGAAATGCGACAAGATGATGGCGGCGGAGTTGGAGATGTTGAAGCTTTCGGTGAAGCCGTACATCGGGATGAGGACGTTGCCGTCGGCGTATTTTATCGCCTCGTCGGAAAGGCCCGTCAGTTCGGTGCCGAACAGGAAGGCGGTTTTCTGCTCCACGGGCAGGTCGAAGATGGTGCGACGCCGCTCGTCGGGCAGTGTGGCGGCCACCCAGTAGCCCTGCTCGTGCAGCTGGTCGATGCACTCCTTGACGTTGTGCTCGCTGTGCGGGTATTTGGAGATGGTGAGCCACTTGTCGGCCCCCATGCTGATGTCTTTGTTCGCTTCGAAGTCGTTGCGATGCTGGATCACGTGCACGTCCTGCACACCGTAGCAGTCGCACGTCCGCAGCACCGCGCTGATGTTCTGCGCCTGGAAAAGGTCTTCCAACACCACCGTGACGTGGCGCGTGCGGTTCTGTATAATCTCGGTCAGCCGGGCCTGTCGACTTTCCGTGACGAATTGTTGCAGATACTCCACAACTTGGTCTCTCAATGCCTTGTCTTCTATCTTTACCATACTGAATTACAATAAAAAAGCCCTTGTAAAGGGCTTTTTTGTTTGAGCGTGAAAGCTGAATTATTTCATCTTTGCAAAAGCGGAGCCGGGTTTGAATTTGACAACCTTCTTTGCAGGAATCTTGATGGACTTGCCGGTGGCGGGGTTATGACCCGTTCTGGCTTTGCGGCTGAGAACGCTGAAGGTGCCGAATCCGATCAGGGCAATCTTCTCACCCTTCTTCAGAGCATCTTTAGAGGTGTCCAATAAAGCTTCCAAAGCGTTTTTGGCCTGGACTTTCGTCAAACCGGCTTTCAGTGCCATTGCGGCGATTAATTCACTCTTGTTCATTTTTTTAATTTATTAAGGTTAATAATGAGATTGAGCCACAAATTTAGAAAAAATTACAATTTGCAAATCTCAATCCGTGATTGTGAATAACTATTTTAATTAGTTGATTATTAACGTACGATATTGTTCGATTATTACACTAATACAGATTGTGGGTATAATTATCGGGTCTAAAGCCCGCTAAAAAATCCTCGGTTTTCATACGCTTTTTGCCTTCTATTTGGAGGATTTTGACAGAAATTTCGCAACTTTTGGTCGAAATCAGCATCTTCTTGTCGGAGTTCAGGGTGATTGTGCCCGGTTTTTGAGTGCTTGCTATATCGGTAATTTCCACTTCGAAAATTTTGAGTACGCAGGGCCTCGGTTCATCGTTCTCGGAGGTCCGTTGTCCGATGAGGGCGAAGGCGGTAGGGTAGGGGGAGAGGCCGCGGATGTGGTTGTAGATATTCTCCGCTGTGTCGTCCCAGCGGATGTGCATGTCCTCCTTGAAGATTTTCGGGGCGGGTTTCAGGGTTTCCACTGTCGGTTGGGGCATCGGGTGAACCTCGTTGTCGGCCAGTTGGCGCAGGGTCTCCACGGCAATTTCCGCGCCGGCCGTCATCAGCTTGTCATGCAGGGTGCCGGCGTTGTCGCTGAAAGTGATCTCCACCTCGCGTTGCAGCAGGATGGCGCCCGTGTCGGTGTGCTCGTCCAAAAGGAAGGTGGTGACGCCGGTTTTGGTCTCCCCGTTCATGATGGCCCGCTGGATGGGGGCGGCGCCGCGGTATTGGGGCAGCAGCGAAGCATGTACGTTGAAGGTGCCGAGCGGGGGCATCGCATAGACGCAGCGCGGCAGCATGCGGAAAGCCACCACCACGAACACGTCGGCACGATAGTCGCGCAGATCCTCCACAAAACTGTCGTCTTTCAGCTTCTCGGGTTGCAGGACGGGAAGGTGATGCTCCAAGGCATACCGCTTCACGTCGGAACAGTGCATCTGCTGCCCGCGGCCTGCCGGTTTGTCGGGCGTGGTGACCACGCAGACGACCTCGTGGCCCGCCTGCCGGATGGCATCCAACGTGGCGACCGCGAACTCAGGCGTGCCCATGAATCCTACACGTAGTTTCTTCATTGCTTTTGAGACTTGTGACTTGTGACTTGTGACTTGTGACTTGTGACTTGTGACTTGTGACTTGTGACTTGTGACTTGTGACTTGTGACTTGTGACTTGTGAGTTGTGACTTGTGACTTGTGACTTGTGACTTGTGAGTTGTGACTTGTGAGTTGTGACTTGTGACTTGTGAGTTGTGACTTGTGAGTTGTGACTTGTGAGTTGTAGCCAACTGCTAACTGCTAACTACTAACTGCTAACTACTAACTACTAATTACTAATTGCCGAACGACAGCATCTTCAGGGCGCTGACTGCGCCTTCCACGCCTTTGTTGCCGTGTTTGCCGCCGGAGCGGTCTTCGGCCTGTTCCATCGTATTGCAGGTCAGCACACTGAAAATCACCGGCTTGGAGAACTGCAGTCCCACGTTCATAATGCCGTCGGCCACCGCCTGGGCGATGAAATCGAAGTGGCGGGTCTCGCCTTGGATGATGCAACCGATGCAGATGACCGCATCGACATCCGTTTTCTCGAGCATCCATTTGGCGCCCAGAGGCAGTTCGAAGCTGCCGGGGACGTGTTTCACGAGGATGTTCTCTTTGAGAATACCGTGCTCGAGCAGGCTCTCTTCCGCACCGTTTAAAAGCGAATCGGTAATGCGGTCGTTCCATTCGCTGACCACAATACCGATTCTTGTATTTTGGGCGGAAGAAAACTCAAACGGTGTGAATTCCGATAAGTTTTTCTTCTTTTCTGTCATATTATTTATTTGGAAGCGTTGGCTTTGGCTCTTTCGGCGTATTGCGCAATGCTCATTTTGTTGTATTCGTTGTAGAAGTTCTTCTCGATGGTCTCGTAAGCGTTGAGAGCCTTATTCCAGTCGCCTTGTCTCTCATACATTTGACCGAGTTTGAAGAGCGCGATGGGGGTGAAGAAGGGATCTTTGCCCTTCGCGGCCTTTTCGTAGTAGCTGATGGCTTTCGCCTCGTCGCCCTGCTCGTCATAGAGGTCGCCGATGGTGGCCTGACAACCGTACCAAAGCACGTCTTCTTTCTTTTTGAACTTCTTAAGGTACTCCAAAGCCTCGTCCTTCTGACCGAGTTTGAGGTAGGTCAGACCGGCATAGTAGTTGGCGGTGTTGGAGGTGCGGGTGATCTTGTAGTTGCTGGCGATGTCAAGGAAACCGTCGTTTTCGCCGTCACCTTCCAAAGCCATTTTCAGGGAAGCGGTGTCACCTTGCGTGAACCAATGGATGGGTTGTACGATTTGGGCGGAAGCCTCGGCGTTCTTCTTCTGGATGTAGAAACGGTTGAAAGCCAGAATGGCGAGAATGATGACCAGAATGCCGATAATCACACCGTAGATGATGTTCTGATATTTGCTGAAGAAAGCGAAGAATCTCGTCAGAAAGTTCTCATTTTCTTGCACTTGCTCATTTTTCTTGGAGCCCAGATTTTCTGAATTTGCCATATTTTTTCGTCTAAAATTTCAAGGGTGCAAAAATACACTTTTTTTGGAAAGAGACAAGGTCTGAAATTTTTAAAATAGAAGTAGGAAAATTATCGCAAAAAGGGTTGCCCGTGGAACAGCCTTTTGTTCTTACGCAGAATCTTCCGGGAGACGATTCGGTAGTGCGGATGGTAATGCTGTTTGAATTCCTTGCTGTGGACGCTGGCGTAACCACCCTGTTCGAAAATGGCGCGGATGGTGGCCTTGTCGCTCTCGTACTCCGGAAGCTGGAGGTCCATTTGGTCGATGATACGCTCGATCTTATCCCAGCGAGCCATCCATTCCTCCAACGTGTGGGGCGGTTCGGCGCCGGAACTCTGCACAAACCAGGAGACTAACGAGTCGGCCGGGACGGTGCCGTCTTTGACGAACGCCAAGGGGACGCGCATATAGTTGCCGTAAAGACCGCAGGGTTCGAGGAATCCTTGCACGTAGGCGGCCGTGTCCATCTCGCTGAGTTCTTTCTGTACATAGTAGTTGGCCACTTCGCTGTTCGTGACCAAGTGTTCAGCACCCATAAAATCTTGGTAACAAGATTTGTACAGGTCGAGAAGATGGAGATGCGGATACCACGAGAGCTGTTGACGCACAAACTTTCGGACCTGCCGCTCCGACTGGCTCGTACCGGTCTGCAGCAGTCCTGCCAGCATCAACAGGAGGATAAGCTTTTTCCCACGCATGGTCTTTCGCATTTAGATGGAATTGCTTAGTTGGCCGTATCTTCGGCGCCGAGGCATTCGGTCTCGGTTTCCGGGACGATGCGTTTGACGAGATTGCCGAGGGTGGGTCCGGGGCCGAATTCTGTGAACCGCACCGCGCCGTCGTTCACCATGTTGAGCACGGTCTGCGTCCAGCGCACGGGCGAGGTGAGCTGCTTGACGAGGTTCTCGCGGATGGTGTCGGGATCGGTGGTCGGCAGTGCGTTGACATTCTGGTAAACAGGGCATACTGGCAAATTGAAGGCGCATTTGTAGATGGCCTCGGCGAGCTCGTCCTGGGCGGTCTGCATCAACGGGGAGTGGAAGGCGCCGCCCACATTGAGCATCATGATACGTTTGGCGCCGGCCTCTTTCAGCCGCTCGATGGCGATCTCCAATCCTTTCAGACTGCCGGAAATCACGAGCTGCTGTTGCGAGTTGTAGTTGGCGGGCACCACGACCTCTTCAGTGACAGAGGCGCACACCTCCTCGATGGTCTTCTCGTCGAACTTCAGCACCACGGCCATGCCAGAGGGTTCTAGTTCGCAGGCCTTCTGCATGGCGTTGGCGCGAATCTCGACCAGCCGCAGTGCGTCTTCGAATTGGAGACATCCGGCGGCGGTCAGGGCGGTGTACTCGCCCAACGAATGGCCGGCTACCATATCCGGCATGCTAATATTCAGGCACTTATAAGCAATGTATCCGTGCAGGAACATCGCCAATTGCGTGTGCTTCGTCTGTTTGAGCTGTTCCTCTGTACCGTGGAACATGATCTCAGAGATGGGGTAGCCCAAGATCTCGTCCGCACTACGGAAGAGCTCTTTCGCCAACACGTGCCGCTCGCACAGCCCAAGTCCCATCCCGGGATGCTGTGACCCCTGTCCGGGGAAAATGAATGCGTTCATTCTTATGGTTTAAGGTTTAAGGTTTATGGGTTAAAGGTTATGGGTTAAAGGTTATGGGTTTATGGGGGATAGGATGTAAGATTTGAGACGTGGGAACTTTTTTGTTACGTTTTGAATCTAATCCCCCACGTCTCAAATCACAAATCACAACTTACAATCCAAACGCTTTCTTGACAGCGTCCACGTAGTCGAGTTTCTCCCAGGGGAAGAAGGTGATGGTGCGGCCGTTCACGGTTTTCTCGTAACAGTCGCGGCCGAAGTGCCCGTAGGCGGCGGTGGGTTCGTAGATCGGGTTCTTGAGCTGGAAGCGGTTGATGATGTCGTGCGGGCGCATCGGGAAGATCTCGCTGACGCGTTTCGCGATCTCGCTGTCGGGCATGTTGACCTTGGCGGTGCCGTAGGTGTTGACGTAGAGTCCGACGGGTTCGGCCTTGCCGATGGCGTAGGCCACCTGGATGAGCACTTGGTCGCAGAGACCAGCAGCCACCAAGTTCTTGGCGATGTGGCGGGTGGCGTAGGCAGCCGAGCGGTCGACTTTCGAGGGGTCTTTGCCGGAGAAGGCGCCGCCGCCGTGTGCACCGCGTCCACCGTAGGTGTCGACGATGATCTTGCGTCCCGTGAGTCCTGTGTCACCGTGCGGACCGCCGATAACGAACTTACCGGTCGGGTTTACAAACAGCTGGTACTCTGTGTTGAACAGTTTCTGCACTTTGTCTGGGAGGCTCTTGACGACTCGGGGGATGAGGATCTCCTGCACGTCGCGGCGGATGGTGGCGAGCATCGTGTCATCGTCGGCGAACTCGTCGTGCTGAGTGGAGACGACAATGCTGTCGATGCGCTCGGGGTGGTGGTCTTCGGCGTATTGCACGGTGACCTGCGACTTGGAGTCGGGGCGGAGGTAGGTCATTTCGCGGCCCTCCTTGCGGATGGCGGCCAACTCCTGTACGAGGCGGTGGGCCAGCTCGACGGGCAGCGGCATGTAGTTGTCCATCTCGTTGCAGGCGTAACCGAACATCATGCCCTGGTCGCCCGCGCCCTGGTCTTCGGCGGCCGCCCTTTCGACACCTTGGTTGATGTCGGGCGACTGGCTGTGGATGGTGGAGATGACCCCGCACGACTTGAAGTCGAACTGGTAGTCGCTCTTGTTATAGCCGATTTGCTCGATGGTGTGGCGCACCACGTCGTCAACGGAGACGTAGCCTTCGGTCTTCACCTCGCCGGCGCAGACCACGAGACCGGTGGTTGCCAGCGTCTCGCACGCCACTTTCGATTCGGGATCTTGCGCGAGAAACGCGTCCAATAAGGCGTCCGAAATCTGGTCGCACACTTTGTCGGGATGTCCTTCCGACACGGATTCTGATGTGAATAAATAGCTCATAATCAGTATTTTAATTTATGAAAAAATAAAAACTGAAAATCGTGGTAGAAGATGTTTTAGCATTTTTTCTTGTGGTTGCAATCATTACAAATCTATCCACTGGTTTTCGGCCGCGAAAATACACTTTTTTTGTACTTTTGCGCCTCTAAAAATAAAGACGAAAAATATGTTTTGGAATACGTTAGGTTTTGTGACTTGGAAAGTGAATCCTGTGGCTTTCCATCTTGGTTCTTTGGAGGTCAGATGGTACGGAATTCTGCTGGCCTTGGGCTTCTTGTTGGCGTACTACACGCTGCAGAAAATTTTCAAGACGGAGGGACTCTCGCAAAAGCAGCTCGACAAGATCTCCATTTGGACGATTGTCTGGACGATTGTGGGTTTGCGGCTCGGGCATTTTCTCTTCTACGAGCCGGAGATGTTCGTCACGCATCCGTTGCAGATTCTTCTGCCCTTCGATGAGAACTGGCATTTCATCGGTTATCAGGGCCTCGCGAGTCATGGTGGGGTTCTGGGCATTTTCGGATTTCTGATCTACTATTGTCTGCGCTACAAGGTCAACTTCCTGTGGCTGCTCGACCGTTTGGGCATCGCGGTGCCGGTGGCGGCCTCGTTGGTGCGTGTCGGCAACCTGATGAACCATGAGATCGTGGGCCGCATCACGGAAGTGCCGTGGGCGTTCGACTTCATCTACGGCGGTTTCGGCGTGGCGGGTACCTACCGTCATCCCGCGCAGCTCTACGAGGCGGCCGTCTATATGCTGGTGTTCATCTGCTTGACCGTCTATTACTTCAAGTTTGCGAAGGGCAAAGTGGCCGCGGGCCGCACTTCTGGCATCACGCTGACGGTCATCTTCACGGCGCGCTTCATCATCGAATTCTTCAAGGAAGTGCAGGTGCAGGGCGAGGTCGGCCACGTGCTCAACAATGGCCAATGGCTGTCCATTCCGATGATTCTCATCGGGTTGGGATGTCTGATATACTCGTTTGTGAAACCTTCCTATCCGGAGTTCCCGTATAAGGAGGAACCCGCCAAATAAAAAATAGCTGTTTCTTTATTCGTAATAGCCGATAAACTGCACGTCCACTATCTTTTCGGTGGTGGTGGTGAAGGTCATGTTGGCTTTCACGGAGTTGCCCATGAACTCAGCGTCCACGGCCATGAGGCGGATGGCCTCCATGGAGTCGCACACGGCGATGCTGTCGATGGCGGGCAGGGTGGCGAGCAGGTCCACGAGGGGAGCGCCCTCGGCCGCGCCGCCGTATTTGTTCTCCGCCGTCTGCGTCAGGGCCACGAGGTCGTTCATCATGAAATAGATGCCGCCCTCGTTGTTGACGTATGTGAAGCTGATGGCGCCGTGCTCGAGCTGGTCGTTCACCAGGTTGTGGAAGGTGCCGTAATAGCGGCCGCCGTTGATGTTTCCGTTGTCACAGGAGGTGAGCAGCAGCATCAGGACTGCGATGAAGGACAGGGTCTTTTTCATTGTTTCGGAATTTTGCGGCAAAAGTACAAAATATTCGAATAAAAAAAAGCGGTGGAACCGAATGGCTCCGCCGCTTTTCGCATTCAAAATTATGAGGTTTACTCTGCAGTTTCGGGAACGACGTTGAGTTTGATCTCCACTTTGAAGTCGCGGTGCAGGTTCACCATGGCGGTGTACTGGCCGAGCTCCTTGATGCGGTCCTCGTTGATGGAGATTTTGTGGCGGTCGATTTCGATGCCGTGCTGGTTCTGGAGGGCTTCCGCAACCATGATGTTGTTCACGGAGCCGAACAGGGTGCCGGTCTCGGACGCCTTGGCGGGGATGTTGACTTCGAGGCCTTCGATCTTGCCGGCCATAAATTCGGCCTCTTTGCGGATCTTCTCAGCCTTGAAAGCGCGCTGTTTGATGGTTTCCGCTAATTGTTTCTTCTTTGCCGGGGTGGCGAGTTCGGCGTAACCTTGCGGAATGAGGTAGTTGCGGGCATAACCGTCTTTCACCTTTACGAGGTCGTCGGCATAACCCAGATTAGCCACGTCTTGTTTCAATATGATTTCCATGACAAAATGCTTTTTTAGTTAGAAGATTTTAAGTTATCGGTGACGAACGGCAGAAGAGCCAGGTGACGGGCGCGCTTCACGGCCTGGGCCACTTTCTTCTGGTACTTCAGGGAGGTGCCGGTCAGACGGCGGGGCAGAATCTTGCCTTGCTCGTTCACGAATTTCTTCAGGAATTCGGCGTCCTTGTAATCGATGTACTTGATACCGCTCTTTTTGAAACGGCAGTATTTTTTCTTCTTGATGTCAACCGCGACGGGGGCGATGTATTTGATATCGTTTTGCTGTGCCATATTCTTAAGCTTCTACGGGGTTAGACTCTTGGTTAACGGTTTCCTCGGCAACGGGTTGTTGCTCTTGGACGGGCTCTTCGGCAACGGCCTCTTCTTTGGCCTTGCGGTTGTTGCGTCTCTTCTCGGCGTAGGCGACGGCGTATTTGTCCATCGTCACCGTCAGGAAGCGGATGACGCGCTCGTCACGACGGTATTGCAGTTCCAGCTCGGCGACCACATTCGGGGCGGCCGTGAACTCCATAAGGTAATAGAATCCGGAGGACTTTTTTTGGATGGGGTATTCGAGCTTGCGCAGGCCCCAGTTCTCCCGGTTGATGATTTCAGCACCCTGGTCGGTGAGAATCTTCTCAAACTTCTGTACCGTTTCCTTCATCTGTTCATCAGACAAAACGGGCGTCATAATGAAAACGGTTTCGTAATGATTTGCCATAATGCTTTTTACTTAATTGATTTGTACTAAAATTTTGGGCGGCAAAAATACACTTTTTTTGTTTCCCTCAAACCTTCCCCCGAGAATTTTTTTCAACCACCCCTCAACCCCTATAACCCTTAACCTATAACCCTTAAACCATAACCCTTAAACCCTAAACCATACCCCATCTACCGTCCCGTCAAATCATGATACTTCCGGCAGGCGGTGGCGTAGGTGATTTGTCGGTCAGTGATGGCGTTGCGGGCTTGCAACAGGAGCGCGTTGGCCTCCAAAACATCCGTAATCGTGTTCATGCCGGCCTTGTAGTTCAGCTCGGCGAGGCGGTAATTCTCCTCCGCCATGTCGAGTGCGGCGGAATCCGACCGCAACAGCGACTCCGCCTCCACCATCTGGTTGTAGGCCTGCATCTCCTGCAATTGCATCTTCTCGCCTAACTCTTTTTGCTGGAGTTCCGCCTCCTTGATTTTCCATTCGTGCTCCTTTATCTTATGGGAAGTCTCCCACCATTGGGTCAGCGGTACTGAAAGGCGGGCGAACAGCAGGACGTTGAACTTGGCCCTGTCCATGATGTTCCCGTAGGTGGCCAGCGCACCGACCCCAAGTTCCGGCAGCGCCTCTCCGACCGACATCTTCTTATACAAACTTTCCGCCTGTACCTGCAGTTCGAGAAGTCGTTTTTCAGGGCGCAAGAAGTTGGTTCCCTCCGTCGGGGCCTCCTTCTTAACATCGAAAAGGTTGTGGTCCAGTGCGAGACCGCCTTCGGGATAGGGAATCCCTATCTGATGACACAACAGGTGCGAGGCGAGGAGGATGCCGTTTTCCAGCTGCATCTTTTTGGCATTTAATTCGTTGCGCTTCAAAGCCACGAGCAACTTGTCGCTTCGGGTGATCAGACCGGCTGTCAGCGCCCTGTCGACGATATGGTCGAGAGAGTCGATCAAAGTCAAGGCCGCGGCCACCGTCGCCTCCTTCTCTTGCAGTCCCAGCACCAAGAAGTAGGAGGCCTCCACCTCCTCCATAACGTCGCGTTCCGTCATCGCCGACTTCAGTTCCGCGGCCTCGACACCCAGCTTGGCCAGTCGGTTGCCGTTCACGATACGGCCGCCGGCAAACAACGGCATCACGGCCGTCGCGTTGACACCTTGTCCCTTTTTCAGCGCATTAACCTTGGTCGGCACATTCCCGCCGAACTCCGGATCGTTCAAAATTTGGATAACCGAGGCGACGAATTCCCCGAAATCCCCTTGGTTGTTGAGATCATCCATACTATATTCAATGAGTGGACGCATGGCGTAATAGGCATTGTAGCCCAATGAAACCTGCGGGAAGAACTTGGTGAAGACCTGCGCCTTCACCTCTCGGGCACGCTCAATTTCATACTGACTGTAAAGATATTGTGCATTATTTTCTCGCGCCAAGACGAAGCAGGAGTCCAACGTCAGCATCTTGCCTTGCGCGGAGACCAAAGCCACCAATAATATCAAAAAAGCACTTGTCGCTAATCTTTTCATCGCTTTATCGTTTCATCGTTTCATCAGATCTTTACCTCTCCCGCATTCTTGCTCGCATTTCGTGCATCTCTGTTGTCCAATCGCTTGATGAAGCGTTTGTTAATTTTGTCACGTCTTTGCTTATCCCGTTCGCCTGCATCGAAAGCGAGGCAGTAGGCCACGGGCAGCACGGTCACCACCAGCGGGAAGGTGAGGAGGGTGCCGAAGCATATCACCACGCCCATCGGTTCCCAGAGAAGCGTTTTGGCGATAATCATCGGGACAACGCCGAGTGCCGTGGTGGCGGAAGTGAGGAATATGGGACGCATGCGCCGCAATCCGGTCTCGTAGGCGGCCTCCTGAACCGAGAGATGCCCTTTCTCCAACAGCTCTCCGGCATGGTCGTACATGATGATGGCATTCCGCACGATAATGCCGATCAAGGAGATGATGCCCAGCATGGCGGTCACCGACAGATCCTGTCCGAAGAGCCACAGCCCGAAGGTGGCTCCAAAAATACATAAAACCGACACGGAAATGGACAGGATGGAGATGCCGATTTTTCCGTAGTGGATGATCAGCACGATGAACATGACCGCGATGGCCGCAATGACGGAGTTGATCAACGACGGCATGGTATCCTTCGTGACGGCCATGGAGCCGCCCTCATCGATGGTGACATTCTCCGGAAGATCAAGGGTTTCGATGTACTTGCCAATCTTCTTGAATTGTTTGAGCTGGCTTGCCCCGGGCATCACGTCGGCCATCACCGTGATACAACGACGGCCGTTGCGATGGGTGAGGTTGTCGTGGCTGAACGACGGCCGCAGCGAGGCCACTTGCCGCAACGGCACCCACGTGCCGGGATGCGCGGTGGGCACCAGCAAGTCGCCAAGTTCTTCGTAATTGATATTGTGGACGCCTTCCGTATAGATTTTTGTCGGCAGGTTGTAATCTTTCTCCCACAGGGAAACCAAGTTGTTGCCCGACAAGGCACCTGCCAGGTAAACAGAGAGTTGCGCTTGAGTCACGCCCAAGCGGTTGGCTTCGTCAACGTTCAAATCCACTTCCACAATCTCCTCCGTCTCGTCATAGTCGGAATGCACGAAACAGAGATCCGGATCCTGTTTCATGATGGCGATGATGGAGTCGCGCAACGGTGAAATCTGACTGTAGCTGTCGCCAGAGATGTAGTACTCCACGGGAGCGTTAACCACCTGGTAGTCCATCTGTTTGAAACGGATCTGTGCCTGCGGGAAATAGTTTTCATAACGGTGGGGGTACTCGTTCATCATCTCCTTGGTGGCCTTTTCCGAACGGGTGATCACGATGAATTGTGCGTAGGCGTCTGTCGGCACGGCCATAGGTGCGTAGGTGATATGGAATCGCGGCGACGCCATTCCGATGAACGCGGTCACGGAGCGCACCCGCGGGTCAGCCTGCAAAATCCTCGTGAGCGAATCGGCGACTTGGGAGGTCTCCTCCAGCGAACTGCCCGAGGCGAGGTGGATCTCCACGGCGAAGCTGTCGCGTTCGGCCTTCGGCAGCATCTGCACGTTGATGCGCGTGAAGAGGAAAATGCCCAGCAGCACGAACAGCAACGCCACCCCAATGGTCGCCCATTTATGACGGAAACAGAGGTCGAGCAGATGTTTGTAGCCCCGCTGCAGCGTGTCGAAGAAACCGGATTGAATCTTCTCCAAGCGGGACTGATGGCCGGGATTGGACCGTTTGATGACCCTTGCCGACAGGAATGGAATCACCAAGATGGCATACAGGAAGCTGCACGACAAGGCGATAAAGATGGTCCACGGGAACAGTTTCACGAAATCGCCCATATTGGTGCCCTGAAGCAGTTTCAGCATCGGGAAGAACATGAACGACACGGAGCAGGTGGCGATGAGCATGGAGGTCATGAGGTTCCGGGTGGAGACCGCCGCCGAATACCATCGCGAGTACCCTTCATTCAGCAGGTCCGTATAGCCGTCAATCACCACCACGGAGTCATCCACAATCATACCGAGCACCACGATCAATGCCGCCAAGGTCACGGTATTCAATTCGATACCCAACAAATACATGATGGCCCACGTCGCGGCAATGCAGACTGGCACCGAGGTGGAGGAGACCAATGCCGTGCGTAGCGGGAAGAGGAAGAGCATCACTAAAATCACGATGACGACAGCCTCCACAAGATCTTTCAGGAATGAAAGCACCGATTTGTTGACCACCACGGGTTGGTCGGTGATGCGGTGTACGCGGATGTCGGGCGGGGCGGTCTTCAGGAAAGCGTCGATCACCTTGTTGACTTCGTTGCCGAAAGAGACGATATTGTTGCCCGGGCGCATCTCCATGGAGAACATGAGGCAATGGTTGTCGTTGACCGATTGGTCGGAATATTGGATGTATTTGGAGTCCTCCTGGTAGCGGCGTTCCAACCGAGCGACGTCACGCAGTCGGATTACCTGTCCGGTCACGGGTTCGGCAAACACGATAAGTTCCGAGAGTTCGTAAATATTTTCGTAGGGAACGTTCACGTGGATGACCGCGTTTCCGTCGTCGTTGTCGACCGAGCCTGTGATGGTGCGTAGGCTGTGCGCGGCCAGTTCGGCGGTGATCATGGAGGGCGACACGGCATACTGCGTCATTCGTGTGGGGTCCATATAGATGGCAATCTCCTCTTTTTGTTCACCCACGATCTTGATGTTGCCCATCGTGGAGATAGTGCGTAGCCGTTCGGCCAACCTGTCGGCAAATTCGCGCAACTCCCGTGACGATCGCTGGTCGCTTTCGATGGCCAACAGCAGCGAGGAGGCGTTCCCGAAATCGTCGAGCACAGCCGTGGCCAGCACCCCCTGCGGCAGGTCGGTCTGCTGGAACAGCACCAGTCCCTGCCGGATGCGCGACCAGGTCGGTCACGTCCGGAAACTCGTTCTTGTTGAGTTGTGGCAGCGCTATGAAACCGAAAATCACAATGACGGACATGAAGAAGAACACCAGATTGTTGTTCCTCATGGCCGCTTCCACCAAATTTCTCTTCTTCGCCATGGCCACCCGGTTATTGTCCGATGTTATAGGACACTTTCGCCCCGTTGTAGAGTTTTTGGTAGCCTTTCGTGACGATGGTGTCTCCGTGTCCCAGTCCGTCCGTCACCAAAACGCCGTTCTCGATGAACTCGCTTACCTCGATTTTCTGGCGGTAGGACTTCCCGCCGCGGATCACCCAGACGGCCATACCGTCAGCCATGGTCTGCACGCACGAGGAGGGGACCACAATGCCTGGACTGGCGGAACTCCGCAGCGCGAGATTGATTTTCACCACCATGCCGGGCAGCACGTCCTTTATGTCTGATGACATTCTGGCCTTGATATTGTAGGAATGGCCTAAAGGATTGGACAGAAAAGACTTGTCGAATACGGTGAGCCTGCACTTCGAATCGTCGAGAGCGGGAATCGTGGCTGTAGCCGTGGACCCGATTTCAATCTGTCCGACCTCTTTCTCGGGCACGGAAAACTCGACCATCAGACTGTTCATATCCACAATTTGGCAGACGGCATCCAATGGGTTCAACTGTTCGCCGATAACGTGGTTGCCCATGCTGATAACCCCATCTTGGGAAGCGTACAACGTACAGTCGTTCAAATGCTTTCGTGCAGAAATCTCGGACTGCCGGGCCTTCTCGAGGTCGGTTTCCATCTGCACCCAGCGCACATCGCTGATACCCTCTCCGTCGTGGACCTGTTTCAGCCTCCGGTAGCCGTCCTCCGCCTGCCGAAGCGTGGCCATAGCTGTCTCGTGGAGGCTCTTGGCCGCCGTCTCATCGACTTTGGCAATGAGGGTTCCTTTGCGCACCCGCTGTCCGTTATGCACATAGACGGCTGTCAGGGTGCCTCCTAACGGAAACGAGAGCGAAACCTGCCGTTCGCTGCGCACCGTACCCACATAATTGCGGGAGTCCACCTCATTGGAATCCCCCACAACCTGAACGGTCACAGGAATAGTCGGATCGAATTGCTGTTTTTTAGAGGCTTTTCTGCCGCAGCCGACCATTGTTAAAGTCAACAATATCAATATAATAAGAGGGTAGAAACACTTATTCATCGTACTAAAATTCATCTCGGCAAAAATACGTTTTTTAACCGTATCGGAATGACCAAGATGACTTTTTGGATGCAGTCGCTCAAATAAACCGCGTAACCAAAAAAAAATGTATCTTTGCCCGTTTTTTGAATACTCCAATTAAAAATACATCTTATGGAAAAAATTAAAATCGGTATCAATGGTTTCGGCCGTATCGGCCGTTTGGTTTTCAGAGCTTCCACAGAGCGCGACAATGTGCAGGTGGTCGCCATCAACGACCTTTTGGATGTGGACTACATGGCCTACATGCTCCGCTATGACTCCGTACACGGTCACTTCAAAGGTGAAGTCTCCGTCGAGGACGGCATGCTGGTGGTCAACGGCAACAAGATCCGCGTGACGGCCGAGAAGGAACCCGCCAACCTGAAATGGGATGAGGTGGGTGCCGACTATGTGGTCGAGTCCACGGGCCTGTTCCTGACCAAGGAGCTCGCCGAAGCCCATCTGAAAGCGGGTGCCAAACGTGTCGTGATGTCCGCTCCTTCCAAGGACGACACCCCGATGTTCGTCATGGGCGTCAACAACAAGGAGTATGCTGGCCAGCCCATCGTCTCCAACGCCTCCTGCACCACCAACTGCTTGGCTCCTCTCGCCAAGGTCGTTCACGATAACTTCGGCATCATCGAAGGTTTGATGACCACGGTGCACGCTGCCACGGCCACCCAGAAGACCGTTGACGGTCCGTCCAAGAAAGACTGGCGCGGCGGCCGTTCCATCCTCGGCAACATCATCCCGTCGTCCACCGGCGCTGCCAAGGCCGTCGGCAAAGTGATCCCCTCCCTCCAGGGCAAGCTCACCGGTATGTCGTTGCGCGTTCCCACCGCTGATGTCTCTGTCGTCGACCTGACCTGCCGTATCGAGAAGGCTGCCACTTACGACGAGATCAAGGCCGCTATGAAGAAAGCCTCCGAAGGCGAACTCAAGGGCATCCTCGGCTACACGGAAGACGCTGTGGTCTCCACCGACTTCCTTGACGAGAAGCGCACCTCTGTCTTTGACGCCGGCGCCGGCATCATGCTCAACGAGCACTTCGTGAAGCTGGTCTCCTGGTACGACAACGAGATGGGTTACTCCAACAAGGTTGTCGATCTCATCTGCAGCATGAACGCCACCTGCCCGCTGAAATAAGTTAGCAGTTAACAGTTAGTAGTTAGCAGTTAACGCCAACGGCTAACTACTAACTGCAAATTTTAGACTCCTCACTTCATAAATTATAATAATATGGAAAAATACGTTTGCGACATGTGCGGTTATGTCTATGACCCCGAGGTTGGCGATCCCGACAATGGCATCGCTCCGGGCACCGCGTTTGAAGATCTCCCCTACAACTGGAGCTGCCCGCTTTGCGGCGTGGACAAATCCAACTTCTCCAAGCAATAACAACATTGTATAGCGTATAGAAACGGGTTCGTTTCCGTTTCTATTCGGAACAAAAAGAAAGGCGGCCTGCAAAGACCGCCTTTCTTGTATATATACTCAATCGTTCTTTTACTCCACGATGAATTTCTGAACGTGGCTGCCGTTGGCGCTGTTCAGGTGGAGGAAATAGACGCCCTTGGAGAGGGAGGTCACGGGAATCGTGTAGATTTGGTCGCCGCCGTTGTGGCCGAACTGGTCGGTATAGACCGTCTTGCCCATCATGTCAACCACGGTGGCCGTGAACTGCTGAGCCTCGTCGGAGAGCACTTCCACGTTGACGTAGTTGCTGGCGGGGTTCGGATAGACGCTCACCTCGACGTTGTCAAACTCGCCGATACCGGTGTTCATGGCATAGTATTCAAATTCGAAACCAGTGCCTTGGTCCTTGTTGTCGCTGGCGAAGCGGATGATGAAGCGGGAGGTGTTGGGAGAACCTTGGAAGTTGAAGGTCGGCACATCGTACGTGTAAACCTGAGTCGGCCGGTTGTCGGCGTCGAAGTGGGCGAGCAGCTTCTTGGAGGTGGAAGAGATACCTTCCTGGTTGTAGATATCCACGAAGTCGCCTTGTCCGAGGTCGAATTTCTTGAAAGCGCAAACCAGTTGGTTCGTGAAGCGCAGGGTCAAGGTGTATTCGCAGACGTTGTGGTTGCGGTACGGCTCGTTGGAGACAGCATTGTTGGGCTTGTCGGTCAGCACGGCGTAACCGTCGGTGTAGGTCTTGTCGGTGCAGGCTTGTTCGTCGAAGTTGGTCACTTGGTAGCTGAGCACGAAGCCGTAGTCGGTCTCGGAGTTGGCGGTGGAGGTGAAGACCACGAGCACGCTGTCGGCGTTGATGGTGATGGAAGCCGGGAGTTGTTCGCCGGTGTATTCACCATGGACGCTGCTGCTGTCGTTGAAGTTCGTGTAGTCATTGCAGGCGGCCATGAGATAGTTGCCGCTGTATTGTTGTCTGATGCCGGAGGCTTCGGTGCCGCCGTTGTAGATGATGACCTTGTCGCCGTTTTTCACTTTCAGTTTGGAGAACTCGAGTTTGTAGGCCGTGGCATTGGGGCTGGAGATCACCCATCTGCGGTTGGAGTTCTGGGCGTATTTCATATTGCCGGCGCCGTCGCTGATGGTACCGAAGGCGGCGGTGACGCGTTTGAAGCTCTCAGCGGGTTTCACGATGGCGGCGCTGTCGGGCATCAGGAAGGTCATCATGGTGTTGGAGCCCTCCTCGTTGAAGTTGCCGTAGCCGGAGGTGCGCATGTTGTCGATCTTGTAGTAGCCGTTGTTGCTGCCAGCCCAACCCCAGTTGACGTGGAAGTAGGTGGCGTTGTTGATGGTGGTGTAGCCATCGACGATCCAGGCGTGGCCGCCGGCGGAAGCGCTTCTGCCGGAGAAGAAGAGCGGGCGGTGGGCGTCAAGCTCGGCTTTTGCCGTCTCCACCCATTCGCTGGCCGTCATATCGCTCACGGAACGGAACTGGGCGTTGTCGCCAAAGAAATAGTGGTCTTGCAGAGCCGACATGGCGTATTCCGACTGGGAGCCGGAACCGTCGTGGCCGTAGCCCATGCGGACGGAGACACCGCAATGGTAGATCAGTTTGGCAAGCTCGCCGTCGTAGGCGCTCAGTGAATTGGCCATGGCGTCATAGTCGTAGGTCGCTTGGCTGTAGTTCACAGTCTGCATCGGATAGGTGTAAATCAACTGGCCGTCATCGTCGTATTCCTTGGGGATGTAGGTGACAATGCCGTAGCCGTGCTCGGGGTAGCGATAGTAATAGAGGATGTTGGCCATGGTCAACGCGACGCAGCCCACGGGGGTGTGATAGTCGTCGTTGTAGGAGTTCAGCGGGTTGTAGGGGCACTTGGTGTTGTAGTACTGCTCCTGGGTCCAGCGGGTGGTCACCAGCGGCTCCACACAGGGATTGCCCTTCGCCGAGGTGTAGGGTCTGAAGTCGGAAGTCAAGTAGTGCGCCCAAGAATTGCGGTTAGGTTGGGCAGCGGAGGGGTTCGCCATCAGGAAATCGACACCCTTGGCGTAATTCTCCACGTAGAGATCAGCACCGGCACCTGCCTGGAAGTTGCTCTCCAAGGAATAGGCGAGCACGGGGTCGGCCAGCTCAGTGGCGGAGACAATGATGAAACCTTTGTCGCCCACGCTGAAGCGGTAGGTCAGCGGCGTGCCATCGGCGGAATACTCGGTGCTTGCCAAAGTCAGCTCCATTTGGCTGGCTTTTGCAGCGCCAACGCGCTCGGCAAGGAAGTTCTTCGATGCCTGCATGGCATCTCCCACGGGAACAACGTTCACCGCTTGGGTCATGAACACGAACATCAGTAACGATGCTAACAGGGTAAATCTTTTCATAGACTATTGAATTTTATTTACAATTATTCCAATTAATAATATAGCCCGCAAAAATACAAAAAAAATAAATCCATTCCCACTTTCAATTTGCTTTTTAAATTTTATTCTCGTAATATGGTTTTTTGTATTTTTGCGCTTCGGTTTTTTGACCGAGGAAAATATGTATAGTACAAACAGTTAACCTGATTTATGAATACGTCAAGACAAATTTCGAGTGATTTATGGTACGTCGGCGCGTCCGACAGAAGATTGGCTCTTTTTGAGAACATGATGCCTATCCCGAGCGGCACATCCTACAACTCCTACGTCCTCACCGATGAAAAGACGGTGCTTTTGGACACGGTCGATCAGGCGGTGTGCGCACAGTTCTTGGAGAATCTGAACGCGGTGCTGGCCGGGCGTGCGTTGGACTACAGCAGGCCTCCCGCTTCATGAAGCAGTTCCTGGAGATTCCGGAACAGGTCCAGTTCCAGATTGTCAAGGAAGGGGATGTCCTGAGTACCGGCAAGCATGCCCTCCACTTCGTGGGGGCGCAGATGGTGCACTGGCCCGAGGTGCTGGTCTCCTACGACGCCACCGACAAGGTGCTCTTCTCCGCCGACGCCTTCGGCACGTTCGGTGCCCTCGGCGGCAACCTCTACGCCGATGAGGTCAACTTCGACCGCGAATGGATGTACGAAGCCCGCCGCTATTATACTAATATTGTAGGAAAGTACGGTATCCAGGTCCAGAATCTCCTCAAGAAGGCCGCCACGCTCGACATTGCCATGATCTGCCCGCTCCACGGCCCCATCTGGCGCCAGGATTTCGGCAAGTTCATCGAGAAATACGACAAGTGGAGCCGCTACGAGCCTGAGGACAAGGAGGTGGTGGTGATCTACGGTTCTATGTACGGCCATACGGAGTCCGTCGCGACGGTGTTGGCCGGTCTGCTGGCCGACAAGGGCTGCCGCAACGTGCGCATGTACGACGTCTCGGCCACGCATGTCTCTTACCTCGTGTCGGAGTCTTTCCGCTGCAGCCACATCGTGCTCGTCGCCCCAACCTACAACGGCGGCCTCTATCCCCCGATGGAGAACTACCTGCTCGACATCAAGGCGCACCTGCTGCAGAACCGCACCTTCACCGTCATCGAGAACGGCTCTTGGGCGCCCGTCTCCGGCAACGCCGTCAAAGCCATCCTCGGCGAGATGAAGAACACCACCGTCCTCGAACCTGCCGTCACCTTCAAATCCGCGATGAAGGAGACCCAAAAGTCCGAGCTCGAAACCCTCGCTGACGCCCTCGTCACCTCTCTTAAATAACTTAGTACTCATTTAATATTTAAAAATATAGTTCCTTGAGCAGCCTCGAAGAGGCAAAACGCACGAAGTGCAAGTAACCCCACACAAGGCGAAGCCGCAGTGTGGGGCTATCCTCGAAGAGGCAAAACGCACGAAGTGCAGTGTGAACCCATACCCCATATCCCTTAAACATTAACCCATAACCCTTAAACCAATGTATAAGATCGTCAAAAAGGAAGAATTAGGCCAGGACACGTTCCTGATGGAAGTCGAAGCGCCCAAGATTGCGCAGTCCGTATTGCCCGGGCAGTTTGTCATCGTCAAAGCCAACGAGACCGCCGAGCGCATACCCCTCACCGTCAGTGACACGTTCCTGCCTGACGGTACCATCACGTTGGTAATCAAAGCGATAGGTGTCTCCACACGGAAGATTGTCTCATTTCCCGTCGGAGGCTTCTTCCACGATGTGGTAGGTCCCTTGGGCAACCCCTCGGCCTTCATCCATCGTCCTATCGGGACGCTGCGGCGGTCGAGATACTGTTTCATAGCGGGAGGTGTTGGCATCGCGCCGGTCTTTCCATTGGTAAAGTGGATGTCACAACACGGACTGGAGTGCGATGTCATCATCGGGGCCCGCAACGCTTCGCTGCTGTTCTACATCGAGCAGTTCCGGAAGATCACCCATAATCTCTATATCGCCACCGACGACGGTTCTATGGGGTTCAAGGGCACGGTCACCGATATGTTGGTGAAGCTCGTCAAGGAGGAACGCCGCCGTTACGACGAGATTACCGCCATCGGCCCGATGATCATGATGAAGTTCGTGACTCTCAAGGCCAAGGAGTTGGGCATCCCTTGCGTGGTCAGCCTCAACTCGCTGATGGTCGATGGCACGGGTATGTGCGGTGCCTGCCGTGTTCAGGTGGGTGGGCAGACTAAGTTCACCTGTGTGGATGGTCCCGAGTTTGACGGGGCGCTCATCAATTTCGACGAATGTATGCACCGTCAGGCCATGTATGACCATATTGAAGGACGTAAATTATTGGAGGAAGAGGAGTTGCGTGAGAACCACCAATGCCATATCGGTGGGATCACCCATGAGGAGCTGCCGCCCAAGTCGCGGGTGCCCGTGCGCGAGCAGGCTCCCGAAGTGCGGCGCAAGAACTTCCGTGAGGTCTGCTACGGCTACAATGCCGAGGAGGCTGTGGAGGAGGCGCGTCGCTGTCTCAACTGCAAGCGTCCGCTCTGCATGGAGGGCTGCCCGGTGCACATCCGCATTCCCGATTTCATCTCGCTCATCAAGGAGGGCAAGTTCGCGGAATCTGCGACGCTCCTTCGCGAGGATACAGCCTTACCGTCGGTGTGCGGACGTGTGTGCCCGCAGGAGAGCCAGTGCGAAGGCCGTTGCGTGCTCGGTCGCAAGGGTGATGCCGTGGCTATCGGCAAGCTCGAGCGCTTTATCGGCGACTGGTCGATGCAGCACCAGATCAACGCCCAGAAGCCGCTCGTCAAGCGGGGACTCAAGGTGGCGGTGGTGGGCAGCGGTCCTGCCGGTCTCACCTGCGCCAAGGAGCTTCGCTGTATGGGCTATGACGTCACGGTGTACGAAGCGCTGCACGAGTTCGGCGGTGTGTTGGTCTATGGCATCCCCGAGTTCCGTCTCCCGAAGAAGGACATCGTCAAGCCGGAAATCGAGACCATCAAGGACCTCGGCGTCCGCTTCGAGAGCGACGTCGTGATAGGCCGTACTATGTCTGTGGACGACCTGATGGATCGTTGGGAGTACGATGCGGTCTTTGTGGCCACGGGTGCCGGCTTCCCGAATTTTATGAACATCGAAGGCGAAAACCTGTGCGGCGTTGTCTCGGCCAACGAGTTCCTGACGCGCAACAACCTGCTGTTCGCCTACAAGGATAAATACGAAACCCCGAACTATGTCGGCAAAAAGGTGACGGTGATCGGAGGTGGCAACGTGGCGATGGATGCGGCCCGTACGGCCGTCCGTCTCGGTGCCGACGTGACTATCGTGTACCGCCGTTCCGAAGCGGAGCTGCCTGCCCGTCTCGAGGAGGTGCATCACGCCAAGGAGGAGGGCATCCGTTTTGAGATGCTTACCAGTCCGGTGAAGATCAACGGGGATGAGAAGGGTTGGGTCTGCAGTATGGAGTGCCAGCGTATGGAGCTGACGGAGCCTGACGCTTCAGGTCGCCGTCGTCCGGTGCCGGTACCCGGTTCGGAGTTCACCTTGGAGACCGATATGGTTATTATGTCCATCGGCACGTCGCCCAATCCGCTGATCTACACTACTACGCAAGGGTTGGATGTCAACAAGCATGGCTGCATAGTAGCCGACGAGAGCGGTGTCACCTCCCGAAAGGGAGTCTTTGCTGGCGGCGACATCGTTTCGGGTGCCGCCACGGTGATTCTCGCCATGGGTGCGGGCAAGAGCGCGGCGAAGGCGATAGATGAGTACCTGAGGATGGTTTAAGGGTTATGGTTTAAGGTTTAAGGGTTATGGTTTAAGGGTTAAGGCTTGGCGTAGGTGTTTGGGAGTATTCGTTTTTCGCAGTAGTTGTTGATGTCATTGGCGTAATCGAAGTCGGCATTCAGATAGGATTTTCTATAATTTCTTCACGAAGTATATATATCACGTTAACTCATGGGCTCACGAGAATATACACATCGGCTTATGAGAATATACTCATCGGCTCACGAACATAGGTTCATCGGCTCATGAACATAGGTGCGTAGGTAGGTGTCTTACGTGGAGTCGACTACTCTTGTTTAAGTCTTGTTCAATAGGTCTAATGGTTATACTATAACCCATAACCCATAAACAAAAAAAGGGTTGCCGTTTCCGGCAACCCTTTTTTATTGGTATATGTTGTTAAGACAACTTATTGTTTTTCGACGTCGAATTCGAAGAGTTGGCCTGCTGCGGGTTCCGTAGCCTCATACAACACATCGCTACTTCCTTCGTATTTTACTCGGATGGAAATCTCTTCGTCATAAGTGCCAGGCACCCAATTCAAGATGATGTGGCTTCCAACGGGCAAAGCTACAAGGTTGTGATAGTCGAAATATCCCTCTGTATCTGACTCTGTGAGGTTCAAAATACCACTACCGTAGTTCACTTGCAGCATAGCACCGCCGTTCCATTGATCACCCCAGGAATCGTTGAGGATGAATTCCACATTCTGGAAATCTTCGGGAACGCTCTTGCCCTTCACGTGGAAATTGGCAATCACGCCTTCTTGAAGGTTTTCACTGGTGGCTAACACCTCACCGGTTTCTTCGTTTGTTACGGTAAAGGAAACTTGATCATCAAAATCGCCATCATAGACCCAAGAACTCCAGGTGAGCGTTACGTCAGAGCCTTTTGGCACGGGCAGTTGGCAGACATTTTGTTCATGAGATACAGTCATAAGGACTTGGCTTGAACCGTATTCCACAAGAATGTAGCCGCCATCCCAGCCAGAAAGAAGACCTGTTCCATCATCATGCATATCGAAGGCGATGTTGATCATGGCATAGTTGAGGGGTTCCACTTTCACGCAGCGCACGCTGACCTTGGCCTCTTTGCTCTTTTCGGTGCAGGTGAGTTCGTCACAACCGCAGCGGAGCTCCATGACTTTGGCCACGGTGTTGTTGCTCGGGTTAAGGTCGGCAGTCCAGAAGTAGGTGTAACCGAGTTGTCTCTGGTATTGCATGGCCTCGTAGTAACCGGCGCCCATAGCGGCGAAACCGGCGGCATTGGTACCGGCGTTGCCGGGCAGCCAGGTGCTCTGGTCGTCAGACTTGATGGCGTCAACGCCCTCGACGTTGCTCATCATCGTGTTGTATTGGGCGACAGTCGGGATAGCCCAGCCAACGGGGCAAACGCCTTCAATGTAGGTGGTGCCAAGCTTGGTTTCCATCACGGCGTTGTTGTCGCCAATGGCATCGTTCCAGTTGTAGAGTCTGCCGAAGTTCTCGTTGGCATCATCGTCATTGTAATAGGATGCGTTGGGGGCGCTGGTGCGGAGGTTCTCAGCCAACCAGCACTCGCAGCCGATGCGGATGGTGTTGTACTCGTTGCCTTCGAGGTCTTTCACGATGTAGGGTTCTTCCAGCGTACCGCATTTCGGGTATTCCACCTTGACGGTCTGGTTGTACTCCATAGCGCCGCCACAGTCGTCGGCGACCACGCTCCAGGTGATGGTGTATTCGCCCGGTTCGACACCGACTCTGTCGATGTTATCGACGCGGGTGATGGACACGGGGGTGGGATCGAGGACAGGAGCCGTGAGGTTGGCGATGCTGGTGTCGCAAGCGCCGTACCAAAGGGTGATGTTCACATCCGGGAATTGGTCGGTGTAGTCCGTCTCAGTACCTATTGTAACGGTGTAAACATTGTTAGAGGGGATTCTTTCGCAAGTTGCATATCCTTCCATCAGAGACACCATATATCTGTATTGGATGACATTACCCGGCACCATCAGTCCATCGCCAGGTGTGAGGCCGACAACATATCCGGTTGACATTGCGCCGGGAATATATTCCCAATCGCCGTCATTCACTTTGCGCTGCCAGTAGATTTCGATTCCGAAGGAACCTACAGGGATGGCGCCGGAGAAGTGGGAGTAAATCGTTTCATTGAAAGGCTCGTTGCCGCAAATGGTGGGAGATTCCTCCTCAATCATACCGGGATTCATCGGGTTGGGGTTCACAATCTCGACGTTGTCGAAGATTTGGGAATCATTATCATGAGCGTATGCGGTACCGCATTCGTCAACGACTGCTCTTTTGTAGAAGAGGTGGCCGCCCGTCTGTGTGGGGGTGTAGTATTCGTTCGTAGCGCCATCAATATCGGTGTAGGTGCCGTACTCGGAGTTTGAATAGCTCCATTGGTAGGTGGGGTTGGCGCTGTTCTTGCCGCCGGTGGCGGAAGCAACATTGACAAGCTGAGAGACTTCTTGTTGATAGCACAGATACTGGTCTCTCTTAATTAAACCGCCGTTGAGTTTGCCGTAGGCGTGGATGGTGACGGTGTATTCATCCCAAACGGTGCCGCTCGGGGCAAAAGCCGTTGCGGGGATGGTGAGGGTGAGGGTGTTGTTGGTGTTGTTGCGGAAAGTACCTCTGATGTACCAAGTGGCTTCGTCGTTATTGTAGCTGATGGTGGGGGTGGTGTAGTCAAGGCCGGTTTCGGCAACGATATTATCGTAGCCGATGTTGTTGGGGTTGGCGTCTTTGACCTGGAACCCGCTGGCTTGGATGTTGAGCGGGATGTTGTAGCTGGTATAGCCCGTAGCGTTGGAGCAGAGGTATTCTTCAGCGTCTTCAACCGTGATGGACTCGTTGACGTAGGTGTAGGTGATGACCACGATACCAGGAGCGCCGTTGCCACCGGAGTGCCAGGATCTCCAAGTCTTGGAGCCAGCACCGCCGCCACCGTAGTTAAGACCGGGATTGCCGACGGGTTTGCCGCCAAGCACGTCGTTATGGTCTGAAGTGCCTTCGCCGCCTCTGCCAGCAAAACCACCGCCAGCGGTACCGCCGGCTTGCCAGCCACCATTAGCACTGCAGGTGGCATCCTGTGCAGCGCCGCCGTTTCCATTGGGGCCCGCCGCGCCGCCGCCACTGCCGGTAGATCTGCGACCTGCAAGCTGGGCATACGGCCAGATGGACTCAGGGCAATCGTAGGAAGCGTTACCGCCTTTACCACCGGCATAGTGAAGGTCACCGGCACCTGTCGCAGCACCACCTTCAGCACCAACGAGATTATCAATACCAGAGCAAGTGTTACCGCCCAAAGCTTCCAAAATGGTGGTCGTTCCTCTTTTCACAGTCGAAGTGCCACCGTTCTGCCAACGATGGTTTTTGTAGCAAGCAAGAGGGCAAAGGATGGAGTTGTCGTCGTCTGCAGTGTTATAACCGCCAGCACCGACTGTGATGGTGAACACTTCCCCTGCAGTGGGGTTGTTGATGGTTGTTTTGCCGTATGCGCCGCCGCCGCCACCACCAGAGACCATCAGGTCTGTTACGTCGTGGCCGCCCGTGGTGAATCCGCCGGCACCGCCGCCACCCCAGGCCTCGAAGGTCACGGAGGTGACGTGTACATCGCTGGGAACAGTCCAGGTGTCGTCATTCTTGACTTGCACCACTTCAGTCTGCGTCTGCGCGAAAACCGCACCCGCAAACAGGAACAGGCATACGAATAATGCCAGTCCGTTCTGGAATAGATGTTTTTTCGTCATGTCTTTAATTTTTTTGTTACTAATATAATTCATTTAATATCAATTCGTTACAACTCTATTTTTCGTAAATTGCTTTGCAGACAGTTCGCGAAAATTTGACCTGCAAAAGTACAATTTTTTTGTTACGTTATACCATTTTGAAAAAAATATCCACAAAATGTTCATAACTTTCCGTGTGGGAGTGTACGGATGGGAGGGGGAAAGGTTACATAGTTAGCAGTTAGTAGTTAGCAGTTAGCAGTTAGTAGTTAGTAGTTATTGTAAACCATAAACAGTAAACGGTAAACCAAAAAAAAGTGTATCTTCGCGGTTTGTTTTTATGCACCTTAATATAGTATAGTACAGTATTGGAAACGACAGACAGGACAAGGGAACTTGAGACTCGCGACATTGGGGCGCTGCTGTGGAAGTATGCGCTGCCGGCGGTGATCAGCCAGGTCATCGCCTCTATATATAATATAGTGGACCGCATCTTCATCGGGCGCGGGGTGGGGGCGCTGGCCATCGCCGGCTTGGCCATCACCTTCCCGCTGATGAACATCATCCACGCCTTCGGCTCGCTCATCGGGGTGGGCTCCGCCTCGCGGATGTCCATCGTCTTGGGTCGCAAAGACAAGGAGTGGGCGGAGAATATTCTCGGCAATAGCTTGGTATTCACGTTGATATTGAGCGGTGTCGTGGTGACGTGCATTTACCTCTTCATGGATCGCATCCTGATGATGTTCGGCGCGACGGCGGAGACAGTGGCCTACGCTCACGAGTATATGATCTACATTCTGCCGGGCATGTTCCTCATCACCGTCACCTTCAACCTCACCGGTCTGATCCGTGCCTCGGGCTACCCCACCAAGTCGATGCTCATCATGGCTGGCGGTGCGGTGCTCAACATCATCCTCGACCCGATTTTCATCTTCGCCCTCGGTATGGGCATCAAAGGGGCGGCCATCGCCTCCACAATCTCTATTTTCTGCATGGCGTTGGTCTCGGTGCTCCATTTCGTGCAGCCCGATGCCTTCATTCGTTTCCGTGCGCACGCCTGGAAGCTGCGGGGCTATATCTTCCGCAACATCACGCTCATCGGCATGAGCCCGTTCCTGATGAACCTGGCGGCTGCGGGAGTGGTGGGCATCCTCAACCGGCAGCTGCTGCGTTATGGCGGCGACCTCGCGGTGGGGGCCTACGGTATCTGCAATACGTACGGTAACTTCTTGGTACTCATGATTATCGGTGTGTGCCAGGGCATGCAGCCGATTGCGGGTTATAACTACGGTGCGGGTCACGGCAACCGCCTGAAGCACGTCTATGGCCTCACGATGTGGGTCTGCGTGGCCATCGGATTGGTCGGCAGCGTGGTCTCCTGCATCATCCCGCGCACGATGATGCGCGTGTTCACCACCGACCAGCAGCTCATCGAGATCGGCAAGACGGCTCTTCGCTACAGTATGGTGATGTTCCCGCTCATCGGCTTCACGATTGTGAACTCCAACTTCTTCCAGTCCATTGACAAGCCTTGGGTGGCCATCGTGACGAGCCTTTCGCGGCAGGTCATCTTCTTGGTGCCCATGAGCCTCCTCATCCCGTTGCTCTTCTTAGAGGCCGGCTGGGACGGTCTTCACGGCATCTGGCTCTCCCTCACGATCTCCGATGTCCTCGGCGCGGTGCTGGCTGCCGTGCTGCTGTTCACACAGAGGAAGGTGTTTTCAGTTAGTAGTTAGTAGTTAGTAGTTAAACTCAGTAACCGATGTTTTATATAGATACGCATGCTCATCTTTATCGTGAGTATTATCCGGAGGACCTGCGGGAGGTGATTCAGCGGGCGGTCGATGCGAAGGTGGAGCGGGTGCTGCTCGCCTGCGTGGATGTGAACACGCCGCCGATGATCGCCGAGGCGGTGGAGATGTTTCCGGACAATGTTTTCGGGCTCGTCGGGCTGCATCCTTCCGATGTGAAGGAGGACTACGAGGCGCAGCTCGCGGAGTTGGAGACCCACTTCGGCGACCGCAACATTGTGGGGGTCGGCGAGATCGGGTTGGACTACTACCACGACCGCGATTTCGAGCAGGAACAGCAGATTGTGTTCCGCCGGCAGTTGGACTGGGCCCGCGATCGCCGTCTGCCCTTGTCGCTGCACATCCGCAACGGCTACAGCGAGGCCATCCCGATTCTGGACAGCTACGCGGTGGGTTCGTTGCGCGGCGTGCTTCACTGTTTCTCGGGCGGCATCCAGGAGGCGGACTGGGCGGCGCGCCACGGTTTCGCCATCGGCATCGGCGGCATCGTGACGTTCAAGAACAGCAAGTTGCAGGAGCTGGTCCCGAAGGTCGGCCTCGACCATATCGTATTGGAGACGGACGCGCCCTATCTCGCCCCGACCCCGCACCGAGGCACTCCCAACGAGAGCAGCTACATTCCCCTCATCGCTCAGAAGATCGCCGAAATCATGGATGTCTCCGTGAAGGAGGTGATGGAACGGACGACTGAGAATG
>ONQE01000004.1:0-10322 GCA_900319925.1 uncultured Bacteroidales bacterium | reverse complement strand
CGGACGACTGAGAATGCACTGAATATCTTTTTCAATAAAGAATGAAGAATATGAAAAAAACACTTACCACAATCGTAATCCTCGCCCTGACAGTTGGGGCGATAATGGCGCAGCCCAGGGCCGTGGGCGTTCGCGCAGGCTACAACTTCGAAGCCTCCTACCAGCATGAGGTAGGGTTGGGGTCCGGAATGGTAGAGGTGGACGCCGGAATCTCCCCCTTTCTGTTCAGCAAGGGGTATTACTTAGACATTGACGGCAACCGCATCCCGACGACCTATCGTTACGGGCGTGCCCAGTTGGTGGTCTTCTACGACTGGAAGATGAGCATCCTGACCAACCTGAACTGGTACGTGGGCGTGGGCGCCGGCGTAAGCTGGGGCTATGGTGTCTTCTTCGACAGTCCGCATTACAACAACAACGGCAGTCTCACCACCTACCGCCGTCTCGGTCTGCCTGCCGGTTTGCAGCTCGGCATCGAGTACGAACTCCCCATCCCGCTGAACCTGAGCCTCGACTGGCGTCCGATGGTCAATGTCTTCGCCCTCCGCCAAGGCGACCTCGTCTCCAACCTGCTGAATATTGCCGTAGGCGTTCGGTACAGGTTCTAATTCATAATGGATAATGAAACAGGAGTGCTTATGGGTATGTACCGATTACCTTTTATCAGTTTCTTTAACCCATAAACGTTAACCCATAACCCTTAAACATTAACCCTTAAACATTAATCCATAACCCATAACCTATAACCCATAAACCTTAACCCTTAAACTATAATGATCGACTCTCCCATTTTCACGCCCTGTCAGATAGGGCCGGTAACATTGAGAAACAGAACGATTCGTTCCGCCGCGTTTGAGAACATGGCGGTGGCGAATGCGCCGTCGGAGGCGTTGTTCAACTATCATACGTCGGTGGCGCGCGGCGGCATCGGTATGACCACGGTGGCCTACGCTTCGGTGAGCCGCAGCGGTCTTTCCTTCGCAGGGCAACTATGGCTGCGCGAGGAGATTGTGCCGGAGCTGAAGAAACTGACGGATGCCATCCACGCGGAAGGCGCGAAGGCTTCCATCCAGATCGGGCACTGCGGCAACATGACCCATCGGGCCACCTGCGGCGAGAAACCGCTGTCGCCGTCGGGTCGTTTCAACCTCTACTCGCCGACCTTCACCCGCAAGATGACCAAGCGGGACATCGCGCAGATTACCGACGATTTCGGCAAGGCCGTGGACCTTTGCCGTCGCGCCGGCTTCGACTGCATCGAGGTGCACGCCGGTCACGGCTACCTCATCAGCCAGTTCCTCTCACCCTACACCAACCACCGTCGCGACGAGTACGGCGGCTCCCTCGAGAATCGCATGCGCTTTATGCGTGAGGTCATCACCCGCGTGATGGAGGAGGCCAAGGACGATATGGCTATCGTGGTGAAGACCAACATGTACGACGGTTTCCGCACGGGCATGAAGGAGGACGAATGCCTCCAGGTTGCCAAGGAGTTGGAGCGTCTCGGCGTGCATGCGTTGGTGCTCACCGCCGGTTTTGTCAGCAAAGCCCCGATGCACGTGATGCGCGGTGCCATGCCCCTGAAGACCCTCGCCTACTACATGGACATGAAGAAGTTCTGGTGGCTGAAGCTCGGTCTGCACATCGTCGGCCGCATCGTCATCCCGACGGTGCCCTACCAGGATGCCTACTTCTACGACACGGCGATGCGGTTCCGCAAGGCCCTGAAGATGCCGCTGATTTACGTGGGCGGCATGGTCGATAAGGGCGATATGGAGAAAGTGCTCGATTCCGGTTTCGTGGCCTTCCAGATGGCCCGCGCCTTGGTGCACGACACCGACTTCGTGAACAAGCTGCACAGCGGCGAGGTCACCCGCAGCGGCTGCAAGCACTCGAACTACTGCATCGGCCGTATGTACACCCTCGATATGCGCTGCAACCACTGCATGAACGGTGAGACGATTCCCGCCAAGCTGCAACGGGAGGTTGACAAGGCCGAACAGCGTTGGGGTAGAGAATAAACGTAAATGTATTATCTGAATAATCAATGAAAAAGAAAACGATTTATCTGATTCTGGCTGCCGCGTTGCTCGTCGGTTGCCTGTTCTTGATCCTCGCGAAAGCCGGCGTTGTGGGTAACAAACAGCCCAAGTCCGACATCTTCGCCGTGAAGGATACCAACAACATCACCAAAATCTTCATCGCCGACATGAATGGCGAGTACTCCCTGCTGACCCGTCGCGATGACGGTTGGTATGTGCAGGACTCCGTGAAGGCGATGACCGCGAAGGTCAACGAGCTGCTCTCCACCATCCACAACGTTACGTTGCAGCAGACGGTGGCCAAGACCGCTCAGTCGAACATCAACAAGATGATGTCCGTGAATGCCGTCAAGGTGGAAATTTACCAGAAAGTGCCCAAGTTCAAAATCTTCGGCATCCCGTTTTTCACCAAAGAGCGCAATGTGAAGACCTACTATATGGGGCCGTCCACAATGGACAATGTCGCCAACTATGCGATTCTCGAAGGTTTCGACGAGCCCTGTATTGTCCACATTCCCGGTTTCCGCGGCTTCCTGACGCCGTTCTATTCGTTCAAGCCGGTCGACTGGTTCAGCTGCGACCTCTTCTCCACGAAGATCACCCGCATCAAGTCATTGCTTGTGGAAGATTTCGAGCATCCCGAGGAGTCCTTCTATGTCGAGAAGTCCGGTCCCCGCTTCTTTACGCTGTACAATTTTCATAATGAGCTGATTGCGGATTATGATACGGTCAAGCTGTTGGATATGCTTGCCGAGTACCGTGACAAGAATTACGAGGTGTACGTCTCCGGCATGTCGGAGAGTGCAAAGGATTCCATTTTGCGTAACAACCACTTCAAAACCATCACGTTGACGGATGTAAACGGGGAGAAGACAACCTTGGACATGTATCGTAAGTTGGAGAAGGACCCGTACTATCTGGACGCGATTGTCGGTGGCATAGCGCGTGCGGAGGACGAGCCGTACAACCGCGACAAGTTCTATGCGATTCTCAACGGCAACACCAAGGATTTGGTGCAGTGCCAGTATTTCCATTTCGACCGGCAACTCCAGCCGCTTTCCTACTTCCTGAAACAGCAGTAGGCATGGCGGAGGAAACCTACATGCGGCGGTGTCTGCAGTTGGCTGCACTCGGCTTGGGCAGTACGAGTCCCAACCCGATGGTGGGGGCGGTGATTGTGTGCAACGGGGTGATCATCGGCGAGGGCTACCACCATCGCTGTGGCGAGGCGCACGCGGAGGTGAACGCCATCAACTCCGTGAAGGACAAGGAGCTGTTGAAGAGCAGTACGCTGTATGTCAACCTGGAGCCCTGTTCGCACTTCGGGAAGACGCCGCCTTGCGCCGACGCCATCATCCGCTACGGCATACCGAAGGTGGTGATCGGCTCCATCGACTATCACGACAAGGTGAACGGCGCAGGGGTGCGCAAGCTGCGCGAAGCCGGCGTGGAGGTTGTCGAGAACGTGTGCCGCGAGGAGTGCGAGGAGCTGAACAGACGGTTCTTCACCTTCCACAGGAAACATCGGCCGTATGTCATCCTCAAATGGGCGCAAACCTTGGACGGCTATATGGACGTTGACCGTCGTGAAGGAAATACAACCTCTTATTGGATAACGAATTACGCTTTGAAGGTGTTATCGCACAAGTGGCGGGGCGAGGAGGATGCCATCTTGGTAGGTTGGCGCACGATGAAGAACGACCGTCCGCAGCTCACCACCCGTGAATATCCGGGCAAGGATCCTCGGCGTTTTGTAATGCAGCGCGGCGACGAGGTGATTTCGGAACTGCCCTACACGCCGCTGCCAGTAGAGGTGGAAGAGGCGTTGGATATGATGTATCAACTTAATATACAATCCGTTATTGTTGAGGGAGGGAAGAATACGTTGGAGAAGTTCATAACCGCTGGGTTATGGGATGAGGCGCGGATATTGGTAGGCAGCCAGAAGTGGGGTAGGGGACTCTCCGCCCCGGGACTGCCTGGTATCCCGGAAAAGACGGTGAATATTGACGACAATCAGCTGATATATGTTCGAAGACAGCTATAAGACCATTGCGAAACCCGCCGAGGGCAGCTACAGCGAGAAGCGCAGCAAGTTCCTGGCCTACGCCTTCCCCGTGCAGAACGAGCAGGAGGTGAAGGAGCGTCTTGCCGAAATCCAGAAGAAGCACTGGGACGCGCGGCACCACTGCTATGCCTACATTCTCGGGGCGCATAAGGATGCCTACCGCTTGAACGACAACGGCGAGCCTTCGGGCACGGCGGGCCGTCCTATTTACGGGCAGCTGCTGTCGAAGGACGTGACAAACACCTTGGTGATTGTGGTGCGTTATTTCGGGGGCATTAAGTTGGGAGTCAGCGGATTGCAGAATGCCTACAAGGTGGCGGCCCGCGAGGCGTTGAATGCCGCCGTCATCGAGGAGCGCACCGTGCAGGAGACCTACCGCGTGACGTTCGAATATGTGAAGATGAACGACATCATGCAGATTCTGAAAGACCCGGAAGTGCAAGTCCTTGATAGGCAAAGCTATATGCAGTGCATCTACACCATTTCCGTGCGCCAGCGCGAGGCCGACCGTATCACCGGGGCTTTGCGCAAAGTGCCCATGACCACCGTCGAAAGTCTCTGACCTTTATCCAAAATCCATTGTTTATATCTTTCTTCGTCTTGAAGAAAAGACATTGTTTTATGCCGTATTTTTGCAGTTTATTGCATATAGTAGCCTTAAAGATGAAAAATACAATCAGAATAGCGGCCGTCCTGTTGGCCGTGGTCGTTTTCGGCGGCTGCGTGACGAAGCAGCAGTACGCGGAATTGGAACTCAAATACAAGCGCAGTCAGGACGAGCTGACGTACATGACTGCGGAGAACCAGAATTGTCAGGATGCGAAGAAGTCGCTTGCCGCGCAGTTGGCCGCGCTGACTGCCGAGGCCGAGAAGCTCACCGCCGACACGGTGCGCCTTTACCGTAAGGCCCGCACTTGCGAGATGGAGTACGAGAAGGCGCAGAAGGAGTACGACGAGCTGCTGCGGAACTTCGCGGAGGTCTCGAGTAGCAACCAGAGCACCATCGACGGTCTGCTCGGCGACCGCGACCGTTACAAGGACGAGCTTGCGCTGAAAGAGAAGATGCTCAACATGCAGCAGGACTCCTTGGCGAAGGCTCGCACGGAGCTAATGCTTAAAGAGCAGCGCATTAACGAGATGCAGTCTATCTTAGCCCAGAAAGACGCCGAAGTGAAAGCCCTGAAGGAGAAGGTGATGAACGCGCTGAAGGGTTTCGAGGGCAGCGGTCTCAACGTGTATGAGAAGGGCGGCAAGGTCTATGTCTCCATGGACGACAAGCTACTGTTCGCCTCGGGCAGCTGGACGCTCAACGAGCAGGGTCTCAACGCCATCAAGCAATTGGCGAAAGTGCTTGAAAATGAGAAGGAGATATCCGTATTGATTGAGGGTCACACCGACAATGTGCCCTATCGCGGCAGCGGCCAAATCAAGGACAACTGGGACTTGAGCGTGATGCGTGCCACCGCCGTGGTGAAGGCGCTGTTGGAGAACGGCGACATCGCGCCGGTGCGTCTGTCGGCCTCCGGTCGCAGCGAGTATCTGCCTTTGGATGAGAACAATACCCCCGAGGCGCGCGCCAAGAACCGCCGCACGGAGATCATCCTCACCCCCAACTTGGACGAGCTCTTCCAACTGATACAGGGCAACTGATGGTCGCTTTCGCCGACACGCTGATTTCGTGGTATGAGGACCACAAGCGCGACCTGCCGTGGCGTGGCGAGCCCGACCCCTACAAAATCTGGGTTTCCGAAATCATCCTGCAGCAGACCCGCGTGCAGCAGGGTTGGGATTACTATCTCCGTTTTATCGATAACTTCCCGGATGTCAAGGCGTTGGCGGAAGCCGACGAGGATCGCGTGCTGAAGGTCTGGCAGGGACTCGGCTACTATTCCCGCGCCCGCAACATGCACGCCGCCGCTCGCGAGATTATGGAGAAGCACGATGGACACTTTCCCAACGAATACGATAAGATACTGTCGCTCAAGGGAATCGGGAACTACACGGCGGCAGCCATATCCTCCATCGCTTTCGGGCTGCCGTACCCCGCCGTCGATGGGAACGTGATCCGCATTGTCAGTCGAATCTTTGGTATTTGCGATGATGTCACGCAACCCGTTGTCGTGAAGAAGATTACGGCAATCTGCGAGACGGAGATAGACAGCAAACGACCCGGCGTCTTCAATCAAGCGGCCATGGACTTCGGTGCTATACAGTGCGTGCCGCGCAATCCAAATTGTGACGAATGTCCTTTTCAGTCAAGCTGTTACGCCTATAATAACCATTTGGTTGACATTCTTCCCGTCAAGAAGAAGAAAGCCGAATCGAAGCATCGCTATTTTCACTACACGGTATATTTGTCAGACAACCAGACGATTATCGAAAAGCGGACGGGTTCGGATATATGGCGCAATATGTATCAGTTCCCTCTGACGGAGGCGGATTCAGAAGAGTATGCCGACAAGCCTCTCTTTTCCATCCGGGAGGTGCTTTCCCATCAGATTATCCATGCGGCGTTTTATGTGAAGAATGTGAAAAAGCTGCCGAAGTTGTCGCAGAATCAGCTCGTTATCCCATTCGATGATATGGAAAAGTACCCGATGCCGAAAATCATGACGGAGTTTCTGAAGTATCTCGCCTGAAAGATTCTCAGGGTCGTACCTCTCTCTGTTCGCCGGAAATGTCGAAGGTGAGCGTGGCTCCGTCCCCACGCACCTCCATGGCGACGGGTGCGCCTATCACGAGCGGCAGGTTCAACTTTTCATGACCGGCGGGGAAGCCGCAAAGCAACGGGATGTTATACGGTTCAATGTATTGGCGCAGCATCGCCTCCACACTTTCATAGCCGACATCGTTTTCACAATCGGTAAAATCACCCAAGACGATGCCTTTGCAATGAGCGAGTACACCGCTCATTTTCAGCATGTTGAAAAGGCGGTCGATGTTATGGTGAGTCTCCTCCACCTCTTCTACGAAGAGGATAATGTCGGACTGGCCGATTTCGTTGACTTGGGAGCAGAGCAACGGGGCGAAGGTGGCGAGATTGCCGCCCACGAGGGTGCCCGTGGCCCGACCGAGGATGTTCTCTTTGTGGGCGGGCAGCTCATAGCGCGGCACCTGACCCTGGAGCAAGTCGCGCAGCAACGTGCAGGATTGTTGTACGTTGACGCTGTCTTGCTTGGCTATGTTGCAGCCCATCATGCCGTGGATGCCCATCACGCCCGCGCAGGCCTCCATGCTGAGGAGCGTGGTGATGTCGCTGTACCCGATGAGCCATTTCGGCGAGGCGGCAAGCTTTTTCAGGGGCAAACCTTCCACCAAGTGCAGGGTACTGTATCCGCCGCGCAAACAGAGGATGGCCTTGATGTCGGGGTCTTTGAGCGCCCAGCGGAGGTCGGCAAGCCGCTCTTCCACGGTTCCGGCATAATGTTCAAGATACTGTTTGCCGACATTCGGTCCGATGACCGGCTCGTACCCCCAACTGCGCAGCGTGTCTGCCGCTCGGAAAGCCGTCTCCATCGAGCAATAGTACGACGGGGAGATGAGCGCCACCTTGTCGCCCGGCTTCAGGTAGGCGGGAGCGACACACTTGAGCGGCTTCTTCGGGACTTTGGCACTCCCGGCAATAGGCCCTAAAACGATGAGACTCAATACTAATAAGACAATCCTAATCCTAAAAATATGACTGTTCATGATTCTATAACTACTAACTGCTAACTTCTCCCGCCCCGTCGCCGATCTCCGCCACATAGAAATCCGCACGCAAGCCGAATCTTTCCTCGTATGCCTTGCCGAGGGTTTCGACAAACGCTTCCACCTGTTCTTCCGCAATCAGCGTAACGGTGCAGCCGCCGAAGCCCGCGCCGGTCATGCGGCTGCCAAGCACGCCGGGGAACTGCTGCGCCCGTTCGGCCAAGAAGTCCAGTTCGGGACAGGTGACCTCGTAGTCGTCGCGCAGGGTGGCGTGCGAAGCGCTCATCAGCTGTCCGAAGCGGACCATGTCGCCGGCCTTGAGCGCGGTGACGGCCTCGCGCACGTTCTCGTTCTCGCGCACCGCGTGCCGGGCGCGCTTGAGTACGTTGCCCGTAAGATATGGCGCAACCGTATCAAACTGATTCATCGTGAGTTGGCAGAGACAATCGACCTGCCGGTGCGCACGGATGATCTCCAAAGCCTGCTGACACTCGCTGCGCCGCTGGTTGTAGGCCGAATCCACGAGTCCGCGTTTCTTGTTGGTATTGGCGATGACGAACTTCAGCCCGTGCATCTCCAACGGCACATGCTCGTACTCCAACGTATTGCAATCCAACGCGATGGCGCAGTTTCTCTTCCCGAATCCCGAAGCGAACTGGTCCATGATGCCGCAGTTCATCCCCACGAAGTCGTTTTCCGCATGCTGGGCCATCTGCACGAGCTCCAGCATCGTGAACGGACTGCCGTTCAAGGCGTTGAGGGCTACGGCCGTCACCATCTCGATGGAGGCTGAAGAGGAAAGCGCCGCCCCGATGGGCAGGTCGCCGCGGTAGTGGAACTGGAGGCCGCTCACGGGAAATCCCCTGTCGGTGAACTCCTTGATCACGCCGAGCGGGTAATCCACCCAGATCTTCCGCTTCTGCGACAGTTCCTCCTTACGAATCAGAAATTCCGCCGAATCGTTTTCGGAGACAAAACGGCAGGAATCCGCATCATCGTGTTGTTTCACAGTGAGATACGTACCCATATTGAGCGCGGCGGGGAAGACAAGCCCGCCGTTGTAGTCGGTGTGGTCGCCGATGAGGTTCACGCGCCCGGGGGCGAAAAAGTGGCGTTCGGTTTTCTGCATAGTCGGAGTTTTACCCTTGTAGAGACGAGGCATGCCGCGTCTCGGATTTTCAGGGGGCAAAGGTACGATTTTTTTAGGCAATACGCAAAAGGCATTGACAATAGCAAAAGCCAATTAGAATGTTACATTTTTTCCAACGAATAATTACTGTTGCGTCGCACTTTTTCCAACGATGGGAAGACACCCACATTGCGATCTACGGCAACACGTTCAATCTTACATACTGGATATGCACCGTGTAGTCTTTCACAGTAAGGATGCCGTTGTGGAAGGCATCTCTGAACACCAGCCGACAGCCATCATTACTGCGGTTGAAGTCTCTAAGATGGTCGTCTAATTGCCACTCAGGGTAGAAACCATTGGTGAAGTCGAACCGCCGTCCGAGATCCGCCACCCGCTCGAAACGGCCGTTATCAACCCGTTCAATGCTCGTCGTTTCTGGTGTAGTCACGATGCAGTAAACCCGATTATCAACACAAAATGCTTGCTCAATGCAGGTATCGGGTTTCTGATAGTGGTATTCGCGACCAATACGACAACCGTGTAACACAACGGTACCTTTAAACTCTTGTTTGTTGAGAGTGTTGCCGATCTTGTTAGGATAATACCATTTTTCTTTCACCCAATCAATATCGTCAGTCGGTAATTCGTTCAGGTATCCGATTTGTCCAGGATTTTCACCGATGTCAAAACTGCAGACGCGGCCTGGATACACCAGATAATAGGCCGAATCGGTGCGGACGATCCTGCCGGGTGTTCCGTCGCACAAATACCTGCGGTTTACGGGTTCGTATTGCAGCCATCCGTTCTTGGTCACAGGGTACCAACTGGTCTCTTTCTCCTCAAAAATGACGCTTCCGCCTCCCTCAGGATGCCAGGCAGATTCGTAAATAACCGTGTAACGGTCATCCTCGTAAAACGGGAACGTCTGTTTGTATCGAACGGAGTAGTCGTCGAAATTCAGGTTCATCTCCTCGCCCGCCATCAGGTACAACGTGTCCACTTCTATTCTGAACCGCTGTTGCCCCTGCACAGGCCGCGCCGCCAGCAGTAGCAGTACGGAGGCGAAGAATATGAGCAAATGCGTATGTCGATGGTGATTCATAACGGTAAATTTTACAGGTGCAAAAATACGATTTTTTTATCTCCGCGTATCGCGTGTATCTGCATGTGTTTTTTTCTGCGGAAGTCTGCGCGTTCTGCGGGAGGACAAAAGCAATCTTTTCTCATTACTATGATGCAGAAATTTCAAAAGGTTACATCATAATATCGAAAAATTTTTTTCATTCATCTTCTCGTATCTCATTTATTTTTAGTATTTTTGCCGCGTAAACTTTTTATATTTGTTATTTTAATATATGAAATCAATGTTAAATGATAATATCCTTAAAGT
>ONQE01000163.1 GCA_900319925.1 uncultured Bacteroidales bacterium | reverse complement strand
GGTCAATGATGTTGAGCAGCGGGTGCAGAGCACGGTAGGTATCCCACAAGGAAAAGACGGTATAGATTTTCTTTTCGCCTTCCACACGGTGGACTTTTTGGTCAGCGCCACGATAGCGGCCGTCGAGGTCGGAGTAGAGATACGGCGAGGTGAAGCAGTGGTACATCGCGGTATAGAACGTCCGGAGATATTCGGTATTCTTGGATTCGACCTGGATTTTGCCCAGCTCCTTGTTCCAGACATCCGTCGCATGTTTATGCACCTTGTCGAAGTCGAAACCCTGAACCTCGGTCTGGTTGTTGACGGCCCCGTCCATATCGACGGCAGAGATGGCCACCTTGACCACCACCTGCGTCACCTTCTCGTCGAAATAGAGGACAGCCTTGCAGTTGGTGCCTTTTATCTCCTTGACATTCACGGGCTTGTCGTCCTGGTAATAGACCACTTCCGTAGGTGTCACAGAGGTCTTGAGGGAGAAAGCGCAGTATTGGTCATCATTCCAAGCTTTGGAGCGACGGAATCCCACCAAGTCATTGGCCTTTTGGGTCATATAGCTCTCCAGCGTCTTGTCGCGGTGTTTCAAATCGACGATGATGCCGCGTTTTCCGTTCTTGAGGTTCTTGGGGAAGGTGTAGCGGTGCACGCCCACATAGTTGGAGGTGGTCATTTCGGCGAGAAGACCGTTGTTGAAGGTCACCGCATAGTAGCCGGGAGTAGCCTTCTCATTGTCGTGGGAAAACGCGAGGGCATACTTCTCGTTGATGACGGAGGGTTCCCCGACGAACGGGGTGACGAGGATGTCGCCGTAGTCCTCGCAGCCGGTGCCGCTCAAGTGGGTGTGCGAGAAACCGTAGATGCGGTTGTCGCTGTAATGGTAGGCGGAACAGCCGTCCCAGCCCTCCAAACGGGTATCGGGGCTGAGCTGGATGGCGCCGAACGGAAGGATGGCGCCGGGATAGGTGTGGCCGTGCCCGTCGGTGCCCACCAACGGGTTGACGTACTGTGACTGCGCGAACGCGAATGTCGCGGTCAGGACTGTAATCAAAAGGAGTGTCAATTTTTTCATATTGTTCATTTTATTGTATCTAACGAGCTTTTCCCCTTTAGGGACTTATTATTTGTTCAATATTATATCGTTTTACCGAGCGACTACGCTTGTCGAGGCTGTTATTTCTCCTTCGAAACGCGTGCCGTCACGAAGCAGAGGTAGCACAAGCAGGCAAGCGGCACGATGAAGGCGTAGCGGATGCCCACGCCAGCCATGGCACCGGTGAGCAGCGGGACGATGGCGGCACCCACGATGGCCGTCGTCATCAGACCCGAAATCTCGTTCGACATCTCCGGCTTGTGGTCCACGCAGATGGAGAAGACCAACGGGAAGATGTTGGCGAAACCGATACCGATGAGGATGAAGCTCAACCACGTGGTGAAGGCGTTGTAGGGCAGGAAGAGCAGCAGGTTGCCGATAATCGAGATGGCCACCGTGATGCCGAGGAACTTCTTGGCGCTCATCTTCTGCAGGATGACACCGCCGAGGAAACGGCCTACGAAGAGGGAGATAATCAGCACGATGTTGCCCATCGCCGGGGTCACGCTCGCGTTCTCACTCAGAATCGAGGGAATACGGTTGAACATAGAGGCCTCCGCGCCGCAGTAGAAGAAGATGGCAAGGAACATCATCAGGATGAACGGGTTTCCGAGCGCGCGAATGCAGTTGCCCAACGTGGTCGGCTTCTCATCGGACTTGCTGACATTCTCGGGCACGAACACCACGACCATCACGAGCGTGATGAGCAGCACCACCGCGAAAATCGGGAAGAGGATGCGGAAGCCCATATCGATGGTCTCGCCACCCTCGGGGGTGAACGAGAACCAGCCGTACTTCATCAGCGAGGTGCCGATGAGCACGAGAATCAGCGATGTGGAGAGCGTGCCGATGGCTTTCAGCGACTGCGCGAAGGAGAGCATGCTGGAGTACTTGCCCTCGTCCGAGACATCGCGGATCAGCGGGTTGCCGGAGACTTGCAGGATCGTGGCGCCCGCGCCCATCAGCAGCACCGCCAACAGGATAATCGGGAAGTTGAAGGCGAGGATGGGCAGCACTGCACCGGCGAGGAAAAGGATCAGACCGATGGTGAGCATCTTCTTCTTGCCGATCTTGGACTGCCACACGCCGGTGGGCACTGACAGCACGCCGAACATGATCATGCCCGAGAGGGAGACCAGCGACGCAGTGAAAGGAAAAAGACGAAAAACACAGAAATCAGGGATAGTTGTTTCTTCATAATTTTATATTTAAACTTTAAACTTATTCTATAACGGGGGCAAAAGTACAAAAAACATCAAGAATCCATCCGCACCACCTCGATTTCCTCCACGCCCAAGCGCACCTTCAGCCATTCGACCAAACGGCGCTCCGCGTCGGGATGGCGCCTGCCGTCTTTCCACCGCAGATAGATGGCCGGCACCGCCTTGTGCTCCAGAGTCTGCGTGTCGTAGCACTCCATCGACAGGATTGCCACCTGCTCGATGTCCGCCTGCTGCGAATAGATCTCCCTCACCAGCTGCTCGGTGTTCTCCGACGAGCCGGTGAGCTTGTGCAGCTCCGTGCGCAACGCCACGATGGTGGAGTCCTGCTGGGCGATCACCGCATCCTTCTTGTCGATGATGTCCTCGATGACCTGGTTCTGCTGCTTGATGTTCATCATCCCTTCCATCTGCTTGACGACCAACTTGGTATGGTCGAGACCGTAGGCGGTCTGCATCAGGGACTGAATATGCGCAATATCTTCGTTCGAAAGCGGCTTGCCGATGACCCGCAAGGTGAGGGTCTGTGACTTGTTGCTGTATTCCCGCTTGTGGTCGATGAGCTGCACATCCTCGAAGTACGGGGTCTGCTGGACCTCGTTCACGAATTTGATGGCCTGCGAGTTGAAGGCCGACTCGCGCACGAGGTTGATGGCGATCACCACGCTGGGAATCATCACCAGGATGGCGAAGGCGTAGATCATCCGCTTCACCGCGTTAAGACGGGAGTCATCCATATAGCGGCTCTCCGGGAAATCGAGGAAACGCACCATGATGAACGTGGCGAAGGCGATGAAGAAGGAGTTGATGAAGAAGAGGTAGAAGGCGCCGCCGAAGTAGCGCAACTGCCAGGTAGCCAAGCCGTAACCTGCCGTACAGAGCGGCGGCATCAACGCGGTAGCGATGGCCACGCCGGAGATCACCGTGAACGGCTGGCTCTTGCGCGAGGTGGCCACGATGCCCGCCAATCCGCCGAAAAAGGCGATGAAGACATCGAATATCGAGGGCCGCGTGCGCGCCAGCAACTCCGACTGCGCCTCGGTCAGCGGGGAAATCAGGAAGTACAGCGTCGAGGTCAACAAGCTGATGATCACCATAAGGAAGAGGTTCCGCAGGGAGCGCTTCAACAGCTCCTCGTCCAGGATTCCCACCGCGAGACCGATGCCCGTGATGGGTCCCATAATGGGCGAAATCAACATGGCGCCGATGATGACCGCCGTGGAGTTCACATTCAAGCCCACGGACGCCACGATGATGGCGAAAGCCAAGACCCAAAGGTTCACGCCTCGGAAATCCACACTGCCGGAGATGTACTTGACCGTCGCTTCATAGTCAGTGTCATCCTTCAAGTGGGTGTACTCCAGCACCGTGTACCAGAATTTCCGCATTCTGGCACGGAACGAATGGCGTTTCTTCGGAGTCGAGGGGGTGGTCTCTTCTATTTTGGGTTCTTCATCCATATTCCGATAATATCGTCAATCTGCAGGGCCTGCTGCTCGCCGGTCTGCATGTTCTTGAGGGTGTACACGCCCTGGGAGCGTTCGTTCTCGCCGGCCATGATGACGTAAGGGATGCCCTTGGCGTTGGCGTAGTTCATCTGCTTGCCCATCTTCACGGGGTCGGGGTAGATTTCAGAGGGGATGTTCGCATCGCGGAGGCGTTTGAGGCCTTGCAGGGCGTACAGTTCGTCGTCGCCGCCGAAGTTCACGAACATCGCGGTGATGGGGGTCATGATGTGCGGCGGGAAGAGGTTCAACTCGTTGAGCACGTCGTAAATGCGCTCCGCACCGTAGGAGATGCCCACGCCCGACATATTCTTCAACCCGAAGATGCCGGTGAGGTTGTCGTAGCGGCCGCCGCCGGAAATGCTGCCCATCGCCACATCCTTCGCCTTGATCTCGAAGATGGCGCCGGTGTAGTAGTTCAACCCGCGGGCGAGCGTAACATCGACTTCCAGCTGTATGGGTATCTGCAACTTGGCAACATAATCCAACACCGTACGCAGCTCCTCGACACCCTTCATGCCGGTCTCGGAAGCCGACAGCATCGTGGCCAGCTTGTCGAGAACCTCATGGTTGGAAAGTCCGCCGAGCTCGAACAGGGGCGACAGTCCGTCGATGGAGGTTTGGGCGATGCCGCGTTCCAGCATCTCCGCGCATACCGCCTCGCGGCCGATCTTGTCGAGTTTGTCCAACGCCACACAGAGGTCGGTCACCTGGTCGGCATTGCAGAAAATCTCGGCGATACCGGTGAGGATCTTGCGGTTGTTGATTTTCATCACGATGTCGATGCCGAAGGCGCGGAACACCTCGCCGGTGATCTCCACCAGCTCGACCTCGTTGAGCAGGGAGTTGCTGCCGATGATATCGACGTCGCACTGGTAGAACTCGCGGTAGCGGCCCTTCTGCGGACGGTCGGCGCGCCACACGGGCTGCATCTGGTAGCGCTTGAACGGGAAGGTGAGCTCGCCCTGGTGCTGCACCACGAACCGCGCGAACGGCACGGTGAGGTCGTAGCGGAGGCCCTTCTCGCAAAGCTGCGAGGCAAGATGGTTCACGCTCTGCTCATCATTCTGAAAATCCACTCCTTTGGTGAAGTCACCGGAGTTGAGGATTTTGAAGAGCAGCCGGTCGCCCTCCTCGCCGTACTTGCCCATAAGGGTGGAGAGGTTCTCCATGGCGGGCGTCTCGATGGGGAGACAGGCGTGCCGGTGGAATACCGAGCGGATAGTGTCGAAAATATAATTGCGCCGCATCATCTCGACGGGCGTGAAATCGCGTGTGCCTTTTGGAATAGACGGTTTTACCATGTTTTTACCATATTTTAAACAATCGGCAAAGATACAATTTTTTTCGGTTAAGTTGCCTAAAAAAACGTATCTTCGCAGCGTTGTATTCACGATTTCAAATCAATTGCAAACACTTATAATTCAGAAAGATATGGCAAGAGAAGTAAAATGTCTCATCATCGGTTCCGGTCCCGCAGGTTACATGGCCGGCGTATATACGGCACGTGCCGACCTGAAACCCCTTCTCGTCGAGGGCATGCAGCAGGGCGGTCAGCTGACCATCACTAACGAAGTGGAGAATTTCCCGGGATTCCCGGGTGGCGCGGGCGGTCCGGTCATCATGGACAAGCTGCGCGAGCAGGCGCTGAAACTGGGTGTGGAGATGCAGCCCAAGAGCGTTGCGAAGGTCGATTTCAGCAGCCGTCCGTTCCACTGCCAACTGGATGATGGTGAGGAGATTATCGCGGAGACGGTCATCGTGGCCACGGGTGCGAGCGCACGCTGGCTGCACCTGCCCGGCGAGGAGGAGTTCCGCGGCTTCGGGGTCTCCACCTGCGCCACCTGCGATGGCAACTTCTTCCGCAACAAGACCACCGTGGTCATCGGCGGCGGCGACACCGCGCTGGAAGACGCCCTCTACCTGTCGCAGCTCTGCACGAAAGTCTATATCGTGCACCGCCGCGACCAGTTCCGAGGCACCGTCGCGCTGCAGAAGAGCGTGTTGGCGACTCCGAACATCGAGGTGGTGTGGAGCCACGTGCCCGTGGAGATCACCGGCGAGCAGAAAGGGTTCATCAAGAAGGTGACGGGTCTGAAGGTGAAGCACGCGCAGACCGGCGAGGAGCGCACCTTGGAAGTCGATGGCGTGTTCGAGGCCATCGGCGTGGTGCCGACCACCGAACTCTTTGTGGGACAGTTGGACATGAACGAGCAGGGCTATATCGTCACGAAGCCCGACAGCACGAAGACCAACGTCGAGGGCGTGTTCGCCGCCGGCGACGTGCAGGACCCCGTCTTCCGCCAGGCCGTCATCGCCGCCGGCACCGGCAGCATGGCGGGCATCGAGGCTTCGAGATTTTTGATGGAGCAATAGGATCCAACTGCGTCTCGCAGTTGGAATGCTGAATTACTTCCCGCTTTTCCGCCGGTTGCAATCCCGGCAAAGCATCTGACAGTTCTCGGCGACGGTTCGACCGCCCGCATGCCACGGCGTGATATGGTCGGCCTCCATCTGCGAGAGGTCGAAATGCTTCCCGCAGTCGGCGCAAAGGCCGCCTTGACTTTCGTAGGCCGCCAACTTCTGCGCCTCGGTGAATCCCCGGATAGAGAGATACTTCTCCTTCCGGGTGAGGATGTAGGGATATATGCCCGACTTCTTGGTCACGTCGTCGTCCAAGATGAGCCGTTTCACCTCATTGTCAATTTCACTGAAGTCGAACACCTTGTCTTTGAACTGCTTGTAGAGCATTCCCCAATCGACACCCTTCATGATTTTCTTGCG
>ONQE01000160.1 GCA_900319925.1 uncultured Bacteroidales bacterium | reverse complement strand
GCGGTATCCGAACAAATCACATTGAGGACCGGCACAATACGCAGTGTACATACTGACGAGGCGTAGGGCACAGGAAGCTCCACGGAGGGGTTGAAGGTAACCTTGAGGCCGGCTTCGCTGATGCTGGCACCGTGGTCGGTGTATTTCACAAAGTATTGGTCGTCGGTGTAGTATATCCGATAGCTGTAAAGGCCGATCTTGTTGGCGTCATAGTCATTGATGGCCGTAATGACGGTCACGAAAACACTGTTACTCACACTCACACCAGGAGTGCCCGTTGCACCAAGGCTCGGACAAGTGCCGGACTCACATGCGGGCATCTCATAGACAGTGATGGATCCGTTGTCTGTAACAGAAGAAGTACCGCCACAAATGGACGTATATTCAATAGTACGATTGTAATCCATATACAAACTTTGGTTTGATTGCCAAGTCGCAGCGTCCAGCTCCACTTCCTGAACACAGACATAGTTTCCATCAATATTCGTGACAATTCCGTCAGCCGCCATACTCTCATGAGCGGATCCGATTGGGCCACCCATAGGAATAGAAAAATCAATATCATAGATGATGTCACTTACCAAATCCGCATCGTAGTTTTCAATCGGAGTTCTGATGATGATAGTCACCGTGTTCGTCCCCACCTGCTTACAGAACGTAGGAGTACCCAACACCGGGCATGCGGGAGGCGCCGCCGTAGTGAAGGTCACCTCCTGACCGTAGCTTGTGCCGGAAGCCGTGGTGACAAACGCCCTGTAAATGTATTCCGAGCTGGCAGTTAGTCCGGTGAGAGTGTAGCTCATATAGGATCCTGTGACAGAGACCTGCGTATAGGAACCTGCACCCACAGCCTTCCATTCGAAGCCCTTCGCAATAATGGCTACATTGCTGGGATTGGACAACGTGCCGTTCAACAAAGCGGCAGTCTGTCCCACGCCAGTGGCGGGCTCGGTCGTCACCGAGGGCTCGGTCTGCGTGGTCTCACCGCCGCCGGAGTTCTCATCAAGGAGACAGCGAACAGAAAAGCCCATGAGTTTGGAGTTGTTGCCGTAACCAATATCACCGCTATTATACTCTAAGGAGAACAGATAACCATTTTCTCCATGGGCAACTCCATTGTCCTCTCTGGAAGTCCAAAAACCAACGCTTTTACTTTCCAAAACGAAATGGGAAGAACCACCATAGTTCCACACTCCGACCGGAAGAGCGGAAAATCCAGTGGCATCGTTGGAGGTGGCAGGCTCGTAGTTTACATAGCATTGATTGGTAGACTCGTCGAGGAACCAGCCGGTCTGGGCAGCGATAGCCTTGGCAACCAGACCGTCACAGAGATATTCGGAACGAGAGTTTAAGAAATTCAGAAAATTGTTGAATTCTTCCCAGCTCGGAAGGTGCCAGCCAGTCGGACATACTTGGTTGGCGGCGGACCAATTGTAGAAATACTCACCTGTCGTGGGGTGCACATAGTAGTACGGAGCCGTAAAACTGGTATCGCTGCTTTCGGATCCCTGGGTACCAACAGTTTCACGCATGTTCGTCTTGGTCCAGCACTGCGTGCCGATGAGCACCGTCGGGTAGGTGTTAGTGCCAACAGTCAAGTCATCGCCGCAGGTGAAGGTTTCGGGCGTGGGTGTCTGCCCCGGCATATTGTAAACGAGAGACTGTCCCTCCGAATTGGAGCACGGGCTGTTGAGGGTTATCGTGGGTACGACGGTCAGCGTCTTGCCGTAGAGAGGCGTAGCTGCAGTCTCTGTGATATGTCCCACCAGGTTGCCGCCCGTGTTAATTTCCACTGCGCTGTTTTCCAATGTGAAGGTCTGCTCGACACCGCCTTCCATGTAAGTGATGGTGAAATACTTGCCGGTGATGTTGTCGTTGGAGTTATCGACCGTGGCAACAAAGGTCACGACATCGCCCGTTGCGGGGGTCGTAGCCACAGTCGTGGCACCGAGGGTGGAGCAGATAGCAAAGTCTGCCTCAACCGCATTGTTGTTGGCGGCACTGAAGGTCTGGTCCCCGTATGTGAAATCCACTTGCACATCCTCTAACACATCATCATTGAGGTTGAGATCAGCATTCTCGATATCGCTATAGGGCACGCTCAGATGATACTGCTCATTGATTGATCTCATCCGCGTCACTGACGGGGTGAAAGAAGAATTTCCGACTCTTATCGTGACATTACTCAATTCGGCGTGGTTCATGTTCGCGTCAACGAGTTCAAGATCGCAGGTCAGTCCATTGGTGGCGGAAATGATGGCATTGTTCACAGTGAAACTGGAAATCACCTCATTCGGATAGGTGCTGGGAGCACCCGAAATCGGCGTAGTAGAAGCGCATTCACCGGTCAGAGCGATGTAAGGTGTCACCGTAATAGACGTCACAACCTGCTGCTCTTCGAAACCGTAGTACATAATACCGTCACCCACTGCAATAAGATCGACATACGTATTCTCTACTGTGGTGGAAATCGGGTCACTCTGATTCTCCACCGTATAGGATACCACGAACTTGGCGGTGGACGGATCGATCAGATCCGGATTGTAATTGTCGATAACCGTCTCAATCTCGAAATATGTGGTGGAACCCGCGACAGGATTCGTGCCCGGAGTGATGGTCGTCGCGCCGAGGGCCGGGCACTCCGGAGTCGGTTCCGGAGGTGTCGGGGTGCCGCCGCCGGTAGCATCCTTGAGGCAGCGGACAGAAAAGCCGTTGTCCTTGGAGCTGGCGTTCCAGGCCACGCTCTCGTAGTTGTAGTACAGGTACCGGCTGTAGGCGTTGTAGACATTGTAGGACGACGAGGAACAGAAGATGGCGTTGTTGCCCGCGTTGAGGAACCCGTCGTTCCAGTTACAGTTACCTGACGGAACAGCGGAAAAACCCGTGGCGTTGTTGGTGGCGGGGTCGTATTCCGGCTTACAGGGATAGCTTTCGCTGACACCACCCCTGTTCCAGTAGTCTTCGTTGTTGATGGCCAACGCCTTGGCATTGTATACGCTGTTGCCATTGCAGGCATGGTTGTTGCTCACATACTCGGTGAGCGTCGTCCACTCCGCGTCGCTCGGCACGTGCCAGCCCTCGGGACAGATGCCCCTGCGGCCCTCGAACGAGACGTTGCGGTTGTCCGTAGAGGCGAACACCGTGTCCATCGCGCCCGCCCAGTTGTAGTACATGCCACGATCCTCCAGCGGGATGTTGTAGTTGGTGGAAGTGCTCGTGTTATTGTAGTAGTACGGCTGGTCGTAGCTGTACTCGCTGCCCATCGTAAGGTTGCCCTTCGGGGAGGTGGTGCAGCGCATGTTCTCCCTGGTCCAGCACTGCGTGCCGATTTGCACCGTGTGATAGACATTATGCTGATGGTCCTCCACCGTGGAGGTGCCGCAGGTGAACGTGGCGGGCTCGGAAGGTCCAGGCTCGCCGCCGCAGTTCAGTGCCTGGCACAGCTGCGACTTTTGCTCGGACGTCATCCCGTTCACCGCGTCAAGGATGTCCTGCGGGGTGATGGTGATGTTCACCGTGGTGTTGCCCGCCTGGTTGGCCGTGAAGGTGCCAACCGGAACGCCGTTCTTCTGGATGGTCAGCGTGCCGTCGTTCACCACCGGAATCTCTGGCTTGTTCAGGATTTGCGCCGCGCCGGAGGTCGCGTTCCAGTCGGCGTTCACCTGTTCGAAGCCGCCCTCCACGTTGCCCGCGCTCAGGGCGTATGGTACCGCCGTCACAGGTGCCGAGTTCAGCACATGCGCACCTCCGGGCAGGGTGTAGTCGGAGGAGATGACGGCCGTCGCCCACGTCACCGCGGACATACTGCCCTGCTGGTTCGTGCCATCGCCGATGGTCAGCGTCACCAAGCCGTTCTGGTTGGTCGTCACGTTGTGGGTTTCCGAATAGACGGCGTTGCCGCCATTGCTGTTCGCAATGGAGATGGCCACCGTCAGATTCGTGTTGGCCACCAGCTCGTTGGCGCTGTTGCGCACCACGGCCGAGTAGCTCAGCTTTTGGGCGGCCGCTCCGACCGCCAGCAGCACTAAGGCTGCGAAAAGGGTAAGGGTTCTTTTCATATTGTTACTATTTTTACTATTATATCTTTCTGACCCCCACATTGCGCTACGCTTGTGTGGGGTTACTTGCTCTACCGAGCTCTTGTCCCTTCGGGACTCCCTCGCAGCCCCACACTGCGGCTTCGCCTTGTGTGGGGTTACTTGCACTGCGTGCGTTTTGTCCCTCCGGGACTGTTCAAGGAATAATTTTCATATATACTGGGGGTTAACTACTAACTACTAACTGCTAACTACTAACTGCTAACTACTAACTGCTAACTACTAACTGCTAACTACTAACTACTATCTGCTAACTGCTAACTGTTTTTGACGCAGCGGACGCTCAAGGCGTCGGAGGCGGCGGGGTTGCCGTTCATCGGGCTGTCGCAGTAGTATTGCAGCTCGATGGCGGCGGGAGTGGCGGTGCCGTCGCCGTTAACCACCGACCACCAGTCGGTCTGGGTACCGAGGCC
>ONQE01000112.1 GCA_900319925.1 uncultured Bacteroidales bacterium | reverse complement strand
GTCGAAGTCGAAATGGATGGTGTCGCCCTCGCAGTAGTTGTGGAGGGTGACGAGTGAGTCCCACTTGATGGAGAAATCGGACGAGTAGCTGCTGAAATAGCTGATGGAGCAGTCGTCGTAGCCACTTCCTTGCATGTGGTAGTCAATCATGCCCATGTGGAATTTACCCACCGAGTTGGAGACCTGGATATACTGGCTGGTGGCCTTGCTGGAGATATCCTTCTGGCAATAGCGCATAGCGGGGCTGCCGGGCACGGGATGCCACTCCGAGGCGGCAATCGTCACATTTCCTGTATTCGTCGTAATCTGAAAAGCATCGGTAATGCTCTGACCCGTCGGGGTGTTCGCATTACACACCAAGTTGAGGTACAGGTGTTTCGTATGGTTAGAAGGATGGGCCAGCGGTCGGTAGGTGACTTTCGTTGAGCCGGTGCAATAGACGTGGGGCAACTGTGTGCCGCCCAACTCGTTGCCGGCGCCGGTCACTTGGAAGACGAACACATTCCGAGGTTCGTAGGTGATATTCCCGTCTGCGTCTTGTTGCTGATGATAGCTGTACACGAAGGCCGGTTTGTTGTAGGTGAAATGGAAGGCGCGTTTGTCGCCGCGCATCAAATTCGTGTACTGCGTCTGGCTGAAATTGCCGCCCGTTGTCTCGTAATAGACCGTCACATCGGTATTGTCCTCCAAGGCGAAGATGAAGGCGTAGTCGCTCAAGCCGCCGCTGGTGGTGGAATTGTTGACCGACGAGGGCGAGGGCACCACCACATGCTGGTAGCCGGCGAGGTCTTCGGGCACGATCTGGTCCGCCACCAAGTCCTGGTTGCTGCCGTTCGGGGTGGCCGAGTCGTCGGAGACGTCCACGACAATCGGCTTGTTGGAGGTGACCACCGTGCCGCAGATATGGCCTGCGGCCGTTTGCGTGTTGGAGGCGAAGTTATAGACCTGTCCCCGGTTCAGTGTGACGTTGATTGTGGAGTTGGCCGCGCCGCCGTTCTGGTAGAGCGTCTGGGTAGGGATGATCTGCACGGAGGTGTTGTTCTCGGTGGCTATGACCTGCACGCTGTTGCGGGCTTCCCCGCCGTAGGTGGCGTTCTCGTACTGGTATTGCATGGGGATGAAGAACTGGGTCCCCAAGGCGCTGTTGCCTTTCAAGGCATAGATTTCGCTGTTATTGTTCTGCACGGCGATATAGGCGTTCATCTTGGCCGTGGAGTGGATATAGATGCCGTAGTTCAGGGGGGTGTTGTAGGGGGAGCATTCGAAGCCTGTCAGCGCAGACTCGGCATCTCCAACCAGCTGGTAGGTCTGGGAGCTGTTGGCGGGCACCGTGAAGGTGGTCAGCGTGGTATTGGTGGCCGGTTTCGACACGGTGACGGTGGCCGGTTGGTCAAGGGTCGCCACGCACAGTTTGATCGGGCGGCCCGCATGACCGTGCGCCAACCTCGGCACGGCGAACCAGAACGCCGTGTCCACCTGTGCAAAACCCGCGAGGGCGGCGCACAGAAACAGCACGACGCTCGAGAGACGTTTTATCAATATGTTGGTTCTTTTAGTCATAATCCGAATTTACATAATAAGGCTGCAAAAATAATAATTTTTCTATATGGAAAAAGTGTATCTTTGCATTTTCCGATGGTAAATTCGAATAGTCTAATTATCAAACAATTATATCATTTAATATGAAAAGAGACGAACAAATTTTCAATCTCATCCAGCAGGAGCGCGAGCGTCAGACCAACGGCATTGAGCTTATCGCTTCTGAGAACTTCGTGAGCGACCAGGTGATGGAAGCCATGGGTTCTGTCATGACCAACAAATATGCGGAAGGTCTTCCGGGCAAACGCTACTACGGTGGCTGCCAAATCGTTGACCAATCCGAGCAATTGGCCATTGACCGCGTGAAACAACTTTTCGGCTGCGAATGGGCCAACGTGCAGCCGCACTCCGGCGCACAGGCCAACATGGCCGTTTTGATGGCCTGCCTGCAACCGGGCGACACCTTCATGGGTCTCGACCTCAACCACGGCGGTCACCTCTCCCACGGCTCCCCCGTGAACTCCTCCGGCATTCTCTATCGTCCTGTGGCTTACCAGGTGGACGAGGAGACTGGCTGCATCAACTACGACACGATGGAGGAAGTCGCTCTCCGCGAGAAGCCGAAGTTGATCATCGGCGGTGCTTCCGCCTACAGCCGTGACTGGGACTGGGCACGCATGCGTGAGATCGCCGACAAGGTCGGTGCCATTCTGATGGCGGACATCTCCCACCCCGCCGGCCTCATCGCCAAGGGTCTGCTCAACAACGCCGTGGCTCACTGCCATATCGTGACCACCACCACCCACAAGACCCTCCGCGGACCTCGCGGCGGTCTGATCATGCTGGGCAAGGACTTCGAGAACCCGTGGGGCAAGACCACCCCGAAGGGCGTCGTGAAGATGATGTCCCAGATCCTCGACTCCTCCGTGTTCCCGGGCTGCCAGGGCGGTCCGCTGGAGCATGTCATCGCCGCCAAGGCCGTCGCTTTCGGCGAGGCTCTGACCGACGACTACGCCAACTACGTGAAGCAGGTGAAGCTCAACGCCAACGCCATGGCCAACGCTTTCGTGGAAAGAGGTTACAAGGTGATCTCCAACGGCACCGACAACCACCTCATGCTCATTGACTTGAGAAAGAAATTCCCCGAAATGACCGGTAAAGTGGCCGAGAACACCCTCGTGAAGGCCGACATCACCATCAACAAGAACATGGTGCCGTTCGACACCCGTTCCGCTTTCCAGACCTCCGGCATCCGCGTGGGTACGCCCGCCATCACCACCCGCGGCCTAAAAGAGAACGACATGCCCGTCATCGTGGAGATGATCGACAAGGTGCTCTGCGACGTCGAGAACGAGGAGCTCATCGCCAAGACCCGCAAGACGGTCAACGACATGATGCACGACCGTCCGCTCTTCGCTTGGTAAACCCCTATCCCTCAAATACGAAAAGTGTGCCGAACGTCTTGTCCGGCACACTTTTTTTTTATGGGGTGTAGTCTCGTCGATGATTCATAGAAGGGCGAATTTACTGCGGGGTTTCAGTCTTTTTCGGGTGGGCTTCACGCCAGTTGCGGTAGTGGCCCCAGTTGATGACCAGGCCGGCGGAGGCAGTGAGCTGAGAGGCATCCTGATAAGACATGGCCGCCACGATGTTCTGCGTGCCGACATAGAGGTTCAGGTAACCGAGATTGAGGCCTATTCCCACTCCTAAGTTGTCGAACGACATACGCTGCATGGTATAAGCCACGCAAAAGTCGAACGTGTTGAAAAAATTGGCATCGTAGGCGAGGGTGAACGAAGGCTGCACGTAGTGGCTGGCGAAACGGAACTGCACTGCTGCGCTCACCGTGCTGAACTTGCCGAACTGGAAGTCGCCCTGCGCCACCACACGAATCGGCACGGCCGTCACATACGAGCCGGAAGGTTTTATGTCAAGCGGGAAATAGTACGCCAACGAATCCATCAGGTTCGAGAGATCACCTCCGTTGACCAGCTCTTGGATGTCATCCTTGTTGAGACCGCCGAACACCATAGCCCCATCCTCATAGAACCGACCGGCATCGTACATCACGCTGTTCATCTTCGTGGTGAAGGTTTTCCAGTTGATATAGCCGATGTCAAGCACGCCGAACATGAGATTGACGGCGGGCAGCGGCTTGTACGAGAAGCCCAAGTCTATGCCAAAGCCGACGTTCTTGAACAGATTGGGAGTGATCTGGTTGACATCCGTCGTGTAATCAAAGGTGAAACCCTGCTCTCGGTCGAACGCGAGGTTGTACGGCATAATGGCGGCGGCCTGCAAGGCGGCGTTGTAGCGCATGGAAAGACCGTAGTTCGAAGGATCGGTGGTCACCTCGGCCGAAATCTTGTCGGCGTGGACATTGGCGGCCCCGAACAGTACCTTGGGACGCACCCCGAAGGCCATCTTGTCATTGATCGTGTAACGGAAGCTCAATCCAAGTTCCTGATACAGACTCGTATTGGCACTTATGTTCATGTCGGCAGGTTTCTCGGTATAAGCCAAGTTACCATAGACCGGCAACCCAAACAGTGCCTTGGAGTAGCGGATGTCGGTATTCAGACGCAATCGATAATCAAGAGTGACGAACACATTGCCGACACGGAAACCGAAGCCGAGCAGTTCCACATTTGTATTCACACCGAGGTAGTTGTTCTTAGCCAGACTGTTGACAAAACGGGTAGCCGTGAGCGTCACCGGATAGCCTTGGGCATCCGTCTCGAAGAGTTTTTTGTAACGGATGGAGCCCAAATTGGCACAGACACCGATATTGCTGGTTGGCAGCGCCACATAGCCGTTGTAAACGCATTCGCTCGACGGGGTGTCGAAGTGTTGGAAGGGGTTGGTCTTCATAAAATGGAAGACATCAAGATTTTGGGCCGACACTGTGGAACAGCACATCATCATCAATAGTACGGGGATGATTCTCTTTCTCATAGCGATGCGGTTTTAGAGTCCAGAATGGACCAGCTCATTGACATCCACGTTCACGCTGGCGGAGAGTTCCACTCCGAGCGTCTGATTGGCATTGATGATGACCGGCTGGTTGTCGGTGTTGAGGGAGGCGCGCAAAATGATGGCATCGCAGTTGAGCAGGCGCTGCACGGCATACAGATCCTCTTTGGCGGCGAACAGCTCGGTAAGACGGGGTGTGCCGTTCACAGCCGCCAGCACAGGCTGCGGATTGGAGAAGAGGCTGTCCTGGATGGTCTGCGTCTGTGAATCGAAGAAGTAAACCTGCACGCCGAAAGAGAGCGGCAGTCCGTTGTTGAGGCCCAATCGAAGTCCTAAGTTCGAAAAGGCGGGTTCGTCAGGGAGTTCGATACCGGATTTGAAATCGAAGGTGTCGCGGAAGGTGATGTGGTCAGCGCTCACACGCAGGGGCAGTGTCACCGAAACACGCAGACTGATGAGTTGCTGGTCGGTGAAGACCAAATGCGTGGGAGCGTTGATGCCCGGAGTGTTGACCGAGGCGGATCCCCTGAGCCTGAAGCTCGAGAAGTTCGGCGAAAGCAGGATGGAGTTGGCCAACGGCAGGTTTTGCGGTGTGAAAACGCTCGTGGAGGCCGGAACGTGGATATGCGCCTCGTTGGAGGAGATGATCGAGGAGGTGACTCCAGGGCCCGACAGAGCGGCTTCGTTGAGGGTAATGTCCGCATCCACCGGGAAGGTGTTCAGCACCTCTAATACCACCTGCGGGTTGTAAATCTGCAACGTTCCTGCGACGTGCTGCCGCAGGAAAGCCAAGTCGAAATCCCACGATTCGTCAAACGGCAGATCGACCGTCACAAAGTTGCCCTCAATGCGCGAGAAACGCATCTGGCTGACCGTCGCAGTATAGTTGAAGTTCATCTCGGTCGGATACGGATTCCCATCCGACACCGTGGAGATCTTGATGTAGAACTCCACCGTATTGCCGTCCAGAACGTTGAGCGTATATCCGCCAAAATCGAGCGTGGTGGTGAAATTGCCAGTATTGCACGACTCGATTACATGGTAGGGTTGGTTCGTGTAGCTGACAAGTTGCGGGCAGGTAATATCGACCTGCACCAGACAGGTAAGGTTATACTGGATATTCAGCTGAAGGATTCCTGATTTAGCCGTGGCGCTGTTGAGAATCACCTGGTCGGTGGGGAACGAGAGGGGTAATGTGTCGTTGAGGAACACCACGGTGGTGCCGACTGGCGCGGGCAGACCAGAGCCTGTGAAAGATTTGCTGCCGCTCGCCGAATAGCTCTGCTGGGCAAAGATATCCATATAGTGTTCCGCGGAGATCACCGAGTCTTTCTGATACTGGTAGCGAATCTCCATCGTGCCATTATCGTTGACATGGAGGTACTCAATATCCTCTGTCATGCTCAGGATGTCGCCGATGGAATATTCGGCGTTCACAAGCGGCACGCCCCAGTGGCCATTGGCCTCAATGCCCGAAAAGCGGGAGAAATCGAAGGCGTGCTTGTTATGGCAGGAGGCCACCGTCAGCAGCACTGCCAAACCAAGCACAAACCCCTTAAGCTTGTGAGATATAGTGGCCATATCACTTGATTTTATAGTTACACTGCAACACGGGTGTTTTGGAATCAGGCTCATAGAACACCCCCACAGACCATTTTTTGTATTTGTTCTGATGGGCGAGATTCACGGAACCGCGAATCAGGGTATAAAGCACATCGCTTACATAAATGATGGCCGCCACCCCCGCCATCGCGTACGACGTATAATAGAAGATTCTCTTAGGCTGTCCCTGCTCCATATCGGCAAACGAATCTTTGTTATACTTGCCTATGGAGAAGAAGTTCTTCAAGTCCATGTTATTGTTGACGTTCAACGGGTTGTTATGGATGGACCAATAGCGTAATCCGAGGGAGCCACCGGCCAAGAGGTAGAAAAACACCGTCGTGCCCGCGCCTGTTTGCCGACCGTAGGTCACACGGTGCCGTCCCAAACCAGGCACCACCAAGGAGAGTAACGCATTCGCCGGACCGCCCGTACCGCTATATTTCATCATGTGGAAGCCGGAACGTGATTGATTGTCCACTAAGGAGGTCGCATTCTTAAAAGTAAACGTTCCATAAAGGAATTCCGGACTGGCATGCGTGAAAACCACCCTTCTGACCGTATCTTCCGTTAAACGAAGATAACCATATACACCATCAGGACCGATAACCAGCGGATCCTCAATGATTTTGCCATTGTTTTTCCGTTTTGCCACCTCAACGACATTCTGTAGTTCGATTTTAAAATCGTAAACGGCTTTCGCTGGAACTTTCTGCCCGTAGAATAATCCGGGAGGAAGTGATATCGTTGTACGCTGCAACTCCTCTTTGATCAGCCGAAGCAACACCGTATCTTCACGCAGCATGCTTATTTCCACATCCTTACGCCCATCCGGATAGACCATAAAAGATATCGTGAGTGTATCAGCCGGAACATCCCAGTCCAAGCGAAGCAAGCTGTTGTGCAAAGCGGTGGCGAGAACAGGCCGGAGATCCTTGTACGCGTTCTTGTTCACTTCTTCCAATGTCGCATAGTCATGAACTCTGTCCACGGCATTCAGAATGCTGTTGATTGTGTCAAGACGGTGTTTCCAGTGGATAGTGCCACGACGCCATGCCAGCGTATCCGAAAGATCGATGGCCACTTCCAGATCCTGCTTAGCGAGTTCCCACTCGTTGGCGCGATAGTACTCGTCCGCCTGCTTCACATACTCGAACATCTCCTGCACGGACTGGAGGTAGCCGATTTTGGAGTCAAGGCTGGAAACCGAAGCCTCGTTCAGGATCCTGTTCTCGATGCCGTAACGCTTGGCCTGCTCGTAGGTGGAGAGCGCCTTGTCTATATCGGAGGCCATTTCAAACCGTTTCGCCTCGTCGAGTATCTCATTGAAACGCAGCTGCTGGTTACGCTCGATTTTGGCTTCAAACACGGAGATGACGCCTTCTCCCATCTTGAGCTCCCGCCCGTAAGCGACGGTGGTCTGATATTGGTCTATGGCGCACTCGTAGTCCTTCTTCAAGGCACAGGCCTGGGCCGCCGCCTCGCTCTCGTAGAAACGGCGCACCTTGAGGGAGTCGTGATGCACCACCACGTTTACCACCGAGTCGATGTTCACA
>ONQE01000001.1 GCA_900319925.1 uncultured Bacteroidales bacterium | reverse complement strand
ATGTCGTTGTCGTTTGGGAGTGCAAAAATAGTTTTTTTTGTATTCCACGCAACCCCCTTGCCAACTTTTTTTTATTTTTCTTGCATTTTTTTGTTATCTTACTGTATATCAATAAAATAAAAATGCATTTTTCTTGTTTTTGACCCTCCTGAGACCCCGTTTTTTGGTCGTTTTTAGCCTTTTTCGGGCTTCCTCGTCGGTCAAATTTCGCAGATTTTCTCAAAATCTCTGCAAAAATCGAACATTCGCTCCGTACAATTTGGCGATTATTTTGTGTAATTTTATGTAATTTATTGATTATATGTGTTTTATATATGTTGTGTGTTCGTATATTATTGTATATCAACTTTTTATATGTTTATATAAGGTGTGGATTTAGATATTTCACCATAAACAAATATAATATATACAATAATTTGTTCGATAGTTATAAGCTTGATTTTGCTTTGTGTAAGCTCTAAAACCGCGTTTTTTGTATCTTCGCCGCAAATTTACACTCACCAACAATTCCAAAGCGATGAAAAAGATCCTCGTCTGCCTGTTCCTGATCCTGACAGGCCTCTTTTGCCTCGTGGCGTTAGGAGCCTCCGAACGAAAAGCTCCGATAAAGTCGCCCATAAAAGGACCGGAAGGCGCCATTTACTACAAAATCACGCTGCCCAAAGGGTTCGATCCGTCCAAAGACCGCTGCCCGATGGTGATTCTGATGCACGGGATCTTCGCCAGTCAAAGCATCAACCCGATGCCGGCACTCGCCAAAGAATTGGCCAAGGCGGGCATCGCCTCCATCCGCTTCGACTTCGACGGGCACGGCAAGAGCGACGGACGTATGCAGGATATGACCATCGAGAAGGAGATTGCCGACGCGCGCGCCGTCTGGGACTACGTCAGCCGACTGCCTTACGTGGAGGGTATCGGCCTGTTAGGGCACTCGCAGGGCGGGGTGGTTGCCTCGATGACGGCGGGACGATTAGCCGCCAACGGCATCACGCCCGACGGGGTGGTGCTCATCGCCCCGGGCTCCGTCATCAAGGAGGCGTGCCAGGCCGGCAAGTTCTTCAACGCACGCTTCGACCCCGCCGACCCGCCGGAGTTCGTCCGCTGTTTGGTTTTCATGAAACTGGGCCGTGAGTACTTGCTGACCACGCAACAGTTGGACATCTACGGGACGGCTGCCGCCTACCAAGGGCCCGTCCTCCTCCTGCACGGAAGCCGCGATGGCACCGTGCCGATGTGGTGCAGCGAGAAGTTCCTGGAGGCGTACGGCAACAACGCGACCCTGCAGGTGGTGGAGGGCGAGAACCACACCATCACGCGCCACCGGAAAGAGGTGGTGGCGAGCACGGTGGGGTTTTTCAAGAGGGTTTTCGGGAAATGAAATTATAGTATCTTTATTGATTTTTAGTCAGCGGTAACTCGTTTTAAAAAGGACTTACCGCAAACTTTCATTTCTGATAAATCATTGATAATCTGAAATTTGATATCTTGTCAATACGTGATATAAATCACATTCTTATCGCGCCTTTCCTCCTCAAGGGGTTCCAGTCCGATGTCGGCGCGGTGACGGTTGATCTCCGCCGTGTTTGCAGGAGTCAGGTCGTCCGAACAACCATATTGGCCATAATAGCTCTTCCCCCTGCCGCTGCGCACAAGGTAGAAGTCGTAGGTGTGCGCGTACGAGTCCGGGCTGCCCTTCCCACTCTCCAAAAGCCTGCGTGAACGCGGATACTCCACCTCGAACCAGTAATCCGGGTCGGCCGAATAGAGGTGGCGGCCCAAGAGAAATTTGGCGAAAAAGTCCAAGGAAAGCACGTCCTCGATTTCAGGATAGTCCGCCCGAAGCTGCGCAATGGACGCTTTCAGAATGGAGTCCTTGAATGCCAGCATCCGGACCTCCATCTCGTGGTCAAGTCCCGGCAAATCCGACAGCTTGATGGCCATCTGGTCCATCTGCTGCAGTTCCCACAGCTTTCTGCGCACCTGCCACTCGTTGTATGAATACAGACCGCACTCCGCTTGCTGGTATTCGACCAGCTTGCGCTGGTGTAGCAGCGTGTCGCCTGCAAAATAGGCCCGACGGTAAGGAAGGTTGAAGTCGTAAGCCTCCATTTGGCGATGATAGAACGCTGTATCGTAAAGGGCAACCGCCTCCGCATAACGGCCGAATACAGCGAGCATATCAGCATAGTTGCGCGCATCCCAAGAAGGGCGGAAATACTCGGAAAACTGCTGAAGACGCTGTCTGTTCTCCTCGTAACGGGCAAGAATTTCCCGCATGTCAACCGTGTCCTTTGTCTGATTTTCCGCCCAACTGAACTCACTGTAAAGATTGCTCATCTCCGTCTTAATACGGTAATACGCTTTCAACCTCGGTGAAAGAACGGGTTCCTGTGCCTGAACGATCAAGCACAAAATCGTGATAATCAGAATGTTTGTAATCTTTTTCATTGCTTTGGGGTTTTAATGATACTTTCGTTATATAATGATTTTTTCGTTATAATCAATTCTACCAAGCTCTTGCCCCTTACGGGCTGTTTAAGGAATAAGTTTTTGAACATTAAAGGAGATTACGGAAAGATTATGGTGTTTCGGAAACGCTGACCTGATAGATTTGCGGCGCATCGCCCGCCACAATTACATTGTAATGCTCCTCCTGCTTTGTGTCGGGTGCTTCGTCATAGAACTCCACGGGATCCCCATATTGTGTGGAAAGCCAGGACTGGGACTCTAATACGTTAGGTCGGGAAACCTCATCGGTATGTTGGGAATGCTTTTTGGCATGACGGACAACTCTCTTTGCCTTGACGTTTTCTGTCGGAACAGTCACTTCTTTATCAGAATATTCGGAATGCGACTGCGAAACCTCAGCGGTAACCACCACATTTTCCATAAACGAAGGAATGTTTTTAGAGGAGGCGAGCAGCGAATTGCCCACAACAAGGAATGCCGACATCGGAATCACGGAAAGATAACGCATCCAACTGCGACGGCCTGGAACGGTTGCCATCATCATGCGAATGCGACTTTTGACAGCGGTGGCACTGAACGAATGGACGGGAGACAAATGGTTTTGATGTCGAATCTGTTTCAAAATCAGATCGAAATAGTCATTTCGGGGAACATTCGAATGGATGACTGCCGCGTCGGCCGCATACTCATGCTGAGACTTGAGCGCGGATTTATACGCCCACACGAAAGGGTTGAACCAACAAACCACGCCCACAAGCTCTACAAAAAGAATATCCAACGTGTGCCATTGTTGGGCGTGCGCCGCCTCGTGACGCAGCACCAAATCCAACTCGTCAAGTTCAAATGTGGTAGAATCTACCACAACGTAATGGAAAAAGGAAAAGGGCACTTTCTGTTCAGGATTATCCATAACTTTCAAACCATTCAGCTCGATAAAATGCTTTCCAATGATCTGCTTCAAGACCTTAAACAATCTCAAAAGGAACAAAATAAAGAAAAGCGCAGCCCCTGCCACATACAATACCATCCCAAAAGGAATGGCTGGAGCTTCCGTAACCGTTGTCAGAAAGGATTGAGTATTCGGCATTAGGGGTTGTACAGGAACACTGAACTTTATAAAAGGAAGCAAGGAAGAAAAAGCCAAAGAAAACAGCAGATAAAAACGGTTAAGCTGATGATACTTCTCCTTACGTAGAAAGAGCAAGTAGCAGAGCAGAAAAATCCCACTCGACAACACTATAACTCCAATATCAACCAGCTTGAACATAGACTTGTGATTTGTGACTTGTGACTTGTAATTTAGGATTTAAGACTTATGAATTTGTTTCGCTTTTTGGACCAGTCGTTCGAGCTCCTGTAGTTCCTGGTCAGAGATGGGGTGATCAGCCGTGAAAGCGGAGACCAGCGAAGAGAGGGAGTTGTTGAAATAGTGGCTGACCACGCGACCAAGCAGACTACGGGAGTAGTCCTCTTTAGAAATGAGCGGATAGTAGCGATTTGCCTTGCCGAAAGTCTCGTGCCCGACATAGCCCTTGCGTTCCAACGCCTTCACCACGGAGAGCGTGGTGTTATACGGCGGCTTCGGCTCGGGAATCTCGCTCATGATGTCCTGCGCGAAACCTTGTTCCAACTTCCAGATTATCTGCATAATAGCCTCCTCCGAGGCAGTAAGTTTCTTCAATGTCACCATATCTGTTCATTTTACGGCGGCAAAGATAACGAATTTTTCGTTATAAAACGAAAAATAAAATATGGGCGATTTCTATTATTTTTTTCAGAACAATAGAAATTTTGCTATTTTTGCGGATAAGGAACATCTGAGCATTACACTTTAACGAGGAAATGTTATCTTTGCGCCCTTTTTGAAAAGAACAATGAAGAAAACAGGTTTATACTTCGGCTCGTTCAACCCGATACACGTCGGGCACTTGATTATTGCCGAATATCTGCTGGAACATTCCGACTTGCAGGAGCTCTGGTTCGTGGTGTCGCCGCAGAACCCGCTGAAGAAGAAGGCGTCGCTTTTGGACGACCGGCAGCGTCTGCATCTCGTGAACCTCGCCATCGGCGACGACCTCCGTTTCCGGGCCTGCGACATTGAGTTCTCGCTCCCGAAGCCCTCCTACACGAGCTACACCTTGCAAGTGCTGCGCGAACAGTACCCCCAGCGCGAATTCTGCCTCATCATGGGCGAGGACAACCTGCAGACCTTCACGAAATGGTTCAACTACGAGTACATTCTGGAGCACTACCACCTTTACGTCTATCCCCGTCCCGGCTACGACGGCGGCGACTTCCGCACGCACCCGCATGTGCACCTCGTCGATGCACCCCTGATGGCCCTCTCCTCCACCCTCATCCGCGACAACCTCAAAAACGGCAAGTCCGTACGCTACATGATGCCCGAAAAAGTGTTCCAATACGTTGATCAAGAGGGGTTTTACCGATGACGTACCCTGGTGGGTTCAGGATTCCGCTGCCTCCTATCGTCGACAACGGAATGACGGTGACTTTGACGATTCATTTTATAACAAACGAATATGAGCTTCAAACGATATAACATAGAAAATCTGGAAATCATCTCCGCGGGAGCGGAGGGAAAAGCCGTCGGAAAAGTCGATGGGCTGACGGTATTCGTACCATACGCGGTGCCCGGCGACATCGTCGATGTGGAAGTCTATAAACGCAAACGCGGCTACGCGGAGTGCAACCTGCTGGCCATCAAGCAGCCGTCGCCCGACCGGGTGGTGCCGCCGTGCGGACACTTCGGCAACTGCGGTGGATGCAAATGGCAGATGCTGACGTACGAGAAACAGCTGGAATTCAAGCAGAAACAGGTGGAGGACAACTTCAAGCACCTCGGCAAATTTGAGTTCCCGCCGCTGATGCCCATCCTCGGGTCGGAGAAGATCTACTACTACCGCAACAAGCTGGAATACACCTTCTCCACGATGTTGTGGCTGACTTACGACGACATGAAACGGCAGGAGCAAGGCGAGTTCTTCGAGAACCGCTGTCTCGGCTTCCACGTGCCCGGCATGTTCGATAAGATCTTGGATATCAAGCACTGCTGGCTGCAGGCGGCCCCGAGCAACGACATCCGGCTCTTCTGCAAGCAGTACGCCATCGAGCACAACCTCGACTTCTACGACCCGCGCCAGCAGAAAGGGCTGTTGCGCAACCTCATCATCCGCACCGCCTCCACCGGCGACCTGATGGTGGTGCTCATTGTCACCAAATACAACCAGGAGGTGAAGGATATGCTCGCCGCATTGATGGAGCGATTCCCCGAAATCACCTCGCTGACCTTCGTCATCAACACCAAGCTCAACGACGCCATCTTCGACCTGCCGTTCCACCTCTATGCCGGTCAGGACTACATCACCGAAAAGATGGAGAATCTGCAGTTCAAGGTCGGGCCGAAATCGTTCTACCAAACCAACAGCGAGCAGGCTTACAACCTCTACAAGGTGGTGCGCGAATTTGCTGATATACAGAAAGATGAGGTCGTCTATGACCTCTTCACCGGCACCGGCACGATCGCCAATTTCGTGGCGCACCAGGCCAAACGGGTGGTCGGCATCGAATACGTGGATACCGCCGTGGAGGACGCGAAGATCAACTCCGCACAGAACAACATCACGAACACGGAGTTTGTGGTGGGCGACATGGCGAAGATCTTCACCGACCAGTTCATCGCGCAGCACGGGAAACCGGATGTCATCATCTCCGACCCTCCGCGCGCCGGCATGCACCCGAACGTTATCGAGCAGCTGCTGAAATTGGAGGTGCCGCGCATCGTCTATGTGAGCTGCAACCCCGCCACGCAGGCCCGCGACCTCACCTTGCTCGACCCGAAGTACCGTGTGGAGAAGGTGCAGCCCGTGGATATGTTCCCGCACACGCAGCACGTCGAAAACGTGGTGCTGCTGAAATTGCGATAGTCACGACAATCCTTTTTAGTTGTCCCCAGTTGTCCCAGTTGTCTTTATTCCTGACAACAACTGAGACAACTGGGGACAACTTTTTTCAGAAAAATTATACTTTTGCCGTATCATTCTAAGAACGAATCCTTATGCGAAAAATCATACTCATGACCGTTTGCTTTTGGACCCTATCGCTGACCGCCGGGAACAATGGACCGCAGCGTCCCATCGACGGCCTGGCGCACAGAATCCTCGGAGACAAAGACACCTGCTTTATCTTTGTGTGTCAACCCGATACAATAGATTATTTTCAAATCGAAGCCGCCGACAACCTCATCCGCATCACTGGCAACAACGACAACTCGTTGGCGGTGGGGCTGAACTACTACCTCAAGCACATCGCGGGCGTGCATGTCTCGTGGCTGCTGTGCGAACCTGTGGAGCTGCCTGTCGAGTTTCCGGCTCCCCTCGAGACCATCCGCAAGGAAGCCCTCGTCAAGGACCGTTTCTTCCTGAACTACTGCACCTACGGCTACACGATGCCGTGGTGGAAATGGCCGCAGTGGGAGCGGTTCATCGACTGGATGGCACTGAACGGCATCACGATGCCGCTCGCCATCACCGGGCAGGAGGCCGTCTGGTACGAGGTGTGGAAGGAGTTCGGGATGACCGACGAGGAGATCCGCAGCTACTTCTCCGGGCCGGCGCACCTGCCGTGGCACCGCATGGCCAACCTCGACAGCTTCGGCGGTCCGCTGCCGATGTCATGGATAGTGGGACAGAAGGAACTACAGCAGCAGATCGTCGCCCGCGAGCGCGAGTTCAACATGACGCCGGTGCTGCCCGCTTTCGCCGGACACGTGCCCAAACGGTTCGCCGAGATGCACCCCGAGGCCGACATCCAGCAGCTGAGCGCATGGTGCGGCTTCGAGCCCACCCACTTCCTCAACTCCTCCGACCCGCTCTTCGCCAAAATCCAGCAATCGTTCATGGAGAAGGAAATCGCCCTTTTCGGCACCGACCACATCTATGGGGTGGATCCCTTCAACGAGATGGACCCGCCCAGCTGGGAACCCGACTACCTCGCCAAAGTTTCTCAAAACATCTACACCTCGCTGCAGCAGAGCGACCCCGCCGCCCGCTGGCTGCAGATGACCTGGGTGTTCTACTACAAGCGCAAGTCGTGGACGCCCGAACGGCTCCGCTCCTACCTCACCGCCGTGCCGCAGGACAAGCTCGTGCTGCTCGACTACTTCTGCGAGAAGACGGAGGTGTGGCGCACCACCGAAGGCTTCTACGGACAACCCTTCATCTGGTGCTACCTCGGCAATTTCGGCGGCAACACCATGCTCGTGGGCAACATCAACGAACTGGAAAAGAAACTGGATGCCGCGTTAAAGGAGGCCGGCCCCAACATGACCGGCATCGGCTCCACGTTGGAGTCCTTCGACGTGAGCCCGCAAATCTACGAATACCTCTTCGACCGCGCGTGGGAGAGCCAACCCGATGTGCATCAGTGGATTAAGGATTGGGGCTATGCTCGGACAGCCACTCACCATTATGATGACGAATGGCTCTTGCTGAACGATAGTGTCTATAAGGACTGGTCATTTTACGGACTTGGCACGCAGTTGGTGGCGCGACCGTCTCTGGAGGGGCACGGCACCTACTACACCAAACCTTACTATTCTTATAGCAACGACACGTTGAAAAAAATCTGCAAGGCTTTTGTCACCAGTTTTTCCAGCAAAGACAATGTCCATTACTTTGGGCCGCCGTGGACATGGAAGGACACCTACCAATACGACCTCGTCAACCTCTTCTCGCAGTGGATGGGCAACCACTTCATGGACATCCGCAACGACTTCACGATGGCGTACAAAAACCGAGACATCCGAAAGATGGAGCGGCAGGTGGAAATCGCCAACCAGCTGTTCGCGGATGTCGATACGCTGCTTAACACGCACCCCGCCTTCATGCTGGGACCGTGGATTGAGGCAGCCCGCAAGTGGGGCACCACCGAGGAGGAGAAAGACTACTACGAGCGGCAGGCGCGTACGTTACTTACTATCTGGGGCGGTCCCGTGCTCAATGACTACGCCAACCGGATGTGGGGCGGGCTCGTCGGCGACTACTATGCCAAACGCTGGAACCTTTTCTTCGAGGCGGTCATAAAGGCCGTGAAAGAGGGCAAGGAGTTCGACGAGAAGGCCTTCGGCGAGGAACTCTCCAAGTTCGAGCACGCCTGGACGGAAAGCCATACGAAATATCCCGTCGAACCGCTGAAACTGAAAAGTGAATTGTCGAGATTTTTGGGTGCACCGTGTTCAACCTTCGAAGCCGCCCATACGATTTACAAGCGGTGGATGGAGTGAGCGAATAATATTATTATTTTTGCACCTTTGAAAAACTATATAATAATGAAATACATTTCCAACTTACTGTTAGCATTCTGCATGTTCCTCTCGCTGAACTCTGCAGCACAAGTTCAAGACAGCACCATTACCATTCCCAACCCCAGTTTCGAACAATGGTCCACCGGCAGCGGATACAGCGTCACTGTGCTCTTCTTCCCCCTGTCCGTTTATGGTAGCTACCCCTATCCCACAGGTTGGGACTATCCCACCTATCCGGTGAACGAAAGCCTCACGTACAGCGGGATGACCGTCAATGTGAACACGGACCTCCCGCTGCTTAAAGTCTCCAATGTGACCGGCGATGTGCCCGATAGCAGCCACGCCCTCAAGCTGCAGAGCTTTATGCTTTCCGACATCATCAGCTCCACCGTTTACGGCCTTGCGGCTTCATCGCTCGACCCCTCGCTGACGAACACGATCTTCCCGACCGTTCTTTCGACCGGCGTGGTGGATATTGACTTGTTTCTGCCGTTGATGTACAACATCACCAGCAACCTCGGCAGCCTCGCCCAACTGATGTCCGCCTTCGACGGTTTGGATGTGAACACGATTATTGACGGCGGAATTGTCCTGGACAGCGTGGTCCCAGACCGGCTGACTGGGTATTACAAATACACCTCCGCAACTGTCGGGGACAATGGCGGCATCCTGATGCTCGGCACCAAATACAACCCGACCACCCAAAAGCGCGAGGTGGTGGGCGGCGGCTACACCGTGGCTCTGACCGATACCACCGAGTACACCCCGTTCGAGATATTCTATTCCCCTCTTTCGGACATCTACCCCTCAACGCCATACATTGAGGCGGATTCGCTGATACTTCTCCTGTTCTCCTCCGCCAATAACACCCCACAACAGGGATCTGCCCTCTACCTCGACCATCTGCAGCTTTGGGCTCAGGAAGAGATCGTTCCGGAAGATACCTGCAGCGCGGTCTTCAACCTGCACTTCATCGATGTCGATACCATGCACGCCACCATCGGCTGGGGCTTTGAGGGCGAACCCGACCACTTCGAGGCGGAATACGGCGTGCAAGGCTTCGCGCAGGGCAGCGGCACCACTGTCGGCACCACCGAAAGCTTCCTGCACCTGTCGGACCTGCAACCCGACACCCACTACGACCTCTATGTGCGTTGCGTGTGCGACACCGACCTTTTCGGCGAATGGGCCATGATGACGTTCCACACCGACACGCTCGTACCGCCCGTGATCCCGGAAGACAGCACGGGAATCCAAAATTTCATTGCTGACGGTCTCAAGATATACCCCAATCCAGCCCACGGGCAGTGTGTGGTGCACTTTGAAAAAGAGATTCCTCAAGTCATCCGCCTTTACACAATTTCTGGCGTATTATGCCAAGAGATAATTCCCAGCAAAGAGACGATAGAGCTGTCCTTGCCAACCGCTGGCGTCTTCATCCTCAACTGCGAAATGAAAGAATGCATGGTGATACGAAGAATTGTAAGCCGATAGGCTCATCCATCATGCATCTCACCAGCTACTCGTTGCAAACCCATAAGCCGTATATGACAATTGCGGCTTTTTTTTGTACCTGTTCGTGCCCATTTATCCAAATGGTCAATACAGTTTAACACCCTGACATGACCGGCCTTGCAGCCATAGACTTCGAAACCGCCAACGGGCAGCGCAGCACATGGGTGTAGTGGTAGTGCCCGTATTGTAATGCATTAAAAAATTACTTTTTGTAATTTATACTTGCTTTTTGTCAAGAATTGTATATTTTTGCAACGTCAAAAATATCATCATTCATCTTAAAAATTTAAGGTTATGAAAAACACAAAATTCTTGTTACCAGGCGGTTACAAAAAAGTAGGTTGGTGGATATTCGGTATAACCGTTGTGCTGATCATCCTCCATTTCATCTTCCAAAGTCAATGCGACTTCAGTCTCAACAACATCCGAGAGCTTTTCGGGATGGAACGTCTGGAAAGAAAGGGGTGGCAGCTTTCCTCCTCTTTCGGCCCAAACGACGACCTTCTGCTGACATTTATCGGCTTTTTGCTGATTGTGGCCGGCATTTTCATCGGTTTCTCCCGCAATAAGGAAGACGACGAGTTCATCGAGCAGCTCCGGTATGAGTCGCTGATCCTGTCGCTGTACATCAACAGCGGAATCGTGATGTTATGTCTGATTTTCGTATGGGGTCTTCCCTTCCTGTGGGTGATGATGATCAACATCTTCTCCATCCTTTATGTATTCATCATTTGTTTTTATCTTCGTCTATACCTTAACAAACGTTCCATGCGCTATGAAAAACAGGATTAAAGTGGCACGCGCCGAGGTAAACATCACCCAAGGCGAACTGGCGGAAAAGATCGGCGTGACCCGCCAGGCGGTTAACTCCATCGAATTAGGGAAATACGTCCCCAGCACCCTCTTGGCGCTGAAAATGGCGCAGTATTTCGGCAAGACCGTGGAGGAGCTGTTTATGCTGGAGGAAGGAGATTAATCTTTCTGCAAAATCTGCGGGTTCAGCGGGCACATTTTCTCCCGCAGAACTCGCAGACTTACGATGACAGGATATTGAAAAAAGCGTATCTTTGCCGCGTCAATAATTTATAGCAAACAAGTTATGAGAAAGATAGTTTTCAGCATCGCCCTTTTTACACTCCTGCTATTCCAAGTAGGCTGTACCAAACACACTAAATGTGATTGTATTGAAAAATCCATCAATCTTTCGGGTGTTTTCATAGTTTACGAAGAACCTTTTTCTCTTGGTGTTAATGGCCAATATAAAGTTTCCGCTTTGATATTACCAGGGAATCCTTCTCAAGAAGAAATAAATAAAGCAATAGAAAAAGATATCAATCCTTACAATGGCAATCAATGTTATCTTATAGCAGGAAACCGTACCATGTACAAGAAATACAATTTACAAAATGTAAATGTAGCTTTGAGCGGGAATTATCATAATTGCTTTGACCAGCCACAAACTTTTAATGTTTTGTGCATAGAAAAGAAGTAAAACTGTATTCCAAAATGCTTATAGAATAGTTTCTGCGAAAATCCGCGGGTTCAGCGGGCATATTTTCTCCCGCAGATCTCGCAGATTTACGCAGATAAATATAGCATGATGATGAATTACTTTACACCCCCGTCCGAATCTTGCTCCTGTCTTCCCCTTCAACCTTTCCCGCACCGCTCTTCTTGTAGGCGTTGAAGTTGTAGCTCACGCCTAACCAGAACATCCGGCTCTTGCCATGCAACATGTTGTCTAACTGATAGTACTGGTTGTCGGCGAAGATCTCCCATTTGCGGGTGTTGAAGACGTCCGTGAGCTGCGCGGAGACTGTGAGCGCGCCCTTCAGGAACTTCTGGCTGATGCCGATGTTCAGGTAGTGCGAGAGGCGCGTGGTGAACTGCGGGTAATACTGCGGCGTGTTCATAAAATACTGCAGGTTGATGTTCATCCCCTTGATCGGGCGGAAATCGAGACGGAGGTTGCTGTTGTTGACCCAGCCGCTGTTCGAGATGTCCCATCCTCCGATGTTGCCCGCCGAACAGAGATAGTAGGTGTTCGTGCCGAGCGTCGCCGTCATCCACTTCCACGGGTCGGTCTTCACGCTCAGGTCTAATCCCGCCTTGGTCTGTGAGGTGGCGTTGATGTAGGTCATCAGCAGGATGTCGCCCTCGAAACGGGCCACCTGCGTGATGTAGTTGTGGATGTAGTTGCCGTAAACGCCGACGTTCACAGCCCATTTCGGCACCTTGAACTGGTAGAGCAGCTCCGCGTTGTCGGCGGTTTCGGGCTGGAGGTGCATGTTGCCCTGCTCGAAGTTGTGCGGGTCGATCATGCTCATATAGGGGTTGAGCTGCGGATACGTGGGCCGCGTGATGCGCCGCGAGTAGGCGAACGACAGACTGTGCTTCTTGGAAATCTTGTACTTGAACGACAGCGACGGTCCGAGGAAGAAATGCTGCGACCACTCGTCCAGCATCTCCTTCTCGCTGTGCAAGTGAGTGCGGCTGTACTCGGCACGGAGACCGACACTCCAAGTGAACCGGTCGCGCCACTCCGTAGAGGTGAACTGCACGTAGGCAGCGGGCACGTACTCCCTGTGCAGCAGGTCGTTACTGAATTGATGGGAGTAGTCCCAACCGAGACTGTCGCGCACGAAGAAGTTGTGGTAGATGTCGTTCTGGCGGTAGGAGAACTTCACGCCCGCATTCCAGAAGCCGTATTTCTCGATGATGCTCCAATCTGTCTGCGCGGAGGTGAGCAGCGGACTTCCGCCCGACACCGACTTGCTGACCGAGTCACCCTCCAAGAAGTAGTACGACGGGCGGTGTCCCCAAATCTTGGAGACATTCGCTTTGATGGAGAAGGAGAACTTCCCGGGACGGATGGCGTGCCAGTAGGCGAACGTCCCATCGAGGTTCTCGCGGTTCCAGGTCACGTCGCTGCGGCGGTTCTCGTGCGTCAGGATGCCGTTGTGGAACCAGTCGTTGGAGAGATCTTGCACGGTGTTGAAGCGGGGCAGGATGAGCCGGAAATCGACATCGATCTTGTTCCGCATATCGGGCTTGATGGTGACCCCGAGGGCGATGTTGTTGTTGAAGACCGTCCGCAGGGCGTGGATTTGCTGGCTGAGGCTGTCGCCGGTGGTGCGGTAATAGCGGTAGAGATAGCCGTTGTTGATGTCGTCCTCGTATTTTACCTGGTAGTTGAAGCGCAGGGCGAACTTGTTGCGGGTGTAGTTCAGCGCGAGGCTGCCGTTGGTGAAGTGGTTGAAGCCGTAATTGACCGCCGCCATCCCGCTGAGGCCTTTTTTCCCGTCCTTCTTGGTGACGATGTTGATGATGCCGCCGGTGCCCTCTGCATCGTAACTGGCATTCGGGTTCGTGATGATGTCGATGCTCGCCACGTTGGAGGAGGGTATCGCATTGATGGAACCGAGATTCGTGGGCACCCCGTCGAGGAGCAGCAGCACATTGCCGTTACCGCGGATGGAGACATTGCCGTCGGGGTCAACGGTCACGGAGGACTGCTGGCGCAGGAGGTCTGCGACGGTGCCGGTCATCATGGTCGTGGCATCCGTGGGCATTATGGTGGTATGTTCGGCGGTGACGATTGTTCGTCCGCCATCCCTCGCCGAAATGTTCACCTCTTCCAGTGCCTGCGATGTAGCCTCCATTGGAATACTCCCCAAAGCAACTTCATTCTTATCTGCTGTAAAATCAAGATGTTTCGACTTATAGCCCATGTAAATCACGGTCAGGGTATAAGTTTTCGGCGACCGGGGCACTTTTATCGTAAACTGGCCGTTTTGATCCGTGAGGGTACCCGCCACCACGCTGTCCTGAAGCGAGGCATACACGGAGACGTAGTGCATCGCGAAGTTTTTGTCATCAACCACTTTGCCAGTAACCTTGCACGGTGTATGCTGCGCAAAAGCGGAAAAACTGAGAATCAGCAGGATAACAGCGAGAAAGAGTGGGTGTTTGGGCATAAAAATCGGCGTTATTTTTGAAAACAATTTGTGGCAAAAATAAAAAAATCGCGTGTCCATTGTATATCTGTTTTTTTTTGTATTTTTGCAACTGAAAATTAGTAACAATGAGCAAAAAAGAAAAATTGACACGTAGGCTAAAAAATCTACCCAAAGACTTCACATACTCGGAGCTTATTTCTATTTTTAACATGTGCGGATTCATTGAGGATACTAAGGGGAAGACATCGGGGTCACGAGTCAAATTCTACAACAGCGAAAAAGACATTGGCTATTTATTACACAAACCGCACCCTGGAAACATCGTAAAAGGCAAAGCATTGAAAGATGCTGTTGAGTTTCTAACAACAAATAACCTGATTTAAATCAAACAATATGGATACATTGAAATACAAAGGGTTTATCGGAAGCATTGAGGTTGAGGATGATTTGTCTCTTTATGGTAAAGTCCTTGGACTAGGGAGTAAAGCTTTGGTGACGTATGAAGGGATGACTGTGCCAGAGCTTGAGGCGGATTTTCATGCCGCCGTGGATGATTACATCGAATATTGCAAGGAACATAATCTTCCTCTTAGAAAGTCATACAGCGGAACCTTCAACGTAAGGATACCCCAACAACTCCATGCTCAGGTTTCTGAACTCGCCGTGGAAAGAGGTGAGAGTCTGAATGCCTACGTGCGTCGTGCTCTCGAAGCAGCAGTCCAAGCCGCGCAAGTATAATAATCTGCTTGCAAAAATGGGGTTCCATTACCGCATCCATCCTTCCAGCTTGTAAACCTTCGACAAAAGGCACTTGTCGCGTCTGGAGGCATTGTCGTGACACCAGACTTCCACACGCACGGCGTAAGGTTCGCCCCAGACACCCTCGTAAATGGTGAAATCTCGTTTGTCAACCACTTTCCCGAATGAAGTATGGTCGGAGAACTCATGCTTGGTCCGTTTTACTATCTCTTTGGTTGACAAAGCAATATCCTTCGTCACCTCAAAACAGCGCAAATAGACATACCCGTCGGGTAGTGCAGGCGCATACAAGGTGTATTCATAGATGCCGGGTTGTCCGCCTTCATACAGCTGCAACCAGGTACTTTTGTCTGTCGAAAGAATCCTAATCGAGTCCGAACCCGCGGCAACGGAACAGGAATCCTCAGGCAATTGCATAATCACGCCACCGATAGGCACTTCGCACTGCAATGTGTCCGGAATCGGATGCTCCATTCCGAAATGATCCTCTTCCTCTTCGAACAAGACCGTAACCATGCCCACAAACACTATCGCGGCAAAGCCGAGTGCGCACAGGAAACCTCCCGCCATGATGCCTCCGAGTTTCCACCACGCCTTGTGGGCAATAGAGAGAATGAACGCTACCACCTGCAAAACACCCAACAGAAGAATAATTCCCCAAATAACATTGTCGATGACATTCGGCAGGAAGTGCCCGTTGAGCATATCCAACAGCTGCAATACGATAAGCAACAGAAACGCCAAGGGCCAGACCCACCAGTATCTCAGCAAGAAATTCCCTAATGGTGCGTTATTCTGACTCATGACAAGATTGTTTTACTGTTCATAATCCTTGTGAAAAACACGACAAAGATATAAAAATTGTCGACAGATTAGTGTCGTCCCTTCGGGACGAATGAAACCCGCAAGGGCATCCGGTCCTACCGAGCGGTCGCCCCTACCGGGGCTATTCGGGAATCATGCCGATGTCCCGACCCGTAACATGCATCGCAATGTCCCGACAGGGACAAAAGCTCGGTAGAAAGGGGCATTTCGGCTGCCACAGACCCCGGTAGGGGTTAAAGCCCGGTAGGAGACGACGTTTCCCAACGCCGTAGAATGCCCCTTAGGGGCATCACACGACGGGCGTTGACAAATGCCTGTACGGGCATTGACGGATGCCTGTACGGGCGTTGGCGAATGCCTGTACGGGCATTGACGGATGCCTGTACGGGCGTTGACGAATGCCTGTACAGGCGTTGGCGGATGAACATAGGTTCGTTGGAGGGAACTTATGGGATACAGCGTGTATGCGGATTAATAACAACATGGAAAAATTGTCATACATCCCGCCATCTTGTCACCAAAAAGCGGACAATTTGTCAGTAAAGATAAAAATATTTGGAAATATTTTATTGGCACGCTGTTTGCATTATAGGTAGCGTCGCCGATGCGAGAGCGGAGGCGACAGGAAAAGAAAAAACAATAAAAAGTCTAACAATAAAAGAAAGGAGTTCATTATGCTACCCGTTATGTTTAAAAACAGTTGGTTTCCGACCATGTTTGAAGATTTCTTGAACAGCGACATCATGCCGCGCATCAACACCACAGCTCCGGCCGTGAATGTTAGAGAAGACGAAAAGGCCTACACGATGGAAGTGGCCGCCCCCGGCATCAAAAAAGAGTACTGCCGCGTGAGCATCAACGACGAAGGCAACCTCTGCGTCGCCATCGAGAACAAGATGGAACACAAGGAAGAGGAGAAAAAGCACCACTATCTGCGCCGCGAGTTCTCCTACGCGAACTACGAGCAGAACTACACCCTGCCCGAGGACGTCGACAAGGACCACATCGAAGCCAAAGTGGAGCACGGAATCCTCACCATCACCCTCCCGAGAGTGCAGAAAGAGGAACCCAAACTCGCCCGCACCATCGCTATCGGGTAATTTTCAATCAAAGCCAATGATTTTACGCCGCATTCGCAAGAGTGCGGCGTTTTTTTTTACCCTATTCACAAAAAATGTATTTTTGCACCCTAATTTTTGCAAAATGAGAAAGATAGTCTTATTGTGGTTCTGTATCACCCTGACAACCAGCCTTATAGCGCAGGATACGACCAAAACCTACTGGAAAAACGGCAAGCTGATGTCCATCGGCGTGCAGAAGAAAGGCATTGAGCAGGGACACTGGGTCTATTACCACAACAACGGGATAAAATGGACCGAGGGCGACTACCGCGACGGCATCAAGGTGGGAGTGTGGAAAGTTTGGTACGACGACGGCAAACTCGGTCAGGAATACCACGCCGACAACGGCCCGTTCAAAAGCTGGTTCCAGTCGGGCAGAACAGAATCGGAAGGACAATTCAAGGACGGTCAGCGCGACGGCGAATGGACTTTCTACCATCCTAACGGTCAGCTATACAAGAAAGTGATGTACATCGCGGACAGCGTTCACGGTCACGTCGTTGAGTATTTCGACAACGGGGAGAAGTACTTCGAAGGCACCTACGATATGGGGTTGCTCGAAGGCGACGCTTGCTGGTGGCAACGCGGCGGCAAGAAGGAGATGGAAGGCAAGCTGGTGCACGGACTCCAGCAAGGGCTATGGAAATTCTACGATTCCGAAGGCCGCCTGGGCAGCGAAGGCAACTTTGACAACGGACTGCAGAACGGCGTGTGGACCTACTTCTATGAAAACGGAAGCGTATGGCGCAAAGGCAATTACGTGAACGGAAAACGCGAAGGCCTATGGAAAGCATGGTTCGAAGACGGCAAACTGCAACGCGAGGGCACGTTCGTGAACGACAAGGAAAACGGACTATGGACCGCCTACTTCCCGAACGGCAAGGTTAAAGACCGCGGCACGTTCAAAGATGCTGTGATGGACGGCTATTGGGAAGGCTGGTTCGAGAACGGCTACAAAAAGTACGAGAACAACTACAAAGACGGCGAATTGCACGGGCTCTCCACGATTTACTGGGAAGAGTCGGGCAAGATGCACCGTCAGGGGAAATATGTCAACAACGTGAAAAACGGTGTCTGGAACGAATACGCCCAAAACGGGCACATCCTGTCCAAGGGCAAATACACCAACGACATGAAGGAGGGCAAATGGGTGTTCTTCAACATGCATGAAAAGATGGTCCGGCAACAGAATTTCGTTCACAACGTGCCGGAAGGCCCCTTCACCGAATACTACGACAACGGCGTGAAGCACACGCAGGGAGCATTCAAAAACCGTGTGAAACACGGCAAATGGTCGAGCTGGACACCGCAAGGAAAATTGTATTACAGCGCCATCTTCGAGAATGGCCACAAAGTGAAAGAAGTATATGCCGCAGATCCGAACAGACCTGCCTTTTAACCTGTTAAAAAAGCATAAAGCGTTACGAGAGGCAGTAACTAGTTCCAAGTTAAAATTTGTGAATATGGAAATCAAGACGTTTCACTTCAACCCGTTGATGGTGAACACTTATATCTTGTCGGACGAGACAAGAGAGGCGGTGATTGTCGATCCTGGCAACTGCCGGTTTTACGAAGACGGACAAATCCGTGAATATGTGGCCGACAACCATCTGGATATCAAGTACATCATCAATACACATCCGCATCTCGACCACATAGCGGGAAATCCGTGGTGCAAGAAAGAATACGGTGTTGACATCCTGCTGCACGAGGCGGGAATGAAGGAATACAACCGCGCATACGCCTACGCGACGGTCTTCGGTTTCGAATTGGAGGATATGCCCGCCCCGGACCGCTACATTCAGGAGGGCGAAACCCTGACATTCGGCAACCAGCATCTGGACGTGTTGTACACGCCCGGCCACTGCGAAGGCAGCGTCTGTCTGTACAGCGCCGACAACCAGGTGATTTTCACCGGCGATTTGATTTTCGAGTTGAGTGTAGGCCGCAGCGACCTGCCCACCGGCAACGGCGAGAAGCTTCTGCAGAGCATCCGCGAGAAAATCCTGACCCTGCCCGACGAGGTAACCATCCTTTCCGGCCACGGCGACCCGACCAGCGTGGGGAACGAACGGAGAAACAACCCGTTTATCAATGGGCAATGGGTATAAAATGTGTACATAAAGCTTTGTTTCATAATAACTTTTTCCTTGAGCAACCCCGAAAGGGGTAAGAGCTCGGTAGAAAGACATATCAAAATTAGCAATTTTTAACGTTATAAATATGATTCCGAAATTTCCAGAGGAGAATTTAGAACAATTAGCCATACATTACAAGGCCATCTTGGGCAATTTGGGCGAGGATCCTGAGCGCGAGGGACTGTTGAAAACCCCGATGCGTGTGGCCAAGGCGATGGATTTCCTGACGCACGGCTACCGCCAAGATCCGAAAGCGATTCTCGAAAGCGCCCTTTTCCATGAAGATTACAAACAGATCGTCGTGGTGAAGGACATCGAGATCTATTCGATGTGCGAGCACCACCTGCTGCCGTTTTTCGGCAAAGCGCATATCGGCTACATCCCGAACGGCACCATCGTGGGACTGAGCAAGATACCGCGTGTGGTGGAGTGCTTCGCCCGCCGGCTGCAACTTCAGGAGAGACTCACCACCCAGATCAAGAACTGCCTCCAAGAAGTGCTGAATCCCCTCGGAGTGGGCGTGGTCATCGAGGCCCAGCACCTCTGCATGTCGATGCGCGGCATCCAGAAGCAGAACTCCGTGACCACCACATCGGAGTTCACCGGCGCATTCCTCAAGAACGAAAACACGCGCCAGGAGTTCATGCACCTCATAGGAGCTGATCTGCACTGATTTTCCGTGCAAGCGATACGGAAAATACCCGCATCGCCTTATAGGTACTTGTTTTTCCCCCCGCGTTTGCGACGCAAGCGTTTCTTTCGCGGACGGTGGTGCTTACGCTTGTACAATTCGGCATTGTAAATGAAACTGTCTTCGCGCATTTCGGTTACAAATTCCGAATCGTCGGGATAGGTGCTTTTCTCGTCGGGATGGCTCAGTGTGCACACCAGCGGCTTGCCCACCCACTCCGACGGCAGGCAAAGGGTCACCGTGTCTTTTTGGGGCGTAATGAACATTTTTTTCATCTTATCATCATTTGGGTTATAATCGTTTCCAGTCACCCATTTCAATGCAAAATGGCAGCTTTCCACCACTTTTCTGCAAAATGGGCAATCATTTTGTTTTTGCCGTTTTATATTTTTAACATATTTATTATCAATAAGATACATTGCAAATATAGACAAAATATGATTCTGAACCCAATGAATATGATTTTTTTTGAATATTATATAATATGGTGACTTTCAGCTATTTATTGTTTCAGGAAAAAATTAAGAAAACTATGGCGACATAATCAAAAAAAGTGTATTTTTGCAGCCTCAAAAAGGAGCCGCGGTATTCTTGCCGCAGAAAGCCCTGAAGGAGTTTCAGTAGCTCAGCAGGTAGAGCACATCCCTTTTAAGGATGGGGTCCTGGGTTCGAGCCCCAGCTGGAACACGAAAAATAAAGGAGTCACTTTGCAGTGGCTCCTTTTTTATGTGTTGTATGACGTATTAAAATGTCAAATGAAGACGGCCTAAGGGCTATTCTTTGATGAATTTCTTGGAGACCTTTAGATCATCGCCCTTGATTTGGATGAAATAAACGCCTGAGGCAAGATACTCAAGAGGGATTCTCACACTCTCTCCGACCATAGGCATCTCTCCGACCTTCCGTCTTTGGCTGTCGTACAACTCGATCTGGCAAGGCCCTGTAACCTCGTCTAAAACCACGTCAATATATTGTTTGGCAGGATTGGGCCGGATGGCGACGCGCTGGCCGAAGCCATCGTAATCGGGCACCGAAGTATCATCGAGCGTGGTGAACGCCGTGGCGGTATAATCACTGCACATCGTACGGTCATTCCCATAAACGGCTTTCACCCGGACATTGTATTCCGTGTTGGCTGCCAGACTGTCAAGCAAAACGGGATGCGAGAAAACCTCCATACTGTCGGTCCATTCAAACCTGGAGGCAACTCCATACTGCACCATCCAGTGGTTCTCGTCATTTCCGTTGGTCCAATCCAGCACAGCCGAATTCGTGGTGATATCGCTGACATTCAGCTGGGTAGGAGCCGGAAAAGCATTCGGGATAAGCTCTACCTTCACATTCTCAAGGGCAACATTCGCCCACCCGAAACCGGGCTCATACGACCGAAACGCAATATAGTAGTTGCTGTCAGCAACAAGGCTGAGCGTACTGTAATCAATGGTCAGGGTCGTAAAATTGTTTGAGTTCGAATTCTGACAGAATTGCACCTCATGATAGGTGTTCCCGTCAGAAGGGTCGGTCATATAACCCACCGAAAGAGTTGAACGAAGGAGTGCATATTTGTAAGAGAAGGTCAGCTTTAGGAAGCGGATATGTTCCACAAATTCCGGAAGAACCGCATACAAGGGTGTGACCATGCTGTTTACGAGGTGCAGACTTTTGCCCCAAACAAAAAAAGTGCTACAGTTGGACAAAAACGCAGCTGGAAGAGTCCAGTCAGGATATCCGACAAGGGCATGGAGATTCAAGAACGACCAGCAGTCCGGGTACGAGATATAGGGGTATTCTATAGGCGTGTAAAGCGATGTGGAAATCCCTGTTGTATAGCTGTCGAAAGATTCCTGGTACGGCTGACCAAGCACTGAAACCGGGGCACAACGAGTGAAAGCGTAGCCGAGCGGGCTCCATTCGCTGTATTCCCCTGGCGAGCACACGGCACGCACGTAGATGCCGTAGAAAGTCCCGTCAGAAAGCCCTGTCAGCGTGAATGGGTTCGTATTGACCACACAGATGTTCTCCGTTGAATCTGGATCGAAATCGTCCGTGCCGTATGCGATTTCCCAAGCTTGTTCGCCATTGGCAGGCGTCCACGACAGCGTTACCGAGTTTTGGCCCATATTGATTGCCTTTAATCCGGACGGAGCAAGACATGAGGGCGCGATTTCCAATACCAGATCGTCCACATCGAGGTGGCAAGTGTTGTCTCCTACATAATCGGAGAGAATGGCAATGTACGTTCCCGAGCCCTGGTAATGGTCAAAGAAAACCTCCTTACGGTCCACATAAAAATGCTCGACTATTTGAACAGAGTCCACTGGGATAAAAGTCGAGAAATCATCTGGGTCAGACATCACTCCCACAATCAAGTGGATGCTGTCAGTATTCGAGCGCATTAAAAATGATAGTCGCAGGCTGTTGAGCGAATAATCGGAAGGCACTTCGGGAAGTATGGCCAATGCTTCTGTGGAGTAGATACCCGCAAAACGGAGAACAGGACTGGTGTCCGCCTCCCAAACCTGAGTTGGTGTATAGATGGATGGATGTTGTATGCCTGACTCGGGAGCAGGGAACGACCAACAGTCGGGAAAATTTCCCGACTGATTGTCTCCGGGGGTAAAATTCTCATAGTATGGAATGGTAATCGGATCACACATTGTCCAGAAGGTCACTGCCTCCGACCAAGCGGAGTGGTAACCATTGCTACAAATCGACCGCACATACAGGGTATAGAACGTATTCGCTTGCAAATCAGAAACTTGAATAGAGGTGGCTTGTGTCGTGACCACATTCGTAACCGTATCAGGGTCATAATCGCCAAGGCAAAGTACATACTGCCAGGAATCTTGCTCTGGTCCCGCCGAAGAGAAGGATATGAAAGCCTCATGGGCCGTTGCGCCCTCAAACGTGACATCCACGGGGCGCGAGCAGTGATACGGGACAATCTGAACATTATCGATAACCGCTCCCGGCGGATACACGGAATTATACACGTTACGCCATCGGAAGTAAAGGCGTTGCACCGTATTGTCATTCTCGCTTCCTAACACGTAACGGGTTGTCTTCCAATCATTCTGTCGTGCATATTTACCTATCAGAACAGAACCCTCGGGATAAACTTCATCGAAATAGTTTGTGGAAACCAATATCGGAGCGGGCTTCCCGACCATTGCCTGCATATAAGCGTAGGAGGGATGCCCGTTGCACAGCCATTTGAACCTGACCTCATACTCGGTGGCTCCGCTTAGCTGGAAGTCCCGGTACGCCCATGTCTCGGCTATCGTGCTGCCGTAGGTGGCATCCGCGCCGTTGTTGGTAATAAAGAGCAATGTGTCGCTGTAACCGTTAGGAATGCCGATTTGCCACCGACTCACGGGGTTTCCGGTCTCTATCCGCCACGCGGCATTCTCGCTCCCAGCTTCGAAATTATGGGAGTAGGGAACCGTGGCGGGCGGATAAGCAAAAGAGGTCACGGGTATGGAGACCCAATCGCTGTAACCCCAGCCGTTGGAACAGTGTGTCCGGACAAAGAACACATAATTGCTATCTGTCAAATTTGTAGCTAGATAATGTTTCTCATGCACGGTAACAATATGATTACTGTCGGGATCTGTGAGATAGCTGGGTACAAACGCTACTTGCCACTCATTCTCACCGACCTCATCCTCCCAAGTCACGTAAATGGATGAGGGTGAAATACCTGTAGCCATCAGATTTGTAGGCGTATGGCAAGTGAACGCGGTATCTATCGTCAAGTTGTCCACCTTGAAATAATTATGCGAAGAATACTGACACTTCAAAGCGATATAATGTCCCGTACCCGTGTAGTTTTCGAAAAAAACCTCTCGATGTTGCCAATCCCAATAATTGACATCCGCAGTGTAAACGGTATCCACGGATGTGAACGAAGAAAGATCGGTGGGGTCGTCCATAACACCTACAATCAAAGAGGATGGATAGTAATATTGCAGTTTCTTGCAGTCGAAGCTCATCTTGAGGTGGGAAATCAGCAGGTCGTTGGAAAGGCGCGGCAGAATGGCCACCTTGTACTCGTTGTTGGTGCTGTAAAACGTGAGACAGCTGTCGCCGGTACAATAGGGACCCGAATTGAGGTAAGGGCTCAGTTTCTGCCAGCAGTGTGGCAGCGGCCCTGAATTTTGGAAACCGAGGTAGAATATGCTGTCTGGATGGTCAAAATCCTCTGTGTAAGGCAAGGTTATCTCTTGGCACTCCGTCCAAAACTCAAAGGGTTGGGCAGAACTGACATTTCCCGCACCGCATCCGGCCCTGATCCAAAGTCTGTAACAACGACCATCAGCAAGAGAGTCCAACAGAAGAGGATTGTCCGTATGCATCCAACCCTCGTTAGCTGGTGCCGGGGCGGGTGTTGTGAAATCTGTGGTAAAGCAATAAAACCAGTAATTTTCACTCCCACCGGCTGTCCACGTGATTTCGGCCGTGTGCTCCGTCACTGACGACAATGTGATGCCACTTACCGGAGGACAAGGGGATTGCGCATCCAACTTCTTTGTCGGCATAGACAATAAGACCATTAAAAACAAGCACCATATTATACGAGACTTTTTCATAGCGAATCTTTATTTACTTATAAACAGCGTTATTTCTTCACAAATTTCTTTATTACCACACCTTTGTCGGTGGTCACGCGCACAAAATAGATGCCACCGGCCAATCCTGAAATGTTGATGCGGGTCTGTAGGAGCGAATGATTATTCGCCCCTACAATGGCATGGACTACCTTGCCGTAAACATCTATCACCTCAATGCCCTCCAATTGTACATTGTTCATTGTACATTGTACATCGATATACTCATTTGCCGGATTGGGATATAGCTTGATGCTGCTTAGCAAATACTCTTCAACATGGTCTTCGATGGTGTCATTTTCGGGCAGGGTGGTGAAGATTGTTTCCTCACTGAGAACTGTTATTCCGTAGTAAGTGACAAATGCTTTGTATGCGTAAGTTGTATTGGCAGTCAAACCGTCCAGTTCGGTCGCAAAAACGTTATTCGAGACGGAACAATCAACCTGCGTATAGGCACTGCTCGAAATATCCTTCCATTTGAATCCCACGGCAGAGACAGACATGTTGTCAGGATTTTCAAAGGCAGCATTCAGCGTGGCAGTCGTCTGACTAATATTGGTTGTCTCCAGAGTTGTCAACGAAGGACAGTCTGGAAGAAGGGTCGAATCAACGACTTCCAAAGTAAGGTCATCTATCAAAAGCCATGTACCGTTAATTCCCACAAACTTTATCGCAGGATAGGCATCATTGGGGTAATAGTAATAGTCAGATAATCGTAACGTATATTCCTGGAAACTTCCACCTGCCGCACCAATCACATCTATTGTATCGTTAGGAATAAAGGTAGCACTGTTTTCCGGATTCGTAATCACCCCGCCAATGACTCGAACATGAAAATCGCTAACCGTACCCGTATTCATTGCAAAGAATCTAATTTGCATATTATCAATAGGATATAGATTATTTTCCACTTTTGGCAACACAACAAAACACGGAGAATTATTGCTGTATAAACGCATTGAATGCGTCCCGCTATGGGCATTCCCCTCTCTAATATCTGCATCACCTATGTTTTTCCAACACAAAGGCATCTTTGTTTCATTATTATAGTATTCAAAGTCCCACGTCACAGGCAGTTGGTTGATGGGGTCGCAAAGGGTCTCGAAAAAGCTGAGCTCGTGGCTTGCTGCTTCGGTGCTGTCATAGCACTGAGCCGCCACATACCACTGATAAATTGTACTGGAAGCCAATCCCGACAAGGTGAACGGCTGACCGACACCCGCCGTAATATTGGATGCCACCGAATAGGATGCATCACCATCCGCTTTATAGTAAACATTGCAGGAAGAACTCGTTCCCGTCCAACTCAAATCAATACTGTTATGCGTAGGACTGGACGATTCCAAATCGTATGGCCTTGGACACGAAAGCGTATAGTCAAGGATCACATCTTTCACGTATATGTCGCTGTGGTCGATACATTTGAAAGAGACTCTGTCACCAACTCCGGTGTAGCCGTTTATCGGAACCACATAAGACTCGTATGATGTAGTCAGGCTTAGCGTGTCAACAGCCACAAACGTAGAGTCTGCACTGGCATCGGTCATCACACCAATGATCAAGGTGCCATTGTTCGTTTCACTTCTGGCGGAAAAGGAAACCTCCACGGTATTTATATCAATGAGCTGTCTGTTCAAATGCGGCATCGAGATGGTGTTGGGAATCCAAAGATTGATAGCACCATAGCTAATAACAGGGTCGCAGCAGCTTCCTGGGCCTCTTTCCCAACAAACAGGAATCGGATGCATAGTGCTTGAGACATGAGATAAGTCGCAGATGTACGGAAGGGTGTCAATATATTCACAAAGTGTAGTGAACGATTGTTTGATCCAGACACTGGTATCGCTACCGCAATTGCGTGCCACCCTTACCCAATATTTCGTTATAGACTGCAAACCAGTCAACGTCACAGACGTGTCCTGCACGTTCACGGTGGTGATATAGGCATCGTTCCAATTCTGGCCATCTTTAGCATATTGGACAATATAGTCAGAGGCACCACCCTCAGGCATATTCCACGACAACTCTACTGAATGGCTCTGGATGTTGGAGACGGACAATCCGGTAAGAGGGGTACAGGTCTCTCTTTTCAAACGCAAATTGGTGATGGTAGGTGCGGGCTGGATTCCGTGATCGTAAGTGCTGCCGTAGTCATTAACCCATCCAAAAACCAGTTTTGCAATTGAGTTGGTATCGGGATTGGCAATCGGATTGTTCATCCGAACATCCAAATGGATAGTTTGGCCATCTGTCAAATTGATAATATAAGGATAGTTTGGCGTGTTGGTCATATCGAAGTGGTCGCTGAAGTTGGCCGCATAGACGGAATCCGTGCTGACACCCCACGAGTAGGCGATTCCACCCTCGTAGATCTGGGAAGGAGGCGCCAAAAACATCTTCAGAAAGTCTTTGTTGTACTTGCCGCCGCATTTCAGATCGAAAGAGACAATAATCTTGTCAGCATCCCCGACCACAAATGTCTTTTCGGCAGCGACATTACTCCGGGTGTAGGAATAGGTGGGGGTGGCGCCGTTGTTGGTCACAAGGAGTGCATTGTTACTGCCAGAGGTACCTAATATCCAATAATTCTGAGCATCACCATTGTTCAGCACCCACCCTTCCGACGTGGAAAAAGTGGCCGTGTAGGGAAGAGCAGGCTCCTGTGCCACAACAGTTAGAATTGAAATCAACATCAACCATTGGATAATACACAACTTTTTCATAACGGAATCAATCAATTATATCAGTTTTTGGCGGCAAAGATACTATCTTCTGCGACACTTTTATATCCCTCACACCCGAAAATATTTTCATTCACGCCTGAAATATGACAGACCATACACTTCAAAAGGATTTAAATCATATAATAAAATATTGATTATCAATATATTGAAAATATGGATTGTTTTGAATCCTTTGTGAGGGAATTAGACGGATTATATGTGAGGGAATTGGACGATTTTCAAGACCCTTGTGAATTATTTCATTATCTTTGCCGAATCAAAATATCGAAACATATATGAAACATCTGAACATCTTTCTCGCCGTTTTGCTGAACGTCTTGTTCTGTGCCATAGTGCTCTACTTCTTTGCCAATTACTCCCAACTTCGTCCATACGCGGGAAGTGCTGTCAAAGAGGTGCTCGCAGGGCTGCTGATGCTGGCTACCCTTTATGCCAACTATTTTCTGCTTTACCCTCTGATTCATAAAAAGCATCCCGTTGTCTATTGGGTGGTGGTGGTTTTCGTTTGCTTTATGGCTGGACTGATTGAGATGGCTATCGCCTGGCCGTTTTTTAAACGTTGTAATGCTGCTGCTGTGGAGTTATTCGGCTCTTTTAGGTTGTTTTTACATCACTTAATAATCGTTACTGCACGTGACTTGGCCTTCACCTTCTTCCCGTTTATGTTCCGGGAGCGGCAGGAACAGCGAAAGGCTCTGGAGGCGGAAGTGCAAGTGGTCTATCGCGACACTCAGATGGTGGATGTCGTTGACCAAAAGAGCAACCTCTTAATGATTCCCAAAGACGACATCTACTATTGTGTTCAGGAGGGGAACTTCACCCGCATCTATACGGTGGATGACCGTTGGTTTACCCGGCTCGGCTCCATGAAACATCTTGTGCAACTGTTTGGGGAAGAAGATTTTGTCCGTGTTTCGCCCAGCGTTTTGATTCCGTATCAGTACATCTGGTCGTGCAACGGCAGCGAGGTGTTCCTTAAAAAGATGCCATGGACGAAGGAACCGATTTCTTTCATTCTGGATCCCATAAAAGACGAACCAGTCGCAGAATGGATTATAGGATACCTTCGTGAAAGCAAAGCCGAAAAACAGGTCAAGAACAACCCGAAATCGCATAAAAGGTCCAAACCAAAGCGCAAACCCGCCGTCCCCCCGCAGGAGAAAATCGACGCTGTCCTTTCCTGCATCCAGGCGAATCCCGACTGCAACGCAACGGACATCACCGCCAAAACAGCCTTTTCATTGAGCACTGTCGAACGCTGCATCGCCGAGCTTCGCAAACAGCAGCTCATCCAACACGTCGGCAACAAGCGCAGTGGCGGTTATCGAGCGACACCCCCATCCGCAGCGAACACCGAGACAGAAACGGGTACAGACAGACAGTAGAATGCTGTTTCCCGTTATGTCAAAGGATACAAAAAACGGAGTCACCAAACGATGACTCCGTTTCTTTTTTCGGAAATAACGCGCTTATTTCTTGAAATAGCGGTTGAAAAGACCCTCGAAACCCTGTCCGTGACGGGCCTCGTCCTTGGCCATCTCGTGAACCGTGTCGTGGATGGCATCCCAGTTCATCTCTTTGGCACGTTTGGCGATGCGCATTTTGTCCGCACAAGCGCCGCTTTCGGCCATCATACGCTTTTCAAGGTTGGTCTTGGTATCCCAGACCACCTCGCCCAATAACTCGGCGAATTTGGCACAATGCTCGGCTTCCTCGAAGGCATAGCGTTTGAACGCCTCGGCCACTTCGGGATAACCCTCGCGGTCGGCCTGACGGCTCATGGCCAAGTACATGCCCACTTCCGTGGCTTCGCCCATGAAATGCGCGTTGAGGTCTTTGATCATCTCCTCGTCGCTGTCCTTGGCCACGCCCAAAACGTGCTCGGTGACAAATGACAGAGCACCGTCCTCAACCAGCTCTTTGAACTTGGAAGCGGGCTGCTTGCACTGCGGACATCTCTCCGGAGGGGTATCACCTTCGTGTACATAACCACACACGGTACATACGAATTTTTTCTTCATAATGGTTTGATTTGTTGTTGATTAAAAAATGGGTTAGAAATTTTCGGCTTTGATTTGGAAATAGGATTGCGGATGGTCGCAAACCGGGCAGATTTCAGGGGCTTTTTTGCCGATGACGATGTGGCCACAGTTGGCGCATTGCCAAACCATATCGTTGTCGCGGGAGAAGACAAGACCGCCCTCAATGTTGGCGAGCAGTTTTTTGTAACGCTCCTCGTGATGTCTCTCGATCTCACCAACCATCTTGAACAGTGCGGCAATGTGGTCGAAACCTTCTTCCTTGGCAGTTTTAGCGAAACCGGCATACATATCGGTCCACTCGTAGTTTTCACCCGCCGCAGCGTCTTTCAGGTTGGTCACCGTGTCGGGCACTTTGCCGTCGTGCAAAAGTTTGAACCAGATTTTGGCGTGCTCCTTCTCATTGGCTGCCGTCTCCTCAAAAATGGCGGCAATTTGGTTGTAGCCATCCTTCTTCGCCTTGGAGGCGTAATAAGAGTATTTGTTTCTGGCCTGTGACTCGCCGGCGAAAGCGGCTTGCAGATTCTTTTCGGTTTGGGATCCTTTTAATTCCATAATGTATTCTTTTGACTGTTGTTGGTAAAATAATCTTATCCAAGAAACGGATTGCAAAATTACGCATTTTTCAATTCACGCGACCGAAATACCCAAAATATTTTTTATCGGAGATCATTCCAAAAGGATGTAAAGTATAAATAATTGATAATCAATATAGTTTACCGAAAATCGCTGAATTCAGGCTTTTTTATGATTCTTAAACACAGAACACCTTTTTTCGATTATCGCTAACAAAATCGATGATTTTATAATATATTATTGATTATCAATGTATTATAACTAACTTAGAGTGGATTTTCTTTCATTAGAATAATCTACCACTAATCACACCTCACTAATCACACCTCACTAATCACACCTCACTAATCACACCTCACTAATCACACCTCACTAATCACAAATCACAATTCACAAATCACAAATCACAATTCACAAATCACAAATCACACCTCACTAATCACAAATCACAAATCACAAGTCCTAAGATAAATCATCAGTGCGGTAATATCGGCTGGACTCACACCACTGACGCGAGAGGCTTGCCCCAGATTTGCGGGTTGGAGTTTGGACAGCTTTTCACGCGCCTCTTTCGACAAAGAATTGATGTTTGGATAATCCAAATCGAGAGGCAGCTTAATAGCATCGAGATTGGTGAGATGTTGCACCATTTCTTCCTCCTTCTGAATATAGCTGCTGTATTTTATACTCGTTTCGGCGTTGGTAATCTGTTCTGAATCGGCACCAATCTGTTGCAGGAAATAGGCAAACTCACGATCATAATCCATCAGATCCTGAATGGAGATTTGGGGACGGAGCAATACATTTTCCAATTTGACATTTTGATTCAAGGGAGAAGTTTCCCGTTTAACGAGCAGCTCATTGAGCGTTTGAAAGTGGGTAGTATGGCTTCGAAGGTAGTCGGTGATTTGCGTCTGCAGATCGTATTTGTGGAGAAATTCCTCATAGCGTTCCGCATCAATCAGACCCAACTGATTGCCTATCGGAGTAAGCCTTTGGTCGGCATTGTCCTGTCGCAACAAAATGCGGTATTCAGCTCGCGAAGTGAACATGCGATAGGGATCCTGGACACCTTTCGTAATCAGATCGTCAATGAGCACACCGATGTAAGCCTGTGAACGGGTCAAAATCAAAGGATCTTTTTCGGCAAGGGAGAGATGTGCGTTGATGCCTGCCATGAGTCCTTGACACGCCGCCTCCTCATAACCGGTGGTTCCGTTCACCTGTCCGGCAAGATAAAGGTTTCCGATAATTTTCGATTCAAGCGTATAACGCAACTGCATCGGGTCGAAATAGTCATACTCGATGGCATAACCCGGACGGTATATCTCGGCTTGTTCCAATCCAGGAATCAGATGGAGGGCCTCCACCTGAATATCTTCAGGAAGAGAGGAGGAAAAACCGTTGAGGTAATATTCATTTGTATTGCGTCCCTCCGGTTCAAGAAAGAGTTGGTGACGTGTACGGTCAGCGAAACGAACGATTTTATCTTCTATGGACGGACAATAACGGGGACCCACACCTTGGATGCGTCCCTGGAACATAGGGGACTTTTCGAAACCCTTTTGGAGTACTTGGTGTACTTGCTCGTTGGTATAGGTAATCCAGCAACTGAGCTGCCGGTGAAGAGGAGGGGTATTGGTGAACGAAAAACGTCCCGGAGGGTTTTCACCGGGTTGTTCTTCCATTTTGGAGAAATCGACAGTCCGTCCATCAATTCGGACAGGGGTTCCGGTTTTGAGTTTTTTCGTAACGATGCCACGCTCTTTCAATTGGTCGGACAAAATGAAAGAAGCACTCTCCCCTATCCTACCGCCGGAAAAATTAACCTCCCCGACATGAATACGTCCGTTCAAAAAAGTACCGTTAGTGAGAATGACTTTCTTTGAGAGAACAGTCTTACCCAATTGCGTCTTGACGCCAATGACCCTATCCGCATCAAATAACAATTCGGTCACGGTATCTTGACGAAGATGGAGATTAGGAGTATTTTCAAGAATATGTTTCCAATACAAGGAAAAGGCTGTTTTGTCGCACTGTGCCCTCGGACTCCACATAGCGGGTCCCTTCGAACGGTTGAGCATTCGGTACTGGATCATGGTATGGTCGGTCACAATACCCGTCATACCACCCAACGCATCTATTTCGCGAACAATTTGTCCTTTGGCGATACCTCCAATAGCCGGGTTGCACGACATCTGCGCCACGAGGGCAAGGTTCATCGTAATGAGAAGAACACTGTTCCCAAGCTTGGCCGAAACAACGGCGGCCTCGCATCCCGCATGACCTGCACCCACCACTATGATATCGTAACAGTCCCTCATCTTTTCACGTGAAAAATATTCGAAATTTTCTGATAGTAAATTGGTTATAAATTTGAATCAGCTAATAATGCCAAGGCCTCATCCTCTTTTTGGCGCATGAGTTTAGCTTCCGATTCCGTTTTATCCTTATAACCGCAAAGATGGAATGTTCCGTGTACAAGGACTCGTAAAAACTCATTTTCGTAAGTCTTGTTAAACATCACTGCATTCTCCCCCACCCTGTCAACACTGATCAGAATACTACCGGATACAACATCTCCAACACACTCGTCAAAAGTGATGATATCGGTATAAGTGTCGTGATTCAAAAAGGCGATGTTTCGCTCCAGCATATATTCGTCACCACAGAAAATATAGGAAATATCACCAGGAGTTTTCCCTTCTGTGCGGATTACTTGCTGAAGCCATATCTTGTGTTTTACCGATGGCTTGAAGTTGCTTTCACAAACAAAATCGAAACTTATCATAACTAATGTACAATGGTGAACTTCTTAAACGCACGTTTGAAACCTCCTAAGTTCACGACCAAAAAGTATAACCCACTTGGGAATTGAGAAACATTCAAGATAATGTCGCTATCCAAACCCACTTGCTGGTAAGCTATGACATTCTCACCCAAAATCATGAGAGAACCGCCAGAACCAAAAGATTCAGGAATATGAATATGAAGCGTGGTATTGGCAGGGTTAGGATAGACATAAACCGTATCGACTATCTTATCAACCACGGGCGTCGAATCAATTTGCGTGGTGTCTGTTTCAAAACACCAACTCGAGAGAAAGTCATAGACAACCCTTTTTGCCGCATTCTTGGCGATATCAGCGGACGGACCATCAAGAGTACCATTCCATTGAATATCGAGCGGATTTCGGCCGGTAAAGGATGTATAGAAAGAACAAGCAGCCACGTATGATCCAAAATAGGAAGGGTGACTGCCGTCTGACTGATATAGTTCCATGTCAGGATATTGGTCACGTATCGAATGCCATACGGCTCCGACAGGGGAAACGCAAGCATCATTGTCCTCTGCCATGATCAAATAGCGAGCATGCAACAAACTGTCCATACCTTCGTATGTATTCAGAGGTGGATAATACTGTCCGTTTTGCGGATCACCATTCTTGCGACCCCACGTCATATAAAACATAATCTTTGCATCCGGATTGTATTGCCTTATCAAAGAGCACAACTCTTGTGCGTATGGATAGGACTCCTGCATAAACTGGCTCTCTGGAAAGGAGGGCAACTGACTCTGTTCCTGCAAAACGACATAATCCCAATTTCCTTGCTGAATGTAGGGAAGCGATACCGAGCAATGTTGCTGAAAGGTACAGCCACCGGGAGCACTCATGACATATTCCATACTCTCTCCGGTGGATGAATAAATTTGAGAGATTAACTCTGGAAGGTTATTGACTGAAGTATAACTGTTACCAATGAACAACACCCTACTCGATTGGGCATATACCCAAATGGAGCAAAACAAACATAATATTAGCGATACTATGTTCTTCATCTATCAACTGAAGATTTTAGATTTTACAGCCACTCGTTGCGGATTTCTATGGACCGTCATTTTTGTTTTCACGTGGAAAGTGGTTGTAAGGGTATCATAATCAGTTGAAAAGGAAACCTCATCCGCCAGACGTCTCAAGACGAACATACTTGTGTTATCCGCTTCATCACCCTGGGAGAAGGAACTGAAGTCGCCATTCGTCAAAGAATAGTCAAATGACACTTCATCACTGTCGATACGAAACGCCACATTCGCTACAACAGATGACTTCGACTCTAGATAGTCACATATCATCTGGTTGGCCATGGACAACGTACCGAAATGCTCCCCTATCGAATACTCATCGCAAATGGATTCGATAGTTTTCAGCGTCTCCCTGTAAAAATTCTCATTGTTCAAATCAGTAAGTAAAATCTCTATCATAAACAGTTATACTAATCAATGTTATAAAAATAGTTGTTCGCCTTGGACTTATAGTAATAGTTCAAGTTCGCGGGCACAGAACGCAACATCTCATTCTGCTGAATCTGCTGACGGTCAAAATTCCAATCCTTGGGAGGATTGATATTCGGTACCTGTCTTGCCTCATTCGATTTACGCTCATTGTCTTTTTCACGTTCCATATCCGCACGCTCGCTTTGCAACAAACGTGTGGTAATGTCTTTCTGACGATTAATGGTCTGTTGGGTAATCTGACGATTCACAAGATCCTTCTCTGTCTTTTGCATATCCTCAATGATCTTGTCCAATGCCTTATCCCCTACCCCATTCAATTGTTTCTGCTCGGATTGATAGTCCTGTAACATCTTCCGGATAGCCTCTTGCTGCGCCGCCATTTTGGCGAACTGCTCACTCATACTCTTTGGCTGCCCGGTCTGACCCTGTTTCGCCTGTTGCTCCATAGACTTCTTCATCGCTTCCATCTGACGGTTTAATTGTTGTTGCAATTCCCGCGCAGAAGCCTTCTTTGACTTACCTTTTCCACCAGGCTTATTGCAGGATCCATTACCTGCCTTGTTGCATTTCGACTGACTCTGCTTCTGCTGATCCTGCATATCGTTCATGGACTCCATCAACATCAAAGCAAGATTATTCATCGAAGTCAAAGCAAATTGCTGATTTTTGGCAGCCATGGACATACGACGGTTCTGTAACTCCGTTTGTGAAGTCTCTATATTACTCTGGATTTTGGTAACCTCTTTTTGGATGAAAGGCTTCACAGCAGCCTGACGACGCGCTAACGCACTCAAAGAATCTTCAATGTGCTTCATAGTCTGCTTCACCTCGAATTGTTTGCGCATAACATCGGAAGCAGAAGCAGAATAGGAAGACATCTTTTGAGCACGTTTCATTACATCCTCCTGATCGAAGGAAATCTTGACCAAGTTGTCCAATATCTGACGTATCGTCGCTATATCCTCGGTTATGCTTTCCAACTGGCTTTCGTTGAAGTCTTGTTCCATCTGCTCGGCCATCTGATCAATATCATCAGCTGCCTTCTTTTTGTTGTCAGCAGACTTTGAACGATTACCTTTTTCCAAATTCTGCTGACTCTGCTGCATATTTTGGTCGGCATCCTTCTGAAGCTCCTGGTTATCCTTAAAATCAGTCGGATCTTCAAGTTCATTGTTCATCTGCTTTAAATCCTGAATATCCTTCTTCAAATCATCGTACTTCTTTTGAAGCTCCTGCTGTTGTTTTTGAAGCGATTCTTTGGAGTTCTGTTTGTCTTCAGTCTTGGCAGCGTTTTTACGCAGTTCATCGGCCAAGTCACGCATCTTGTTAACCGTTTCATTCAGTTTTTTCTCCACTTCCAACTGCTTATACAACTGAAGTTGCTGATCCAAGGATTTATTGATGTCTTCCGAAGAAAGCTTCATCTTCTCCATCTGCTGCTGGATTTTGTCCTTATCCATATTCTGCATCATCTGCTCCAGCTCCTTCATCATCTGCTTCATCTCATCCGAAAGGATTTCATCCATCCGTTTTTGAAGCTCCTGCTGCTTTCTCAAGATATCTTCATCAATCTGTTTATACTGGTTTTCAACCTGCTGATGGTTTTCCTGCTTTTGCTTGAGCTCGTTGATTTGATCTTGAAGCTTCTGATAATCCTTCATCAACTTCTCCAAATTCTTCTTGTCTTGCCAAGAAAGTTCTTTTTCCTGCTGCATCTTCTGCTGCATCTTTTCGATTTCCTTGGCTAAATCTTTGGATTCTTTCAACAAATCAGCATAATCAGACTTAGTCTGTTCTTCAGCGTTGTGCATATCTTCCTCTATCTCATCCATCGTGCGCACTCTATAGCTTTGAACGGATGATTTAGTTGATTTTGCACCGTTAACACCATCATTATCAAATACTTGGAAGTAATATTCAATCTGCTCGCCAGGATTGAGATTGAACATACTTTGGTCAAAGTAGTAATAAAAGTCCTGAATAGTAACGCCATTTTGTATTTTAATAGGCACTACTGTATTGGAAGACAATAATTTACCATCTTTGTCAAGTTTGTTATAGACAAAGACTAATTTAGTAAAACCATAGTCATCCTTGATGTTACCTTTGAAATAGACACGGTCATGGTACGCGGAATCCTGCTGGGACTGCACGAAAATCTCAGGGTACATGTCCTTGATAACGGTCACCTCATCTGTCAGCGTATCCTTACCTGTCATAAATTTATTTTTATTCAGAATAGAATACGTAAAGGAGTTGCGGGCGGTTACATTTACGAGATAATTATCTTTATCAGATGATATAACCTTTTGATTATCATCAACTATGAGTATAAGATTTTCTGAATTACGGGTGATGAAGTTCCAAGTAATCTGCGTACCTTCAGGAACCGTAACATTACTGACGTTCTCCAACACTTCATCCGGTTTGTTGAGATACGACGGATAATGCAACGACATATTGAAACCGAGCATCACCGGTTTTGGCAGGACCTTGATTTCGTAAACAGTGGACGTCACTTCATCCGTATTAATCTGAAAATCTACATTTTGCTGTAAATTCGTAAACGTGTACGAAAACTCCGAATTGGCGTTTTTCTGACATTTGTAGTTACGGTTCTTATACTTGATATAAACCTCGTCAGGCACTTCGCTGCCTTCCACTTTCACATTGACTGTAAAATCCTCATATTGGAAAGCGTTCAAGGTGTCATTGGTGATAATGAACGAATAAGGGGCAGGCTTCTCGTAAACTTCCGTATGATGTACGATACGCTTGGTCGGTTCCGTAAACAACTCTTTCTTTATCGAGAACAACAGCAGAAAAATCGCAATCGGAAGCAACATCCAAAGGGCGAAACGCTTGGTTTTCTCCACAGGTATGGCCTGCACAAACGAATAAGCCTTGAACGAATCTATCTTACTGTCAATAGCAGCGGTGAGCAAATCGTAACTTTGATAGTCACCACGCTCCATCTGTTTCTGTAACTCAAATAGATTCAGTAATTTATCATCTATTTGGTCGAAATGCCTACCAATGATATCCGCTATCTCTTCATTGGTCAACTGTTTTCCAAGTCCGCCGATTTTCAACGCAGGTATGAGAATGTAAGCTATACCGATCCCAGCGGCAAGGGCAATGAACGAATAGAAAAGGATAGAACGGACTACCGTGTTCGAGTAGGAGAAGTACTCAAACAGGGAAAAGGCTATGAAAGTAGCCAATAAAATGATGACAAAGAGAATAATCCCTTTGTACAGTTTGTCCAGGTAGAATTTCTTCAAAAACTGCCTGATTTTGTCATTCAAGAGTTCAATCTTTGATGAGTTCATTCGGATTGTCTTCGTATGGAGGTTCGTAGGTTATATTGAAAAAATCACTGTTTTGACCTGAAAAGTAGCGGTTCAAGTTCTTATTTCTGCCAAAGAATCGCTTTATGAAGAAAAATTTCAAGAACGAATTATTGAATTTGTTCAGTTTACTACGTTTGGAGAACAACGAATAGAGCATTTTAGCGCGAGATGGTTTAACCACCATATTCGACACCTGCATCTCCGAAAGCATCAAACGAATCAACGGAATCTTCACCGGGCACACCGACTCGCAAGCACCGCAAAGCGTCGTGTGGGAGAAAAGATGCTGCGACTTGTTATACCTGTCCAAACTGTTCAACTTGATCAAATCAATCGGGGAGATATTGTCATGCGAAGAGGCCACAGGACAAACTTCAAGACAACGTCCGCATTGGACACAATACAATGACTCCTTCAAGATTTCTGACGTTATAATATCCTCTATATCATTAAGATAGAGAATTACCGTGATGTTCATAGCCTCTTGGGTGAACATCTGGTCGGAGAGATAGGAGAAATCGGAAGGCAACACGTAATTGGCCTTTTCCTGCACCACTTTGATATCCAACGGCATCTTGTTTTCTTTGAACGCATACTTCAAAGCGATGAAGAAGGAGAGATCCTGTTGAAAGGCGACGCATTGGTCTATATTGACAATGACCGCCAAATTTTTGACTTTATTGAAACAGCATTGCGATTTTCTGTCCAAAAAAACCAGCGAACCGGAATCACAAACCGCCAAATCGGCGTTGATGACCAACAAGTCCAAATCATCCGAGGAAGTTTCCTCTGTCTCCAAAGGAACAATCTCGGCACGATTCTGGAAAACCGGCTCGAACGGAATCTCCGTATCGAAAGACATCCGTCTGACATTCAGTTTGCCAACCAGTGAGTTGATGGAATCGGTCAGGGAATCCCTGTCCTTGATCCACAACACATCCAGACCTTTCCGCTGCAGGGCGGCCTCAAGGTTGAGCAAATACTTCTCCATATCGTCAAAGTAGTTATGACGAAGGGCGTAGGCTTTCCTGCGGATGCTCTCGAAATCCTGGTCTGAAAAGGGCGGTTTCATAATCAGAGGTTGATTTTGTCTATTCTTCTTTGATGCCTTCCGCCTTCGAACTGCGCACTGAAGAAAGCCTCGAACGTTTCAATGGCGGTTTCAGGAGAGATGAAGCGGGCGGGCAACACGATGATGTTGGCGTTGTTGTGCTGACGGGCGAGCGCGGCGATGTCGGGCGACCAGCACAGCGCGGCACGGATGCCGGCATGCTTGTTAGCCGTGATCGCCATCCCGTTGCCTGTGCCGCAAATCAGGATGCCGAATGACCCGTTATCCTTCAACACGTTTTCCGCCACCGGATGGGCGAAATCGGGATAATCCACGCTTTCAGACGTGAAAGTCCCCAAATCATTAAACTCAAAACGGCCTCCGAAACGTTCTTTCACGCACGTTTTGAGGTCAACTCCAGCATGGTCTGATCCAATGTAAATCTTCATTTCCTATAATTCTATAATGGCCGCAAAAATACAAAAAAGATGAATGTAAGCGGCCGTCAAACAAAAACCAATTCAGCAAAATCTGTTATTTTAATAGAGATAAAATTTTATTCTCTATGATTATTATGGCTGTTGAAATGTGGATATTATTTTGCCCGAAAATTTTGAAAAGTGAGTTATCAATTTTAATTAACAGCTGAATGTGGATAATGTTAATAGTAACTCACGGATTTTGAGAGGGGAAACATCCCCGACAACTTTCTTCAAATTTTTTTGAGTGGATAAAAAGTGGTTTTTTCCACGGGTTGAAAAGTTGACAAAATGTGTTCAAAAATGGACGAAATTGTGGAATCAAAACTTTTCCAATTTTTATCCACCAAGATTTGAAACCGTAACTTGCGTTATTTGGAAAACTCGCCATTTTATGAACATTTTAATGTTGGTAACGCTGTAATTTTCTCATACTCATTTTTTTGTTTATATCTTTGAAAACTCCCTATTTTAGGGCACTTTTAATGCAACGGACTGTATATAAAAAGGTTGTGTGAAAACACGTAGGGACGCTAAAATCTGCGTCCCTACGTTTGAGTAGTATTGTATATAAATTCTTAATGTATAATACCAAATTATTAATTATTTGACCGTACTACCCTCTTTCACAGGTTTATGCGGCTGCATGATGGAAAGGCTTCCGTCGGCGTTCTCGGCCATCAGCACCATGCCGTGCGATTCCACTCCTTTGATGTTCTTCGGCGCAAGATTGACGAGCATGAGAACCTGCTTCCCGACAAGTTCCTCGGGTTGATAATGTTCGGCTATACCCGAAATGATCTCCCGTGTGTCAATGCCGGTATTCACCTTCAGCTTCAACAGTTTCTTCGTTTTGGCGACCTTCTCAGCCGCGAGAACCGTCACCACACGGATATCCATCCTTTGGAAGTCATCGAAAGTAATCTCCTCTTTTTCAGGGATTACGTCCGCGTTGGCAGCCTCGTTCTGCTTTTTGGTGTCCTCCAGTTTCTGTACCTGCTTGGCGATGACATCATCCTCAATTTTCTCGAACAGATACTCCGCAGGATTAAGCGGATTACCAGCCTTCAGCAAGTCAAAACGGCTGCCGTCAGACCAGTTCTTATTATTCATATTGAGTATTTTCTGCAACTTTTGAGCAGTAAAGGGCAAGAAAGGTTCGCAAAGTATAGACAAAGAAGCGCAAATCTGTAAAGAGACGTGCAAAATGGTCTTCACATACTCGGGATTCTCTTTCTGTTTCTTCCACGGCTCGGTATCGGTGAGGTATTTGTTGCCGAGACGGGCGAGATTCATCAATTCCGCTTGGGCCTCACGGAACTTGTAATGCTCGATGCACTCCCCTATCCTACTCGGGAATTCCTTCATCTTTTCAATGACCTCTTTCTCGTAATCAGTCAGTTCGCCGCATTCAGGAATATTGCCGCCATAGTATTTATGGGTAAGAACCACGGTTCTGTTCACAAAGTTGCCGAAGATGGCGAGCAACTCATTGTTGTTTTTCGCTTGGAAGTCCGCCCAGGTAAAGTCGGCATCCTTGGTTTCGGGTGCAATGGAAGTCAACGTGTACCGCAACACATCCTGTTTTCCAGGGAAATCCTCGATGTATTCGTGCGCCCACACGGCCCAGTTACGGGAGGTGGAAATCTTGTCGCCTTCGAGATTAAGGAACTCGTTGGCAGGCACTTGATCGGGCAGAATGTAGTCGCCGTGCGCTTTCAACATGCAGGGGAAGATGATGCAGTGGAAGACGATGTTGTCCTTTCCGATGAAGTGGACGAGTTTGGAACTTTCGTCCTGCCACCACGGTTTCCAGTCGGTGTGGTGTTCCTCGGCCCATTCTTTAGTGGCGGAGATGTAGCCGATGGGCGCGTCGAACCAGACGTAGAGAACTTTCCCTTCCGCGTTTTCGAGCGGCACTTTCACGCCCCACGAAAGGTCGCGGGTGACAGCACGGGGTTGCAATCCCTGCTCGATCCACGATTTGCACTGACCGTAAACCGTCGGGCGCCAGTCCGCTTTATGACCTTGCAGAATCCATTCGCGCAGCCATCCATCATACTCGTTCAGAGGCAGATACCAGTGTTTGGTCTCTTTCAGTACCGGCGTGTTGCCGCTGAGCGCCGATTTGGGATTGATAAGGTCGGTGGCGCTGAGAGAGGTTCCGCAAGCCTCGCACTGATCACCGTATGCATGCTCGTTGTTGCAGTGCGGGCATGTGCCGGTGATGTAACGGTCGGCGAGGAACTCGTGTGCCTCCTCGTCGTAATATTGTTGGGACGTTTTCTCAATGAGCTTTCCTTTGTCGTACAGGTATTTGAAGTACTCGGAGGCGGTTTTGTGATGCGTGGGGTTCGAGGTGCGGGAGTATATATCAAACGAGATGCCGAGTTCCTGGAACGACCTCTTGATGATTTCGTGGTACCGGTCCACGATGTCCTGCGGCGTCACACCCTCTTTGCGTGCTTTGATGGTGATGGGCACGCCGTGTTCGTCTGATCCGCCGATGAAGAGCACCTCCTTGCCGTTGTTGCGGAGGTAGCGCACGTAGATGTCGGCGGGCACATACACACCGGCAAGGTGCCCGATATGGACGGGACCGTTGGCATACGGCAGTGCGGAAGTAACCGTGTAGCGTTTTATATCTTTCATATTATCAGTATTTTAGTTGGTATTTCTATTTTCAGATGAAAAGCGCAAAGATAGGAAATTTTTGGGTTGCACGCTCACGTCATTAAAAGGATATATGGTCAAAAGGTTATGAATATGAATCTGTTTATAACTATTTTTGTTTAGAAAAGAGAATAGTGTTAAAAAAGACTAATTTTGCGGTTTCAAATTCAAAATTTCAAACATTATGAAGAAGATTTTTACAACAATGATTGTCATGCTTGCCGTTGCAAGCGTCGCTTTCGCGCAACCCCGTGCCATTGGCGGTCGTCTGGGTTGGAATTATGAGGAATTCTCCTACCAACATTCTTTGAATGATGGGATGTATTTGGATTTGACTGCCGGTTTTGGTGATCTCTGGACAACTTTCGCTTCTGCAAATGCCAATGTCTCTTTAGACTGGGTATTTAACATCAAGGGAATTTGGAACTGGTTCGTGGGTCCCTCTGCTGGTGTCGGTTTTGGTTATGGTTCTGGATATGGTCATTTCAGCAGAAAAGGTTCTATTTATGATGGTCTGATTTATACCGATGACTACTATGATGCACCTTACATGCCTTTCCGCCTGAATGTCGGTGGTCAGATTGGTTTTGAATGGCAGTTCAGTATTCCGTTGAACCTCACGGTTGACTGGCGCCCGATGATTAACGTAATGGGCATGGTGAATCCCTATTACACAAGACGCGACGCTGTTCTCGGTGGTCTCTACAACTTCGGTGTCGGCCTCCGTTACAGATTCCACTAATCAATAGTTATAGACCTAACGAAAACGCCGACTAACCCTCGGCGTTTTTTTGTATTTTTGCCGCAACAATGGATTTCAAATTAGTATCGTCATATCAACCGTCCGGAGACCAGCCCGAGGCCATCAAACAGTTGGTGGCGGGGTTGAACCGCGGCGACAAGGCACAGACACTGCTCGGCGTGACAGGCTCTGGAAAGACATTCACCATTGCCAATGTGTTGAGTCAAGTGAATCGCCCCGCCCTCGTATTGAGCCACAATAAGACGCTCGCCGCCCAATTATATAGCGAGTTCAAGCAGTTTTTCCCGGAAAACGCTGTGGAATATTACGTTTCCTACTACGATTACTATCAACCGGAGGCTTACATCCCCACCACAAACACCTATATTGAGAAGGATTTGTCGATCAATGACGAAATCGAAAAGCTGCGTCTTCACACCACGGCCGCGCTGATGTCGGGAAGACGGGATGTGATTGTAGTGGCTTCAGTCTCTTGTATTTACGGTATTGGAAACCCCGACGATTTCGCCCGGAATGTCATTCACCTGAAAACAGGGATGGTTATCGACCGCAACTCACTGTTGCTCAAATTTGTAGCCAGTCTCTATTCGCGCACGGAACTGGATCTCCAGCCGGGACAGTTCCGTGTGAAAGGCGACACAGTCGATATTTTTCCGCCCTACAGCGAACAAGCCTACCGCATCATCTTCTGGGACGATGAGATTGAGTCACTGTCGATTATAGAGGCCGCAACCGGCGGGGTCATCTCTAAAGAGGAAAAGCTGGTCATCTATCCGGCCAGCCTTTTCGTGACGACACAACAGACCATGAACGAGGCTATCAACCAGATTGTATTGGATTTGGGCGAACAGCGCGACTACTTCAAATCCATTGGCAAACATTTGGAAGCCAAACGGTTGGAAGATCGCGTGACGTATGATGTGGAGATGATGAAGGAGTTGGGTTACTGTTCTGGCATTGAGAATTATTCCCGCTACTTCGACAAGCGCGAGCCGGGAATGCGCCCGTTCTGCATCCTCGACTTCTTCCCCGAGGATTTCGTGTTGGTGATTGACGAAAGCCACGTCACCGTGCCGCAGATCGGGGCCATGTACGGCGGCGACCGTTCCCGTAAAATCAACTTGGTGGAGTACGGATTCCGCTTGCCCGCCGCGTTGGACAACCGTCCGTTGAAGTTCGACGAGTTCGAAGCGCTGGTGGGGCAGACCATCTATATGAGTGCCACGCCGGCAGACTACGAGCTGGAACAGTCGGGTGGGGTAGTGGTCGAACAGGTGGTCCGGCCGACCGGTCTGTTGGATCCCCCGATAGAGGTGCGCCCCGCCACTAATCAAGTGGACGACCTGCTCAACGAAATCGAAGACACTGTGGATAAAGGCGAACGCGTGTTGGTGACGACCTTGACCAAGCGCATGGCCGAAGAGCTCAACACGTATCTGATCAATATCGGGGTCAGCTCCTGTTACATCCACTCCGACGTGGAAACGCTTGACCGAGTGGAGATTTTGCAGAACCTGCGTGCCGGTGCCATCGACGTGCTCGTGGGGGTGAACCTCTTGCGTGAAGGTCTGGACTTGCCGGAGGTCTCCTTGGTAGCCATCATGGATGCCGACAAGGAGGGTTTCCTGCGCAATGTGCGGTCGCTCACACAGACGGCCGGCCGCGCCGCACGCCACGTGAACGGCAGGGTCATCTTTTACGCCAACCAGATTACCAAATCGATGCAGGCTACCATTGACGAGACAAACCGTCGCCGTTCTAAGCAGATAGCCTACAACGAGTTACATCACATTGTGCCGAAAGGTGTGGTGAAGTCGGACGAGATGCTGCTCACGGGCATGGCCAGCGAGGGCAACAAGCAGCGCATGGGCGTGACATACGAGCGGAAAGAGAAAAAACTGCCGATGGCGGCGGAAGACTTGACATTATACAATGTGGAACAGTTGGAGAAGAAGAAAAAACAGCTTCGAAAGGAGATGGAAAAAGCCGTGAAGGAGCTGGACTTCGAAAAGGCCGCCCAGTTCCGCGACGCCATTGTGGCCATCGAGAACAGAATTCGGGAATATTAAACTTTTGACCGTTAACACCGTTTATGCAAATCGGATTCATCAAATAAATCGAAAAAAATGAAAATCGTATTGCACAAAATCGGATTGATGTTGCTCTGCATCACCCTTTCCTGCGGCGCTTTCGCACAGTCGGCTGACATGGACAAACTGTTCAAAAAGTACGATAACAAACGCCATTTCGAGAAATTCGAATATGGGGACCAGAAGCCCGTCTGGCTGAATTTGATTGCGCACAACGCCTCCTTCGTGAAAATCCTCTCCTGCGATGCCAAGCATAAAAGTCACAAATACAAGAAGTTCAATCAAGATATAAACAAAGCCACGGAGAATTTCAAGGTGGTGTTTGAACTCAACGACGCAGACTACCTCTTGAAAATCTGTGCCTCTGAAAAAGACGAAAGAGGTTGCTCCAATTTTGTGGTTGTCAGCGGTTTGGGTGAAAAAGAACGGGTTATTTGGTTGTACGGACGGACAAATCTGAAGAAGTTCATCGACTACGTGAGAGAGGCATTGGGATAGAATCTTCATCTTGACGGTCCATGTAAGCCGTCAACATAAAAAATGTATCTTTGCGGCTCAAAAACTGAGACAGTATGAACGGACAGAAAATAGAGACCGCAGCCGCCCTTGGCAACGCTTTGGTTGACAAGATTGACGAATTCCTGCACCATTTTACGAAATACCCCACTGATGTGGAGGTGGGCATCCATCCTGAAACTTTCGACATCATCCTTGACAGTCCCGGAAAGATTCCCGAAGGGTACCGTCAGCACCGCATCGCCGATTTCATCACTATTGGTGTCAAGAACCTGTATGAACCGGACGAGAAAACCATCTTCCAAGTCGCGGAGCACTATTTTTAACAACTTTTAACTACACTATATTTATATGGCTGTAGGCCCGACGTATGTTAGCCCAGGGTGGGGCGAAGCGGAGCCTTGGGAATCTTAGAATCAGAATATGGCGAAAAAGGAAAGTTCCAGCAAATCGGTGACATTTGACGCGATAGACCAGCAAATCCGCGAGAAACGGTTCGCGCCGGTCTATCTGCTGCATGGGGAAGAGCCGTTTTTCATCGACAGACTCTGCAAGATGTTCGAGGAGGGCATTCTCGAACCCGAGGAGCGCGACTTCAACCAGGTGGTGCTCTACGGTAAGGACACTACCGCTGATATGGTGCTTGCCAACGCCAAACAGTTCCCGTTCGGCAGCCCCTACCGTGTGGTGATTCTTAAAGAGGCTAAGGAATTGAAAAACATTGAGTTGTTGAGTACATACGCGGAGAATCCGAGTCCACAGACCATCTTCATCGTATGTTATAAATACGGCAAGATGAAAGCCGCCCAAGTCAAGCCCTACAGCAAACACGGCGTGGTCTTTGAATCGGAAGGCGTGAAGGACTGGAAACTTAACGAATGGATTCAAAACTTGGCTGAGAAGACGTTCCACTTCAGGCTCAATCCACAGACCGCCGCCGTGCTGGGCGAGCATATCGGCAATGACCTGTCGCGCATCTACACCGAATTCCAAAAACTGCAGGTCGTACTTCCTCCGAACAGCGAAATTACTCCGGACGTTGTCGAAAAGTATATCGGTATCAGCAAGGAGTACAACATTTTCGAGCTTCAAGAGGCCCTCGGCAGCCGGAATCTGACGAAAGCCTACAATATCATGCTCAACTTCACACTCCATCTCAAAGAGAACCCCAATATCCGCACCATCACGATGCTCTACTCCTTCTATCATAAAATGATTCGCTACCACCTCTCGCCCGACAAGAGTAACGACTCCTTGAGAATCGTATTCGGCAATCTGCCCCCGAACATTATGGCCCGGAACGTGGGCTACGCAAACAACCATTCGCTGCCCCAGCTGACAAAAATCATCTCCATATTGCGGGAATACGATTTGAAAAGCAAAGGGGTGGATTCCAGTAATGATGATGCCGAACTGCTGAAGGAAATGATCTATAAGATTACCCATGTGTAAGATGAAGAACATATCTTTCCCTTTTGTAACTCTTTTTCTGTTCGTTGCGACAATTTCCTTCGCTCAGGCGCCCGCAGGCTACTACACTGCAGCAGAGGGTCAGTCCGGCGAGGCGTTGCGAACAGCGCTGTACAACATCATAAAGACGCATACTACCCTGTCGTACAGCCAATTGTGGCAATCGTTCTACACGACAGACGCGCGTCCGGACAACGGCAAGGTGTGGGATATGTACTCCGACAGACCTGGCGGTACACCAGCCTACTATTTCACTTTCGGCAGCGACCAGTGCGGGAATTATTCGGGTGAGGGCGACTGTTACAATCGCGAGCATTCCGTGCCCAAAAGCTGGTTCGGCGGCAGCACCCCTCCGATGTACACCGACCTCTTCCATCTCATCCCTACAGACGGCTTTGTCAATTCCAAACGTGGCAATCTGCCCATTGGCAAGGTGATAAACGCCACTTGGACCAGCAGCAACGGTTCCAAAGTGGGCACCTCCAACATTCCCGGTTATGCGGGACAGGTGTTCGAGCCCATCGACAGCTTCAAGGGCGATTTTGCCCGTATCTACTTCTATATGGCCGTCTGCTACAAAGATAAGAACCTCGGCGTGGAGACACAGTCCAACTTCTCCGGCGGAAACCTCAAACCCTGGGCACAGCAGCTGTTGTTGCAATGGGCTGCCCTCGATCCGGTGAGCCAGAAGGAGATTGACCGCAACAATGCCGTCTGGCAGCTCCAGCAAAACCGTAACCCCTTCATTGACCATCCCGAGCTGGCCGAGAAGATTTTCGGTGATGACGCAACTCCGTTCCATACGGGTCTGTCCAATTTTGCCGAACGTGTCTATTGGCAGGTTTACCCTAACCCCGCCACTTCCACAATAAGCATACAAGCTGTTGATTTCCAATCCGATATTCTAAATATCGACATTGTTGACATCATGGGGAAAACAGTGCTCGCCCCCCAACAATTCGCTTCGGACAATGCGGAGTTGAACATTTCCGCATTGTCGCCGGGCTTATATTTGATGAGGGTGTCTTCGGCACAGAACATTCACACATTCAAAATCGTAAAGCAATGAGTATCATTAAGATAACTAAGCAATTCTCGTTTGAGATGGCACATGCGCTGCGCAACTACGACGGGTTGTGCCGCAATATACACGGTCATTCCTATAAAATGGACATCACCCTCGCCGGACAGCCCTTGCGCGATGAAAACTCGCCCAAGAACGGTATGGTGATGGATTTCGGCGACTTGAAACGACTTGTCAATGAGGAGATTATCTCGCTGTTGGATCATGCCTTAGTGTTGAATGCCAAGACCGATCCGCAACTTGTGGATGCTCTGAAACAGCACTATGAGAAGATTGTCACGGTGGAGTTCCAACCCACTACCGAGAACTTGTTAGGGTATATTGCCGGCAAATTGCAGAAACGGTTGCCGGAAACGGTGGCTCTTGCCTGCGTGCGTTTGCGGGAAACTGACACCTCCTACGCAGAGTGGATTCCGTAAATCTCCTATGTTGAAGGATGTTGCGTGCGCCACAGCACGTCTTTGCGTCAGAGAATATCGACGGGGGTGACCATACCCTGAAGAATCCCGTCCGGACGACCGTTGTCCGTGATGAACAGCATATCCAAACGTACTCTCCGTGACTTCGACCGCTGGAATTTGAGGCTGACATCCTCCAAAGAGGTGTTCGGATTGATGAAACCGTAATGGGCGTTAAAATCTTCCCGTAACCGGGTATAGTCTGTTATCTCACTGAATTTCAATGATTCTGAGAAGGCGATAGTGTTGTTTTCCGCCACCATGCGCATCAGGGTCTTGGTGCTGAAGACGCCGACAATCCGATGATTATCCACGATGGGGATGTAGGAGTAGTCGTTACGTTGCATCACTTTTACGGCGGCCATCACGGAATCCGACGGGGCAGGGGCGAAAATCTGCCCGGCGCGAATGGCCACACGCATGAGCGTTACTGGGTTGAGGGCGTAGTAGAGGTTGTTGACCTGCCGTACCGCCTGATCCGTGACGATGACCATATCGCTGCCCCCCTTGGACCAGTCGTAGTGGGACAGCAGGTTGCGCAGCAATCGGCAGAACGCCAAGTTGCTACGAATGCCCTTGTACTGAGGTTTCTGCTCCAAATCCTTCATCTCCATGACGTTCAGATTGTTGAGCACCCACTCCTCAATTTCGCGGTATCTTTCCAAAAACTGTTCGGCTTTGTTCTCCATCACAATCGTTTTTCAACCGCAAAGATACACATTTTTATAACCAACCGAATTTTACCTTCACTTTCACCTCCATTATGTTCTGTTATAACCGGGTAACCCTTTAATATCTCGGATGGAACAGCGCAATATTCGTGCGTAGGTAGTCCTGGTCTAGATGCGTGTAAATCTCGGTGGTGGTGATACTTTCGTGGCCGAGCATCTGCTGCACGGCGCGGAGGTCGGCGCCGCCTTCGATGAGGTGCGTGGCGAAGGAGTGCCGGAACGTGTGCGGACTCACCGTTTTGTCGATGCCGGCCGCTGCCACCCACTTCTTCACGAGCATGAAGACCATCTCGCGGGTGAGGTGCGCCCCTCTGCGGTTCAAGAAGACGTAATCCTCCTCGCCTTTTTTGATTTTCAACAGCTTACGATTGCCGTCAACGTAAAGGTTAACCATCTTCATGGCCGTCGTCCCGATAGGAATCAGCCGCTCTTTGTTGCCCTTGCCCACCACCTTGATGAAGCCGTCGTCGAAGAAAAGGTTGGAGAGTCGCAAGGTCACTAACTCGCTGACACGCAGCCCACAACCGTACATCACCTCCACCATAGCGCGGTTGCGGTGACCTTCCGGGGTGCTGAGGTCAATAACCGCTATGATGTCTTTGATTTCCTCAACAGTCAGCACATCAGGGAGATGCATCCCGATTTTGGGCGCGTCCAACAGCTCCGTGGGGTCATCCTCCCGCACGCTGGCGTAGATGAGGTAGCGGTAGAAGGCCCGCATCCCGGAGACAATCCGTGCCTGCGACCGTGCGTTGAAGTCCGATTCGTATAGGTGTTTCAGAAACTTCTGCAACTCCTCGAAAGTGGCGTCAGCTATCTTGTCCTCGCCCAGAAAGTCCGCCAACAGTTGCACATCGTGCAAATAGGCCTCCACGCTCTTGGGCGAGAGGCCTTTTTCATAGACCAAATATTGCCGGAAGCGGGCGATTTGCGCGTTCATCGGCGGAGGTCCTTTTCGATTTCAATGCGCAGCATGTTGAGGGCGGCATGGGCGGCACGCTCGATAATCTGCTTACGACCGGTGTGCTTGCCGAAATGGAACTCTTTGGTCGTCAGTCGGGTAGGGGTGGCCACAGCCATCCAGACGGTACCCACGGGCTTCTCGGCCGTGCCGCCGTCGGGACCCGCGATGCCGGAGGTGGCCACGGCGTAATCGACATCCAAGAGGTCCATCACGTTGAGGGCCATGTCGCTGACAACCGGCTCGCTTACTGCGCCGCGTTTCTTGAGGTTGTCCTCCCGCACGTTGAGGATGTCGCGCTTCACCTGGTTGCTGTAGGAGACCACGCTCCCTTGGAAGTATTCGGAACTGCCTGGCACTGAGGTAATCAGGTGCGCGATGAAGCCGCCGGTGCAGCTTTCGGCGGTGGCCACACGCCGACCGCTCCCGCGCAGTAGCTTGCCGATGACCGCTTCCATCGGGATGTCCTCGTCGGCGAAGGCTAACGAACCCACCTCGGCTTTGAGCTTCTCAAACTGCTGGTTCAGAGAAGTTTGCAGTTCTTCGTTGTTGGCACCCGAAGCGGTCAGCCGCAGACGGATGATGCCCGGTTTCGGCAGGTAGGCCAACTTGATGTTTTCCGGCAGCTGCGCCTCGAAGTCGGTGAGCTGGTCAGAGAGGTTGCTCTCGCTGATGCCCGTACATTGCAGTACCTTGTAGAGCACCGCGTGCTCGTGGTGGAAAATCTCCTGCAATCTCGGCAGAACCTCTTCACAGATAAGCTTTTCCATCTCGAACGGCACGCCGGGAAGGGCGACCAAAATCTTGCCGTCCTGCTCTATCCAGAGTCCGGGGGCAGTACCCAAGGTGTTCTTCAGGACGGTGCAGCCTGTGGGCACGTCGGCCTGGTGGCTGTTGGTCTCCGTGAGTTCCATCCCACGGGCGGCGAAAATCTCGCGCACCCACGCTAAGGTCGGCTCGTCCACCACCAGTTCGCGGTGGAAGTACTCGCAGATGACCTTTTTGGTGATGTCGTCGCGGGTGGGTCCGAGTCCGCCGGTGACCACAATCAGGTTGGTTTTCGCAAATCCATTTTCGATGGCACTGTGAATAGCATTCTCGTCGTCGCCGATGGTGACGCATTCTGTCATTTCGATGCCCGCCAGGGCCATCTGTTGCCCGATGAAGGCGGCGTTGGTGTTGATGACTTGTCCTAAGAGGAGTTCGTCTCCGATGTTGATGAGGATCATTGGTTTTTTTTTCTGATTATTATTTTCTGCAAAGATACAACTTTTTCCGTCATAGTGACGCTTTTTCAATCCATTAACGCTCTTCCTCACCAAACCGTATACTTTGAAAACGAAAAATTATTTGGCGACGAAACGTATTTTTTATATCTTTGCCGCCGAATAATTTCGTGTTATGAGAACGTCCATCGTTGCAAGAGAGACGGAAATACATTGATGAGTTGCCTTGGTTAGACACCCCCCGCGCAGGTTTTATGAGTGCCTTGGAACATTTTTGGAATCGATATGCCTCTGGTCGTCACAAACTGTTGTTTATCGTAGCAGGCAGTTCCACTACGTGGATGTTGGATAAATTGATAAACAACAACGGGGGACTTTATGACAGGACATCGCGTGATATTCATATTCATCCTTTTACGCTTTCCGAGACAGAAGCCTATTTTCAGAAAAGAGGCATTCTGATGGACCGGTATGACATCGTTCAGTCCTATATGATTGTTGGAGGTATTCCCTACTATCTGTCTTTGTTCGAAAAAGGAAAATCGTTGGCTCAGAATGTGGATACCGTTTTCTTTGAGCGCGGCAACAAGTTGCAAAAAGAGTATGATCGGCTGTTTCAGTCCATGTTTGCAGATAACGACAAATTCAAGCGGATTGTTGAATGCATCAGCAAATACCGTTACGGTGTTTTGCGTCCCCAAATCTGCAAAGAGCTCAGTATCAGTGACGGCGGAAACATTTCAGACATCCTTCTTTCTTTGGAAGAGTGCGACATCATCACCTCGTTCTTCAATTTTGGAGAGTCCAAAAGGAATAAATATTACAAACTAACCGACCCTTTCTGCCTGTTTTATCTGAAATTTGCCGTAAAACACCCCACCAATAACAAAACATTCTGGCAGGACAACCAGAACTTGCCGAAGCTCAATTCCTGGCGCGGACAAGCGTTCGAGGATGTCTGTTTCTCTCATCAGGAGCAAATCAAGCGGGCTTTGGGTATCCAAGGGGTTCACACAGAAATATATCCATGGAGATGCGTTTCGGAAGAAAACACTCCTGGGGCAGAGATAGATATGCTCATTGACAGAGCCGACAGGGTTGTCAATGTATGTGAGATGAAATATGTGCAAGGGGAGTTTTCCATAGACAAAGATTATGATGAAAAACTCCGGAACAAAATCATCGCCATCACAGAACAGACAAAACGTCGGAAAAATCCCCAGATGACGTTGGTGACCACCTACGGTTTGAAAAACGGTATCTACAGTGGAAGATTCCAGAAAGTGATCACATTGGACGACCTGTTCGCTTTCTAATGTCCAAAAACAAGTAAAGCTTCCAATTACGAGACAAGTTTGCCTCCGCGAATAATCGCCCTGCGAACCAACTGCTAACTACTAACTGCTAACTGCTAACTCCGCACCGCCTTCCTCACCACGCTCACCCCTCGCTCGAAGTTGATCTTCACGAGGTATGTGCCGGAGGCGAGGCAGTTTTGGAGATGCAGAACAGGGAAAGGGTTGTGGTGGATTCTCGTTTCTCGTGGATTGAGTAAATCCTTTTATATGACAAGGTTATGAAAGTCTGAGATGTATTTTTTAATAGATTAAGAGCTTTCCCAGTCAAGTTATGCTTTATGTATCAAAAAAGCCCCAATTGTACAGAAGCCGAAAAAAAGGATATATGTCACAATGGTAATTATCGCCCATACAACATGTTGCCGTCTTGTTTGATGTTCATATTCATTCCAATATTTGCGCCATTTGCTCTTATACGTCAGGAAATACCAGTGGAAGAGGTATGACAAAGCCATAGACAGGGCGAATGTGGTTATTATGGTCCAGAAACTTTCTCCTATAAGTTTGACAACAAGGGCTGCCATTGGTAAGAACCATAGAAGTCCCATAACAAGATACCATTGGTGCCGAGGTGCGCCGTTAAAATCGGCTTCCGCTTGTCGTAGATAGTCCCCCTTTTTTAACTTGCGGTTAATGGGTAACCACCTCATTTGCCAAAAAACAACGCAGTTCACATTGATAAGATTGACAAACCTTTCCATTGTCTTCGTTTTTGTTCCGCAAAAATACAATTTTTTCAACTATAGGGAGCTGCTCGCTCTTGATGGTGAGCTGCTCGGGGGCGAGGTTGAGGTGTTGTAAACGAAAATTGCTCCCTAACGAATAAAATCTTCCAAAATTCCAGGCAGTCAATCCAAGGCATCGCCAATTACTGTTTTGTGCATTTCTTGCACTTTGCAACTTTCTTTCCAGACACAGCAACTTTTCAAACGAAAAATGTCACTTTTATCATTTTGATATTTAGCGAGTTAAATATAATTGGCTCTTGATTTTTTGCTTTTATTTTGTAACTTTGCAGGCAACAACTTAAAAATTTAGAGATGAAAAAGAACGAGGCTGAACTTGTGAAAATTGAATCTATTGACACGCTTTATCAAGATGCCTGTCGGATAATCGAAAACGCTCGCAGTAATGCCGTGCGTAGCGTTGTTTTCTGTCGCGTGCAGATGTATTGGAACATAGGGAAGCGTATCTTTGAAGAAGAGCAGCAAGGGAAAGAGCGAGCAGACTATGGCAAGTACATCATCAAGAACCTTTCGAAGCGTTTGACATCTGAATATGGGGGTGGTTTCAGTGTGCGCCAATTAGAACAAAGCCGTCAGTTTTACAGAACCTACCCAATTGCGAACACAGTGCGTTCGCAATTGAATTGGAGTCAATATAGTAGGCTGATTCAGATTGAGGATGCCGACAAGCGGGAGTATTATGAGTTGGAATCGGTCAACAATGCATGGACGGCACGTGAAACGGAGCGGCAAATCAATTCCATGCTTTATGAACGTCTGCTTATGAGCAATGATAAGGAGAGTGTACTGGCTGTTGCCCGCAAACAGAGAATCCCGGAAGATCCCGCAGAGGTGATAAAAGACCCCGACGGATTTCTCCGAAGGGGTCTCTGTGGCAAAGTATCAACTTTCCCCGTTCTTACTCCCACTCGATCGTTGCGGGCGGTTTCGAGCTGATGTCATAGACCACGCGGTTGACGCCGCGAACCTTGTTGATGATGTCGTTGGAGACCTTGGCGAGGAATTCGTAGGGCAGGTGCGCCCAGTCGGCGGTCATGCCGTCGGTGGAGAGCACGGCACGCAGGGCCACGGCGTTCTCGTAGGTGCGCTCGTCACCCATCACGCCCACCGATTGAATCGGCAGCAGGATGGTGCCCGCCTGCCACACTTTGTCGTATAAGTCGTTGTCCCACAATCCGTTGATAAAGATGGCATCGGCCTCTTGCAGGATCCGGACCTTCTCGGGGGTGATGTCGCCCAAGATGCGCACACCCAAACCGGGACCCGGGAACGGATGGCGCTTGATGAGCCGCTCGGGAATGCCCAAGGCTGTGCCAATACGGCGAACCTCGTCCTTGAAGAGCAGCTTCAACGGCTCGATGATCTTCATGTTCATCTTCTCCGGCAGACCGCCCACGTTGTGGTGCGACTTGATGACCATGCCGGTGATGGAGAGCGATTCGATGCGGTCGGGATAGATAGTTCCTTGTGCCAACCACTTGATATTGTCCAACTTACGAGCCTCTTCCTCGAACACTTCGATGAAGCCGGCCCCGATGACCTTGCGCTTCTTCTCGGGATCGGTCACGCCGCGCAAAGCGTCGTAGAAACGCTGGGAAGCGTTTACGCCTTTGATGTTGAGTCCCAGGGTTTTGTACTGTTCCAGCACGGAGGTGAACTCGTCTTTGCGCAACAAGCCGTTATCCACGAAGATACAGTTGAGCTGCTTGCCGATGGCTTTGTTGAGCAACACGGCCGCCACGGTGGAATCGACACCGCCGGAAAGGCCGAGCACCACATTGTCGCTGCCGACCTCCTCGCGCAGTTCGCGCACGGTGCTTTCGATGAACGATTCGGGGGTCCAGTCCTGCTTGCAACCGCAGATGGTCTGCACAAAGTTGCGCAGGATGGTCGTGCCGTCGGTGGAGTGATAGACTTCAGGATGGAATTGCACCGCCCAAGTGGGTTCCTCCAGAATGTGGTAAGCCGCCACTTTCACCTCTTTGCTGCTGGCGATAATATGGTAGTTGTCAGGAAGTTGCAGGATAGTATCGCCATGCGACATCCACACCTGGCTCTCTTGCGGAACGCCTTTCAGCAGCACATCGTCTTCTTCCACGAAGGCGAGGTGGGCGCGGCCGTACTCGCGGGTGGAGCTTGCCCCGACCGTGCCGCCACCAACTTGCGCCAGATACTGGGCACCGTAGCAGATGCCGAGCAGCGGATAGTGGCCTCTGATTTCCGACAAATCGGGTTTGAAGGCGTTGGCATCGTTCACCGAAAACGGGCTTCCGGAAAGGATAACCCCCTTGATGTCAGGGTCTCCGAACGGGAACTTGTTGTAAGGCAGGATTTCGCAATAGGTGTTTAGCTCGCGGATGCGGCGCGCGATGAGCTGCGTGTACTGGGAACCGAAGTCTAAAATAATGATTTTCTCCATCGTTATATTTTCCAAAAATTAAGGTGCAAAGATACAATTATTTTGGTGTGGATGGTTCGGCGGGTTGCCGAGACTCCATCATCTCCGCCACATGAATCATCGTTTTCACATATTCGCTCTCGGGGTATATCTTCGACATGTTGGCGTTGATCTGTTTCAGCAGCTCCAAATCCTGCAGCGGATCGAAGAAAGTCCGCCGGTTATAGCTCTGGTAGAAAGCGATATAGCTGGCCATATTGTTCGGGTGCTCTTTAATGAAATCCTCTAAATATTGCCGATGCCGTTGCACCATCGGCACATATTGGGCTTCGATGGCCGCCCGGACCGAGTCATTCTGAATGTTCTCGTTGTAGGGTTCGAGCAGTTTCTCCACAGGAACCACAAAGGCGGTCAGCGCGCTGTCTAACTGCTGCATCAGCACCGCCTCCTCGCCGCCGGAGATGTGGTAAGTGCGGGTCAAGTCCTTCGCGTCGGCGGTGATGGTCAGACGCTCGCCCTTTTTGGCCATCGTGGACAGGCAGTTGTCGTCAGAAAGGAACAATTGGAACAGCATCGGGGCGTTATCGCGCTCCTTGACCAGCTCGTTGTCGGAGGAGACCTTGAACTCAAAATGCCCGTTCTTCAAGTTGGTGGAATCCAGAAAGTTCAATCCGTCGGTCGTGATGAGCGCCAACACCATCTTGCTGTTGCCACCGTCTTGGATATCGCCCGAGATGACCACGGAGGTCTTCCGGTCGCCGCACGCCGCGAGCATGAGGGCGGCGGTTATCAGTAACAGTAGTTTCTTCATTAGTGATTGGTGATTAGTGAATAGTGATTGGTACATTGTAAATTGTACATTGTACATTGTAAATTGTACATTGGGTAAAGGTTCTCGCAGCCGCAGTTGCGGTCGCGACGGTGCGGGGTGGCACCGCTGATCTTTCTTGCGCAAGATGTTGATATACACAATAATACGCAAACAATAAGTCCAAGTTTCAGTCTCTTTTTCATACGGCAAAAGTACAATTTTTTGGGGTTAATAGGTTAGAATGTAATATGAGCAGAACATCCCCGTTAGGGGATTCATGTCTGAAGCTGTATCGGAGTTGATCGGAGTTTGATCGGAGTTGATCGGAGTTTGATCGGAGTTGTATCGGAGTTATATCGGAGTTTGATCGGAGTTGTATCGGAGTTACATCGGAGTTACATCGGAGTTAGACCAGAGTTGAACAAGAGTTGAACAAGAGTTAGAGCTTTTTTTTGAACCGTTACAGACAGTACACAATGTCTCTATAGCGTCGTGGCCGCCAAGGTCGCCACGCTGACCCGCACCCCCGGAACCTCCAGCAATTTGCGGATGGCCGCCTCCGTGGTGGCGCCGGTCGTGAGCACATCGTCGCAGACCAACACATGCGTATGTTCCACCTTCTCAGGATGTTGCACGGCAAAAACCTCCTTCACATTCTGCCACCGCGCGAACCGGTTCTTCCGGGTCTGCGTCTCCGTGAACTCCGTGCGCACCAGCACATCCGTGAGGTAGGGGATGCCCATCCCCTTGGAGAGCCCCATCGCAATCCACTCGCTCTGGTTGTACCCCCTTTTACGCTGCTTCTTCGGATGTAACGGAATCGGGAGTATGTACTGGACGCCACGCCATCGCTCCTCTGTAATCAGCTGACCGCCAAAGTATTCGCCCAATACCGCCCCGATCTCCTTCTGCCCCTTGTACTTCAGGTTGTGGAGGATTTTCTGCGTGCGGTTCGCCTTCTTGTAGCTCATCAGCGCAGAGACCTCCTCCACGGGCACGCGCCCGTCGAACACGCTCCGCAATGGATTGAAGTGCTCTTTGTGAAATTGCGTCTCAGGAAGATGCAGCATGCAATCCAGACAGATACAGGATTCATTCTGCTGCAACGCATCACCACAAGCCGCGCACAGCCTCGGGTAAAACAGAGATAAGATGTTGTTAATAAGTCTCATAGTTAAAATATCTATTTCGTTTTGTTATAAGTATAACGAAAAAGGGACAGAATTATTGCAACCAAAATGAATTATTTCTTCGGTTTTTAGCTTTTTGAATTCTGATACTTAAACTAAAACTATCTAACCGAAAAAAATGTATCTTTGCGACCTGATTTTTAGGAATATGAAGTACAAACGCATATTGTTGAAATTGAGTGGTGAGTCGCTGACGGGCGACGATGGATATGGTGTAAGTTACAATCATATTGTGCATTACGCCAACGAAATCAAATCGGCAGTGGATGCCGGCGTGCAGGTGGCGGTGGTCATCGGCGGCGGCAACATCTTCCGGGGCGTGCAAGGCGCGTCTGCCGGTTTCGAACGCCGTCAGGGCGACCAGATGGGAATGCTCGCCACGGTTATCAACGCACTCGCCGTCCAGGGCGTGCTCGAGGAGATGGGCGTCAAAGCTCGCGTGCTCTCCGCCGTGAACATCGAAGGCGTCTGTGCGAAAACCTCCTGGCGCACCGCCATCGAGTCGTTGGAAGAGGGCTACGTTACCTTCCTCGCCGGCGGCACCGGCAACCCGTTCTTCACCACCGACACCGGAGCGGCCCTCCGCGCCCTCGAAGTCAAAGCCGACCTGCTCATCAAGGGTACCCGCGTCGATGGCGTCTATACCGCCGACCCCGAAAAAGACCCCAACGCCGTGAAATTCACGGAACTGACCCTCGCCGAAGCCTACCAAAAGAACTTGCGCATCATGGACATGACCGCTTTCGCCCTCTGCCAGGACAACAAGATGCCCATCTACGTCTATGACGCCAACACCAAAGGCAACCTGATCAAGGTTCTCAACGGCGAACCCATCGGAACCCTAATTTACTGATACTATGGAAGAGAGCAATCCCAATATACCGCAAATCTCCCCCGAGGAAGAGGCCAAACTGGAGAGAATGGCTTCCCGCAGAACAGGCTTCAAGAAGCACTTCGCCATTTTCTTCTTGGTCAACGCCTTCCTGTGGGTGGTGTGGTATTTCCTGTTCAGAGACAGTGCGGAAAGCACTTTCCTGATGGCCATCCTCTTCGTTTTCCTCGTTTGGTTCCTCGGTATTGCCCTGCACTATATGATTGTCTATAAGTGGACGAAATCCTATAAAGAGAAAGAATTAACTTCTCTGAAGAAAATGCGTCTAAGGCAACTCCAGGAGATTGAGAGCCTGAAGGCGGAAATGGCCCCGAAGGCAGATGCCGTTCAAGAGGATCTTTCCGAAGAAGAGACGGTTGAAGAAGAACCCGAACATAGAAGTCCAAATTACATCGATTAAAATATTACAAGAATGGATACACAAACCTGCTTGAAACAAGCGAAAGAGAGCATGAACGCCACTGTGGCGCATTTTGACAAAGACTTGCAGAAGGTCCGTGCCGGCAAGGCCTCCCCGCAAATGCTGGACGGCATCAAGGTCGATTACTACGGCAACCCCACGCCTATCGAACAAGTGGCCAACGTGAACACCCCGGATGCACACCAGATCGTGATTCAACCGTGGGAGCGCAATATGCTGCCCGTGATCGAGAAGGCTATCCTGGCGGCTAACATCGGCGTGACCCCGCAGAACAACGGCGAGTTCATCCGCCTGGTGATTCCCGCCCCGACAGAGGAACGCCGTAAAGAACTGGTGAAGAAAGCCAAACAGGATGCCGAACAGGCCAAGGTGGCCATCCGCAACATCCGCCGCACCGCCAATGACGATGCCAAGAAGCTGAAAGACGACGGCGTGGAAGAGGATGCCGTCAAGAAACTGGAGGCCGATATCCAAAAGGCCACCGACGAGGCCATCTCCAAGGTCGATAAGATCATGGAAGCCAAAGAAAAAGAGATTATGACCGTTTAATTTTTCATTTATAAACTTAAGAGTATGAATATTCCTGAGAATTTGAAGTATTCCCAAGACCACGAATGGTTGAAAGTGGATGGTGAATTTGCATTGGTGGGCATTACCGCTCACGCCGCCAACGAGTTGGGCGACATCGTTTTCCTCGATATCCCCTCCGTGGGTGAGACCCTGGACAAGGATGAGGTTTTCGGCTCTATCGAGGCCGTCAAGACCGTCGCCGACCTGTTGCTGCCCGTCGGTGGTGAAGTCGTTGAATTCAACGAGGCCCTCGAAGGCGAGCCCGCCCTCGTGAACAGCGACCCCTACGGCGAAGGCTGGATCATCAAGATCAAAATGACGGACGCTGCCCAAGTCGCTGAACTGATGGACGCTGCCGCCTACACCGCCATGCTGGGATAATCTCCTGAACCCTATTAACAAACGTAGAGACGTGCCCCGGCACGTCTCTATCTGTTTTATACGGTGAAGTTCAGACGAACTTCTTCTTCACGAGATTGATGACAAATCCGGGCAGCAGGAAACACAACAGCAGGAAAAAGTAGTTGATAGGACCGGGAATCTTGACCTTCCGGCCATGCAAGGTGGCGCGAACACCGCGTTTCGCGATCTGCTCGGGCGACATCATCACCCCGACGGCGCGAAGCCGCTTGCGCATCTTCACCGGCAGATTGTAGAGATCCGTGTCCACCGCACCGGGACACACGCAACACACCTTTACTCCGTAATGACTTAGTTCATAGTGGATACCCTTGGAAAACTTCAGCAAGTAGGATTTGGTGGCCTGATAGGCGGCGATGGTGGGGAAGCTCATGAACGCCGTGATGGAGGCAGCATTGAGAATGTATCCGCACCGCCGCTCTTTCATCTTTTTGCCGAACAGCACGCATAAATCCACCGGGGTGGTGCAGTGCAGCATGGTCATCGTATGGCTCAGCGCAACAGGCTTCTCCACTGCCGCCCCGAAATAGAACATCCCCGCATTGTTGACCAACACCTCCACGATGAGGTGCTCACTTTCGCACCAGTCGAACAGCTCCTGCGCTGCGCCGTCCGAGGCCAAATCCTGATAACGTGTCCGGATTTGATGCTCGGGGAACTGCGTCTGCAAAAGGCGCTGCGCCTCCGCGTTCAAGTCCTCACGATTGCTGACAATCAAGATGTTATAGCCCATCCGCGCCCACTCCTGCGCGTACGCGAGACCAATACCGGAACTCCCTCCGGTAACCAATGCAAAACTGTTTTTCATCGAAACATTCATCACAAATCACAAGTCACAAATCACCAATCACTAATCACTAATCACTAATCAAGAAAGCATATTTTTCGCTTTCACGACCGCATCCACGAGCGCATCCGCCTCCTCAAAGGTGTTGTAAAGGGCAAAGGAGGCGCGGATGGTGCCGGGAATACCGAAATGGGTCATCACCGGTTGGGTGCAATGATGTCCCGTGCGAACTGCAATACCTTGATGGTCAAGGAGTACGCCCATATCGTAGGGATGGGTGTCGCCCACGAGGAACGAGATGACCCCCGTTTTGTGCGACGCCTCGCCGATAAAGCGCATCCCGTCGATTCTCGCCAGCTTCTCCGTGGTGTATGCCAACAGCTCCTGCTCGTGGGCAGCAATGTTTGCCAGCCCGATGCCCCCGATGTATTCGATGGCCTTGCGCAGCCCGATGACATCGCCCACCGACGGGGTGCCCGCCTCGAATTTGTAGGGCAGCTCGTTGTAGGTCGTCTTCTCGAAGGTGACGTCCTTGATCATCTCACCACCCCCTTGATACGGTTGCATCTCGTTGAGCCACTGCGCTTTGCCGTACATTACGCCGATACCCATCGGGGCGTACATCTTGTGGCCGGAGAAACAGTAGAAGTCGCAGTCGAGGGCCTGCACATCCACAGGACAGTGCGCTACGGCCTGCGCTCCGTCGATAAGGACGGGTACATTGTGGCTGTGCGCGATGCGGATGACCTCCTCAATCGGGTTGACGGTGCCCAACGAGTTGGAGACGTGCGCCACGGCCACAATCTTGGTGCGCTCGGTTATCAGGGTCTCCAATTCCCGGAGCATCAGCTCCCCTTTATCGTTGAACGGCAGCACTTTCAACGTCGCGCCGCGGTCCTCGCAGGCCAACTCCCACGGCACGATGTTCGAGTGGTGCTCCATTTCGGAAACGATGACCTCGTCGCCCGCGTGCAGGTAGGTGCGCCCGAAGGAGGCTGCCACCAAATTGATGGACTCGGTCGCGCCGCGCGTGAAAATGACCTCCTGTGTCGAGGCTGCGTGGATGTACTGCCGCACCGCCTCGCGCGCCTGCTCGAACTCGTTGGTCGCCAACTGGCTGAGACAGTGCACGCCGCGATGGATGTTGCTGTTGATGCGCCGGTAGTAGTCGCTCAGCGCGTCAATCACCACTTGCGGCTTCTGCGTGGTGGCGGCATTGTCTAAATAGACGAGGGTTTTGCCGTACACCTTTTCATTCAATATGGGAAAATCGTTTCTATTCATTCAGTTTAAGGTTTAGGGTTTAAGGTTTAATGGCCAACAGCCAATGGACTTAACCGGTAGTACCTTTCGGTTTTGGGTGTCACTTTGAATCGTTCATCGGAACGTAAATCGATGATCCATAGTATGTTGTCGCCTGAACAAAGAAGACGGATGCGTTCTTTGGCGAAGCGGTCTATCTTATGGTCGGTGAAAAAGTCGCTGACTTTCTGGCGGCCTTTTCCGCCAAGAGGGTGGAAGGAGTCGCCGTGCTGCCAGGACCGGATTTCCAGCGGGAAGGTCAACTTGTCTTTCGGAATATAAAGGATCTTCGGGTTTTTATCGAAGACCATACCCTCTTGATAATCAAATTCTTCAACTTGAAAATAAGCTTTCAGGTCTTCCAATGAGCCTATTTCAATCGGGATATGCTCCTTTTCTTCCAATTGAGGTTGAAGAATCAAGAATTCCCTGTCAATCAGCAATCTGTGAGAATCGGAAGAAAAATATCTGCCTACGGGCATCTGGTCGTTGGCCGCAATTTTCTCCACAGCATCGGCGGTGAAACCGTATTCGTTCAGTATTTCGTAGAGTATCAAGGTTTTATCCTCATTGTGGGCCAGCTTCTGGCGGTCAATGCGAAGCTGCCGACCCTCTTTGCTGGTGATATTCCGTATCTCGGCCGCTATATGTTTCTGATAATATTCGTATTGCCGTTGCAGAACTTGACGTGTGCGCGTGTTGGTCTGTAGGAACTGCGGATTGATCGCCTCCAATTGCGGAATGACGGAGTGGCGAATGCGGTTGCGGGCGATATGCTCGTCGCGGTTGGTGTAATCTTCAACGTATGCAATATGATGATCCTCAGCGTATTGGCGGATTTCCTGTGCCGTGAAGGACAGCATCGGGCGGATGGTTTTCCCGTTCACGGACGGGATGCCGCAAAGCCCTCTCAGTCCGGTGCCGCGGGTGAGGTTGAGTAGTTGGGTTTCGGCGGCGTCGGTGGCGTGGTGGGCGGTCACGAGGTGGTCGTAGCCGGACAAGATCTCCGAGAACCAGTCGTATCGCAGCTCGCGGGCCACCATCTCGATGGATTTCCCAGAGTCCCGCTGTACGGAGAAGGTGTCGAACTCGCGGACGAGGAGCGGTACATTCCAGCGTTCGGCCATCTCCTGCACGAATCGCATGTCACGGTCGGAGTCGGCGCCGCGCAGGTGGAAGTTGCAGTGCGCCATCGCGAAATGCAGTCCAGCCTCATGGAAGAGTGTAGCCGCGACGGTCGAATCCGCACCGCCGCTCACCGCCACGAGGTAGCATTTCCGCAGGGCGTCAGCTCCCGCCAGACGTTGAAGTTCCTGGAGAAATCGCGCAAGCATGGGCTATGATTCGAAATCGCGGATTTTGAAATAGCGGCGCAGCTCCATCTGCATGTACTCGTAGGAGCCGAAGTTGACCGACTTGGGTAACTCGCCTTTGCGCATCATCACCATGCCGGAGCCGGTGGCGTCGATGTAGGGCGTGATGTCGGTCTCCAGAGCAAAGGTCAGCTCGTAGTCGCGCACGGTCACGCGGTTGAAGTTGCCGCTCACCTCCTCGTAAATCACGCCGTTCTCCTCGCAGAAAGCCTGCAGGTGCATAACGGTCTCGTCCCACATTTCGGGCTTGTCGGCGGGGTTGAAATAGAAGACCACGGCATTGTAGTCGGGTAGGGTATCGACAATCTCCGACTGCTCGAAGCGGCCCTGCGCGTTGATGAGGAACTGCTCCACGAAGCGCGTCTTGCGGTGGTATTTCTCAGGGTCGCTGATGAATTGTTGTTTGGTGGCCTTCGACACGGAGTGGATCCACTCGTACTCCTTGGTGGTGCGGAACTGCCCGTCGGGGAGGCGCAGCGTCTGCCAGGTCTCGGTTTCGAGCTCCTCGTCGCGCTGGTTGGCCACGCTGATGGCGGCAGGCAACACGTCGAGGATGCGCTGGGTGCCGAAGCCGGAGGTCGTGGCTAAGTAGGCCCACTCGCGGTTCTCCGACCGCAGGAGCCACAGCTCGCGGCCGTCGGGCAACCGTTCCACGCACTCCACGCCCCACTTTTCGGGGAATTCGGCCTTCGCGGTCCATCCCTTGCCCTGGAAATCGCGGGCTTTCTCTAAGAACGATTCCAAAACCTCCTCCTCCAATGGATAGAGGGTGTTTTGATTGTGCACATCCGCCACCAAAGTGTCGCTGATCACCTCCATAGGATAGACGACCGCTTCACCAGCACCCTCTTCTTGGTTGTTTCTTCTTGAAAAACAACTGGTTAGAAGGATAACCAAGGCGAGACACAGGTATAAGGTTAAGGGTTTCTGGTTCATTTTGATTTTTTCGGCAAAGATAATATTTTTCGCACTTCGACCGCCTCACGCACATCGTGGACGCGCAGAATGTTTGCCCCTTTCATCAGGGCGACGGTGTTGAGGACGGTGGTGCCGTTGAGAGCGTGTTCCGGAGTGGTCCCCAACAGTTTGTAGATCATCGATTTGCGGGAGATACCGACCAGCAACGGGTATCCGAGTTCCGAGAACACTTCCAGATTCTTCATCAGGAAGTAGTTCTGTTCGAGGGTCTTGCCGAAACCGAAGCCGGGGTCGAGGATGATGTCGTGGACGGCGTGCCGATGCAGAAGGGCGATCTGTTTCCCGAAAAACTGCAGCATCTCGCCGAGAAGGTCGTTGTATTCCGTATGTTGCTGCATCTCAGCCGGTTTTGCGGGCGTGTGCATCAGCACGTAGGGTACCTGCAGTCGGCCGATGGTGGGAATCATCTCGGGGTCGAAGGTGCCGCCGGAGATGTCGTTGATGATGTCGGCACCTGCCTCCACGGCCGCCTCGGCCACGTTGGCGCGGTAGGTGTCCACGGAAAGGACGGCATCGGGGAAATCTTCGCGAATGCACCGCACCGCCTGCACAATCCTCGTCTTCTCCTCCTCTTCGGGGATTTCCATGGCGTCCGGGCGTGTGGACATCGCCCCGATGTCGATGATGTCGCCGCCCTCCGCCAGAATCTGCGCCGCACGCCTCCGCACCGCCTCCTCCGACGTATAGCGGCCCCCGTCATAGAACGAGTCTTCCGTCACATTCAGGATGCCCATAATTAAAGGCGCGTTGGCTGATAGTTTGTACATTGGTTTAAGGTTTAAGGTTTAAGGGTTATGGTTTATGGGTTAAGGTTTATGGTTTATGGCTTATGGGTTATGGGTTATGGCTTATGGCTTATGGGTTATGGGGTTTCTCGCTAGTGTATAACTACTAACTACTAACTGCTAACTGCTAACTACTAACTGCTAACTAAAAAAGGGACAGTCTCTCGACCATCCCTTTTTTATAGAATATTGTATCAGACAAAATTATTTCACAACCACTTTGGTGGTGTAGGCCTTGCCGTTTTGGTTCACCTTGAGCATATAAACACCGCTGTGGAGGTTGGCGACGTTCACTTGGGCGCTGCCGGTGATGGTCTCGCTGTACACCATTTGGCCAACGATGTTGAAGAGCTCGATGTTAGCCTTCTCGTCATTGCCGAGGTTGACAGTGAAGTTGTTGGTGGCAGGATTTGGATAGACGGTCGGGTTGTTCTTCTCCAGCTCGGGGACATTCACGATTTCACAGTTGGTGCAGGAAATCTTCAGACCCAGATTCTTCGGGAAGTTGTAGTTGTCAAAGAAGAACATGGGATAGTAGTAGTCAACATCACCGTTGCTGAAAGAACGCACCATACCGCCGTGGCTTCTGTTGTTGCAAATGTTCGGGTTGTTGGAAGCGGGAGAGTAGCCTTCGTTGTCATTGCTGTTGAAGGTGTAGAGGGAGAAAGAGGAATGAAGGGTGTCGTTCAAAGCGGGATTCTCACCGGAAATGAAGGTATAGGCGATGTTCCAACGTTTGTCGGTCACATTGGTGATGTTCAACGGAACCTCGAATAATTTCAGATAATAGGAATTGGGCTCAGTAGCAGGCTCGCTGACATCGTTGGGGCCAAGGGGAATCTTGACAACCTGGGCATTCTGCTGAACACCGGTGTTGGGATCCCAGTCAAAGTTGATGAAGCAGCTGCTTTCCGGATAGGATGTGTAGTAATAAGCAGGGGCATCATCGTCAGCGACGAAACCGATGACGAGCGTATCCATCACATCGGCGGGCATCTGCTCGTCACGAAGATACATCGTGTAAACGCAGGCGGAGTCAACATTCAAAGAGGGGCTGTACTTGAAAGAGATATCGCCGCTCATAGATGCATACTCGAAGAAGTCGGATTCGAAATCGTAAGTCTGGCTGACAGAATAGACGAAAGCGTGGTCGAAATCGCCGTCGCTGTACTCGTAAAGACCCAGGGAGTCGCTCTTCAAATAGAAGGCGCTGCCATCGTTACAAGTCTCACCAAAGTAAGACTCCAGATAGTCCTGATAGAAAAGCCAACCCTCTGCAGGGGCACTCTTATCAGCTTTCACAATGCCCTTGATGGGCAGTTGACGATCCTGATTCGCACCGACCTCCATTTTGACGACCTGCGCGTTTGCGGTTGCAGCAATTAAGGCAACCATGATGAGCATGTAAAGTTTTTTCATTTTTTTGATGTTTTAATTATTGATTATAGTTCATTCTAAACAAGGCTGCAAAAATACTGTTTTTATCATAACCTCGGCAAATTTTTTTCATAAAAATTCTTAATAGTGAAATGTTGATAATTTTGGGTTAAGGTTTAAGGTTTAAGGGTTATGGGTTAAGGGTTATGGGTTAAGGTTTAAGGTTTAAGGGTTGAGAGTTAAGGGGGTTGTTTTCTTGAAATGTATGGGCAGGGATATAGGGTTGTGAAATAAAAAAATTCCCACAAGTGTTGGTATTTCGAAAAATATTGTATTTTTGCAGCGCAATTCAAACAGATGCTCCGCGACGGGCAAAACAGGGTCGGCAGTCGATTGCCTTCCGTGCCGTGGCGAAAAATCCAATGCAAGTTTTATCATCAAAAAATGAGTGACGAGACCCTCAACAGTATGTTAGATGTAAACGAAAACAAACCCAGAAGAAGAAGAATTGTCAGAGGCGGAGACGCATTGTTGGCTACCTCCAATGAAACAAAAATGAAGGAGAAAGCCAAAGTGGTGGAGAAAAAAGCCATCCCTTTGTTCAATACGGTGAAGCCCGCGGTTGCTGAAAAAATCAACGAGGTTTCGGAGAAAATATTCGACCCGACCGAGGTGATCCAGTTCGCCAACCCGCTCCCGCTGTCCGAAAAACCGCGTCAGAAACGGGGTCGCAAACCCAAAGCCGCAGTCGCGCCGGAACCCGCCCCCGTGCCCGAAACGGTCTCCCCCGCCCCGGCCGCTGAACCCGAAACGGTTCCCGATCCTCCCAAAAAACGCCGCGGCCGGCCCAGAAAAAACCCGCTCCCGCAAGAGGAAATCTCCACCCCCGGCGATCAACTGCTCTTCGATGCCGAAGAGGTGCTCTCCGCCAAGGTGACGGACACGCCCGAAACGCCCGCCGAGGAACCCGCACCCAAACCCAAACGCGGCAGACCCAAAAAGAACAAACAGGCCGAACCCGCCCAAGTTTCCGAAAAAACCGATAATCCGGCCAAACCGACGGAACCCCAACCCGAGGCCAAAACAGAGGGTGACCAAGGTGGCCGGCAAAACCAGTATAATAAAAAGAAGGAGAAAAAGAACGCCCAGAAGGAACCTGCGGAATATGCCGTCAATCCCGAACCGGCGGAAGGTGGCAAAGCCGAGGACGGCCCCGTGCCCTACCTCGCCAACGCCCAGTACGACGGCTCCGTGATGGCCGAAGGCGTGCTCGAAATCACCAGCGAGAACTGCGGTTTCCTGCGCTCCTCCGACTATAACTACCTCTCCTCCCCCGACGACATCTACGTCTCCATGTCGCAGATCAAACTCTTCGGACTCAAGAACGGCGACACCGTGCTCGGCGCCATCCGCCCCCCGAAACCCGGCGAGAAATACTTCCCGCTGACCAAAATCGAGAAAATCAACGGGTGCCTGCCCGAGGAAATCCGCGACCGTATCCCGTTCGACTACCTCACCCCGATGTTCCCGGACGAGAAAATCAACATCACCGGCCACCCCGGCTGCAAGCTCTCCACCCGCATCATCGACCTGTTCGCCCCCATCGGCAAGGGTCAGCGCGGACTCATCGTCGCCCAGCCGAAAACCGGTAAGACCGTGTTGCTCAAGGATCTGGCCAACGCCATCGCCTATAACCACCCCGAAATCTACCTCATCATCCTGCTCATCGACGAGCGTCCCGAAGAGGTGACCGACATGCAGCGCAGCGTCAACGCAGAGGTGATCTCCTCCACGTTCGACGAGCCCGCGGAACGTCACGTGAAGATCGCCAATATGGTGCTCGACAAAGCCAAACGCATGGTCGAGTGCGGCCACGACGTCTGCATCCTGCTCGACTCCATCACCCGTCTGGCCCGCGCCTTCAACACCATGGCGCCCGCTTCCGGCAAGGTGCTCTCCGGCGGTGTCGAGGCCAACGCCCTGCAGAAGCCCAAACGCTTCTTCGGCGCGGCCCGTAACGTGGAGAACGGCGGCTCCCTGACCATCATCTCCACCGCCCTCATCGACACCGGCTCCCGTATGGACGAGGTCATCTTCGAGGAATTCAAGGGCACCGGCAATATGGAACTGCAGCTCGACCGCAAACTCTCCAACAAGCGCATCTACCCCGCCGTCGATATCGTGGCCTCCAGCACACGCCGCGACGACCTGCTCCAAGATGCCGCCACCCTGCAGAAGGTCTGGATCCTGCGCAACCATATCGCCGATATGACCACCATCGAGGCGATGAACCTGGTGCTCAACAATATGCAGGACACCAAGAACAACGAGGAGTTCCTCAACTCGATGAACGGATGATTTTAGTTAGCAGTTAGTAGTTAGTAGTTAGCAGTTATTGGGGTAGTACTTTATTAGGTTCAAAGTCAAAGGTCAACGTCAAAGTCGAAGATTGACTACGATATGTTAAAGAAGTTTTTGTTCCCGATAGCCGTGTTTATGTGCTTCGTCGTGAATCTCAAGGCGGACACCTACACGGCTTTTTTCACGGAAGAGCGCTACCGGCAACACCTGTTGGACACCATCGGCGACCGTTACGACATTGAGGGGCTGGAATTTGTGGCCAACGAGATGTCGGAAAAACTCAATGGGGTGATGCTCGTGGCAGTGCGCGACACCGTGCTGGTCGAGTATGCCTACGGGGAACTCCGCCTGACCGGTGAGCCGCCTCGTCGCGATGTTCCCGAGAACAACCAGATAACGGAAAACACCCTCTTCGATTTGGCCTCCATCTCCAAGCAATTCACCGCGGTGGCGGTGCTGCAGCTCTGCGCGCAGGGGAAAATCAACTTGGAAGACACCATCACGCACTATTTCCCGAATCTTCCCTATCGCGGTGTCACCATTCGGCATCTGCTGACCCATACCTCCGGCATCCCCGAATATTTCAAGTTCAAATACACGGTCTATGGCGGGGCGGCGTTCGTGGATAACGAGCATCTGTTGCGGGTTTTGGAGAAACAGAAGTATGCCAAGACCTTCGCCACGGGTACCAAGTTCGAGTATGTGAACACCAACTATGCGATTCTGGCGGCGTTGGTGGCGCAGGTCTCCGGGATGCCCTTCGAAGAGTATGTGCACGAGAACATTTTCAAACCTGCCGGGATGGACGCCACCTGCTTCTTCACCGAAATCGTGGGCATCGATGCCAAACACGGCAGGAAGTACGCCGATGTGGACCCGAAAGCGGAAGATGTGAGTGTGAAAGCACTGCCGTCGGATATACCGATTGCCATCGGACACCGCAGGGGAGGCGTTGTCGCGAGATACGACCGGCTCAACGGGGTGCTCGGCGACAAGGGCATCTACTCTAACGCGGAGGATATGCTCCGCTGGGCCAACGCCATGTTCATCGACTACAAAATCCTGCCGAAAGAGTGGGTGGACCTCGCCTCGCAGCGCGAGAACCAGCTGAACGGCGGCAAACTCCCGGCCAGCATCTACGGCTACGGCTACCGCATCGAGGAGAGTCCCACGCACGGCAAGCTGGTCTACCACGGCGGCCTCTGGAACGGCTTCCAGAACCTGTTCCTCTACCGCCCCTCCGACAACGTCGTCATCGTCTTCCTCAGCAACCTCTACAACAAAGCCCACGCCGGCCGCAGCGACCAGATGCTCAACATCCTCGACGGCATCCAAAACCCCGAGCCTCCCGACCCCGAATCACCCGATGTCGAATCACCCGACCCCGAATCACCCGCCACCGAATAACAAAGCAATAACGATAACCGATGTCTATCTTAAAACATAATTCCTTAAACAGTCCCGAAGGGACAAAACGCGCGAAGCGCTAATAACCCCACACAAGGCGTAAGCCGCAGTGTGGGGCGGAATCCCCGCAAAGCAGTCGCAGTAAAAAAAAGTCACGATGACCTATTACCCCGCCAATTACCATACCCACAGCCTCTACTGTGACGGCAAAAGCACCCTGGAAGAGCAGGTGCGTGCCGCCGAAAAGTGCGGTCTCCGCCAGTTAGGATTCTCCTCGCACGCGCCCGTGCCGTTCGAGAACACCTTCGCTATGGAAGAGGCAAAACTTCCCGACTATATCCGGGAAATCGACGAATTGCAGCGCACCACTGACCTCACGCTGCTGAAATCCCTGGAATGCGACTACATCCCGGAGGTTACCACGGACTTCGCGGAGCGCCAGGACAAGAACGGCCTGGACTACCTCATCGGCGGCGTACACCAGGTGCGGCAGCCCCACGGCGACGGACTTTGGTTCATCGACGGCCCCAAGCAGGAGATCTACGACAACGGTCTGCGCGACCTCTTCGACAACAACATCAAGATGGCCGTGACCGCGTTTTGGGAGCAGACCTTCGAGATGATCGAGACGCAGCGGATGGACATCATCGCTCACTTCGACAAGATCAAGATGCATAACCGCAACCGCTTCTTCACGGAAGACGAGCAATGGTACAAGGTGCTGGCCGACAAGGCGATACAGCTGATCAAGCGGCACGACATCATCGTGGAGGTGAACACACGCGGGCTTTACAAGGGCCGCAGTGACAGTTTCTACCCCTCCACCGAGCTGCTGATGAAGGCGCGGAAGGCCGACATCCCGGTGATTGTCAGCAGTGATGCGCACAAGGCCGACGAGTTGGTGCTCTTCGTGCCGGAGGCCCTCGTCGAGCTCGAACGTTGCGGCTACGACCACACTGCCCGCTTCGATGTCGCGAGCGGCCGTTTCGTGTACTGAAAAGCTCTTCTGATTGGCTCGAGAAGCTTCCTCTTTCGATTTCTCAACGGGAAACCGGCAAATAATCGAAAAATACTATCTTTGCAATCCGATTCTAAGAACTATCAGCTATGACAAAATACCCTGTAGGAATACAAAATTTCGAGAAAATCAGAAGAAATGGATATGCATACGTGGACAAGACCGCCGCCATTTATTGGTTGGCGGAAACGGGAAGTTACTACTGCCTCAGCCGTCCGCGAAGATTCGGTAAAAGTCTCTTACTCTCTACCATGAAGGATTATTTCGAAGGTAAAAAGGAACTGTTTGAGGGGTTGGCTATCGCGGGATTGGAGAAAGATTGGGGTGAATACCCTGTGCTGCATCTGGATTTGAATGCCAGGAATTACACGGATGTAAGCGCTTTGCACGCAGAGCTGAACAAATATCTGATACAATGGGAGGAAAAATACGGGTTGGACCAACGCGATCTTGCCGTTGAGGAGCGTTTCTATTTCGTCATCAAAAAGGCTTGCGAAATAACCGGTCGCAAGGTGGTCATTTTAGTCGATGAATACGACAAACCAATGCTCGAAGCCATTGGCAATCCCGAGTTGCAGGAGGACTATCGATCCACGCTGAAAGCCTTCTACGGTAATCTTAAGAGCTGCGATGAGTATATCAAGTTTGCCTTCCTCACGGGAGTTACCAAGTTCGGCAAGGTGAGTGTCTTTAGCGACCTCAACCATCTGACTGACATCTCGTTGGATAGCCGTTATGTGGATATTTGCGGCATTTCCGAGGCGGAGTTGCGGACGAATTTTGACGAAGGGGTGGCCGAACTTGCCACCGCCAACAACATGACGAAGGACGAATGCTATGCCCGCCTGAAACGCGATTTTGACGGTTACCATTTCCAGCCCGACACTGTGGGGATTTACAATCCGTTCAGCCTATTGAGCACATTAGCCAGCGGGCAGTTCAAAGACTACTGGTTCGAAACGGGCACACCCACGTTTCTGGTACATCAGCTGTTGAAGACCAATTTCTTGCTTGAGGACATGACCCGCGAGGAACTCACTGTTGACACACTGAACAGCATTGAAATCATGGACGAGAACCCGCTGCCGCTGCTGTTCCAAAGCGGCTACCTCACCATCGAGAGCTATGATCCTGAGTTCGGCACCTACACTTTGGGGTTCCCCAATCGCGAAGTGGAGGAAGGGTTTACCAAGATCGGCATCAATTTCAATACGGAGAAACGGCTGATTGACGACTGGAAAGTGGTGGAACGGATCAAATAAAACATCACAGAATCATGAAGAATGAAAGTCGTTTTGCCACCTTGTTTCTTGCCATCGCAATACTGCTGGCAGGCTGTAGGGTGCTGTACGATTTCAAACCCATAAAGCAGTTTGATCAGAAAGAATATGACCAGATGATTACTTCTGTCCTGGACCGGGATTTCAAAATCAAACCTATAGTCAGTGAGTACGAGCAGTTTGACGCTTATCGGACGTGCATCCAGGACAGTTTGTGGCAACATCAGACTGCTGTCCAGCCGGTTCAAATCCTCTACCTCAAAAAGGATTCGCTTCTCTCCTATCACATCAATTGCACGGCAAAGGGCGGACTCGCCAACCTGAACTGGAATACGGATCAACGGTTTGAAACGTTCCCGCCGGCGACGGCTGTCCCCATCACTCCGCAAATGCAGAATCTATCGAAAATCAGAGACATTTACGGAATCCATGACGATTCCGAGTACCTGATTGTAGTGTTTTGGACCAATATGCTTCCAAAAATCTCAAAATCGGCCATTGAAACGGTCAAATCCAATTTGCGCGAAAACGGGGCCGTCAAAAAAGCGGCTATCGTACTGATTAACACGGACAAGTTTTACATGACGTTACAGTAATCCTTAGAAGAACTAATGAGACGTGGCAAATGGCGAAGATTCAAAATATTTAGTGTGTTTTCATTCCCCAAAAGTGGCAATATAGCCACAAATGTGGAATGAAAATGCCGCCAAAATTCGCCTCCCGCGAGTTTGGCGGAGGCCGGTGTTGCGAGAATACGTACTTTTGCCGCGTTAAACCAACCACTATGCAAATCACCATCAAGCAAAAACCGTTCGGCTATTTCAAAATCACCCCGTATCTGGTGTTCATCGACGGAGAATTGGTCGGAAAGGTTTACCGTTTCCGCCCGCTAACCCTCAATGTGGGAAAGGAAGAGTTCAATCTGACAATCAAGGACAACTTTTTCAAAAGCAGCCGTCATTGTTCGGTCAGAGATGGGGACACCATCCTGTTCGACACCATCGACAACTTTCCGATGTGTCTGTACGTGCTGTATGACCTCATTCTCATCCTATTAATGTTCTTGCATGTGAACTTGTTTCTCCCTTTTGGGGCCATCATCGCCACCATCCTCCTCTTCCCGGCGTTCATCTATGCGTTTGCGCTCATCAACCGGAACCATTACTTTGTGATTGACAACGTGGAGCGGGCATTTGACTACGCTGATGACAAATTAGTGGTCATTTCGCCGGAGAGGAAGCAGCAGCTGATTGATTTTAAGGATATTGCCTGTTTTACTTGCGATACAGACGGAGTTGTTCTCATCTTGAAAAACGGAGAAACAACACATCGAAACGGTACCCTTTCAGAATTGGAGGAGCTGATTCCTTCTGAGCTTTGGACCCGGGTCAACCGCCAGACCCTTGTCATGCGAGACAGCATCGTGCGCTACAATGACACTGCGCTGTGCATAAACGTGAACGGGCAGGACAAAATCATCCACTATTATTCCACAAAAACGGAAGAGGTCATGAAGCATCTAAAAGCCTGGAATCCAGAACTCTATTCTCACGAAGATTTCAACGAAACGGATGTGGAAAGCCACAATGCAGGCCTTTCCGAAGATTTGAGACGGCTACGGGACTATCTGGAAAAGAATCCCAGTGCCAATGCGCAGCAGGTGGCAGACGACCTGCATTTCTCCCTCCGCACGGCCCAACGTCGTTTGGCGGAGCTGAAAAAAATGGAATGCTGTAAATAGCGGAGATTCAATTTTTTTGAGTTTAGGGTGTAGTTTTTCGCTACCTTCGTAGTCAAAAGGAAAACAATGTCTGACAGATGAAGCAGAAAAAAGACAAAGAACAGAAAGAGCGCGACTTCGAACGGTTAGTGCAGGAGCAGCGGCAGACCATCTACTCGGTGTGCTACCTCTTCGCCAACGACCGCCAAGAAGCGGACGACCTCGCCCAAGAGGTGCTGATACGCCTCTGGCAGGGTATCGACAGTTTTGAGGGGCGAAGCTCGGCCAAGACGTGGGTCTATCGGGTGGCGCTGAACACCTGCGTGACCCTCGACAAACGCCACCGCCGCCGTCCCGACTGCATGCCGCTGGAAATGGACATCGACCTCTTCGCCGACGAGGAAGCCTGTCCTGCCGCCAGCCGCCTGCACAAGCGCATCGCGAAATTACATCCCTTTGACCGGGCACTGATCCTGCTTTGGCTCGAAGACCTGCCCTACGACGAGATTGCCGCCATCCTCGGCATCACCGTCGATAACGTCAGCGTACGTCTGGTGCGCATACGCGAAAAACTCAAATCATTCACCGATTAAACCTCAAGACAGATATGGAACAGTACGAAGACATCAAAAGCGAACTGCAGCAGGAACTGCACGACCTGCAGCAGAATGTGGAGCAGCACAGCAGCTTCAACAATGACGCATGGCGGGAGACGGTGAAACAGTCCAGCAATGAACTCTACTGGCTAAACGCTTTTCTCGCAGGAGCGGCTGTAGTCATCACGATTGCCTTAACCGTCGCTCTCACTCTCATCAAGTGGCCTTGGTGGCTTATCCTCTTGTGCGACCTGTACTTTGTTTGGATAGCGGTTGACAGCCTTTTCGCCATAATTGGTCTCCGGAAGGCCGACGTGCAGAGCCGCGAAGGTCTCCTCTCGCTGCGAGAAAGTTTAAAGACCTACTCGAAGCGCAAACGCACCATCATCCGAATAATCGGTATCATTTTGTTTCTGGTGTCTGAAGTTTTCCTCTTTTTTTACGACCGCATAGCCTGCTTCTCCATGATTATATGGATTGGATTCTTAAATGGTCCCTTTGGTCGCAAAAGAACCCGGGAGGTGACGAAACGCTACGACGAGCTTAGCGAGGAAATCGACGAGCTACTGGACGAATCCCAACCCTCTTAAGTCCCAAGTCTTAAGTCTAAGGAAATGTTGCAATTATTTTAACACAAACGTTTATGAAGAAAGTATTTTTGTTTATGATGGCGATGATCTGTGCGTTGGCCGTTTTCGCGCAGAAGGGTGACCTGAACCTGAACGATCCCATCAAGGCCGACCCCAACGTGGTCATCGGCAAATTGGACAACGGTCTGACCTATTATATCCGCAAGAACACCTACCCGAAGAATCGTGTGGAGTTCCGTCTCGCGGTGAATGTCGGCTCCAACCAGGAGAACGATAACCAGCAGGGTCTGGCGCACTTCACCGAGCACATGGCCTTCAACGGCATCGAGGGTTTCCCTGGCAATAGCGTGGTGGATCACTTGCGCAGCAAGGGCGTGGTGTTCGGTGCCGACCTCAACGCCAACACCTACTTCGACGAGACGGTCTATATGATTCCCATGCCGACGGACGATCCTACCAACATTGACCTCGGCCTCAAAATCATGAGAGGCTGGGCTGCCTGTCTGCTCTTCGACAACAAAGAAATTGACGAGGAGCGCGGTGTCATTATCGAGGAACACCGCCTCGGTCTCGGTGCCGTGGACCGTATGCGCAAGGAGTATTGGCCGATCCTGATGCAAGGTTCCCGCTACGCCGACCGTATGCCCATCGGTAAGCTTGACATTCTGCAAACCTTTGACTACCAAGTCATCAAGGACTTTTACAACGATTGGTATCGTCCAGACCTACAGGCGGTGATTGTGGTAGGTGATATCAACGTGGCGGAAGTGGAAGGCAAAATCAAAGCTATGTTCGGCAGCTCATCCGCAAGCACAAACACACCGCGATGAAGACCATCGGCGACTTCCGCGACCAACTCTGCATCGACCTCTATAACACCATGCTGGATGCCCGCTTTACGGAAATGACCCAGGACCCGAAGTGCCCGTTCATGGGTGCCAACGGCGGATATGGCAACTTTTACGGTAACACCGATGCTTACGCTTTGGAAGCCATAGCTAAGGAAAACCGCATTCCCGATGCGCTGCGCGCGCTCCTGCAAGAGGACTACCGCGTGCTGAAATACGGTTTCCTGCAGACCGAACTCGATCGTGCCAAAGAGGAACTCCTGGAGCTCTACGACAAGGCGGCCAAGGAGGCTGACAAGACCGAATCTGCCAGTTTCGCCTCCGAATACGTCAACAACTTCCTGCATCAAGACCCCATCCCGGGTGCAAAACGTGAGAACAATTACGCCAAAAAGCTGATGGGAGATATTACCTTGGAGGAAATCAATGCATTGGCCAAGAATTGGGTGACGGAAGATAATATGGTGGCCGTTGTCACCGCCCCAGACAAAGAAGGCGTCACCGTTCCCGGCAAGGACGAGATCCTTTCTATATTGAAAGACAAGTCTTTAACTAATGTACAACCTTATGTGGATACCTATAAGGATCAAGAAATCCTCGAAAAGGAGACACTGAAGCCCGGCAAAATCACAAATGTGGAGACAATCGAGACCGTAGGTGCCGAGAAATGGACGCTCTCTAACGGCATCACTGTCTATCTGAAGAAAACCGACTATAAGAACGATGAGATTCTGTTTACCGCCATCAGCAAGGGCGGCAAAACGCTCTATCCCGTGAAAGATCTGGCTTCCGCTGATTTCGCTTGCGACATTATCAACCATGGCGGTATAGCCGGTCTGGATTACAACTCCCTGTCGAAGAAGATGAAGGGCAAAAACGTAAGCCTTTATCCTGAAATCAAACTGTTGTCAGAAGGTTTCAACGGTTCTTCTTCCCCGAAAGACCTGGATCTCTTCTTCCAATATCTTAACGCTTTCTTCTCCAATCCGCGCATCGACACCAACGCTTTCGAATTGATGATGGACGAGAGCCGCGAGGGCATCAAGATGCTCCAAGCACAACCGATGTACCAGTTCTTGGGCCAGTTGGTTGAAGCCGCTAACAATAACGACCCCTATATGAAACAGTTCTTCTCTTACGATGAGGAATATCTGAAACAGACTGACTTCGATCGCGCCGTGCAGATCTACAAGGAGCGTTTCGCCAATCCCGCTGACTTTACCTTCTTTTTCGTGGGCAACTACGATGAGACGGAGATGAAACAATTTGTGGAACTCTATCTCGGTTCCCTGAAGACCGAATCCGGTAAGAAAGAGAACTACAACCTCAACGTACTGAAACCGCGTCCCGACAAGGCCTCTACGCAAACCGTTTATGCCGGTACCGAGGAACAGGGCTGGATGGGCATGTTCATCACCAACCCCATCGACTGGAGCTACCGCAACGCCATCATCACCGATATGATCGGTGAGGCATTAGACATCCTGTTCGTCAAGATTGTGCGTGAAAAGATGGGCGATGTCTATTCCCCGACGGTAAGTATGAGCGCCGGCAAACTGCCTCGTCCTGAAATAACCCTGATGATTCTCTTAGGTTGCGACCCGGTGAAGACAGACAAATTGGCTACTGCCAGCCTCAAGATTTTGAACGACTTCAAGGCCAAGGGTCCGGACAATAAGACCATGGCCCTCATCAAGAAGCAGATGACCAGCACCCATGCCAAGAACATCCAATCCAACAGCTTCTGGTTAGGCTATATCAGCGGCAAGGTTATCCAAGATGAGCCGATTATCGCGCCTTCCGAATACGACAACATCGTCAATTCGGTTACCAAGAAAGAGATGGTCGAATTCATGAAAAAGTACTTCCACCCCGAAATCTACACTCGTGTCGATATGCAGCCGACGACGATGCAGCAATAGGCTTTGGCTTTATAAATCCAGCCTGAATGAGAAATCCCAGAAGTTTGGTATTGCCATTTTTTGAGTTTGAGGTGTATCGCCACCTTCGTAGTCAAAAGGAAAACAACGTCTGAAAGATGAAGCAGAAAAAAGACAAAGAACAGAAAGAGCACGACTTCGAGCGGTTAATGCAGGAGCAGCGGCAGACCATCTACTCTGTGTGCTACCTCTTCGCCAACGACCGCCAGGAAGCGGACGACCTCGCCCAAGAGGTGCTGATACGCCTCTGGCAGGGCATCGACAGTTTCGAAGGGCGCAGCTCGGCCAAAACGTGGGTCTATCGCGTGGCCCTGAACACCTGCGTGACCTTCGACAAGCGCAACCGCCGCCGTCCCGACTGCATGCCTTTGGAAATGGACATCGACCTCTTCGCCGCCGAGGAGGCCTGTCCGGCGGCAAGCCGACTGCACAAGCGCATCGCACGGCTGCATCCCTTCGACCGCGCACTGATTCTGCTTTGGCTCGAAGACCTGCCCTACGACGAGATTGCCGCCATCCTCGGCATCACCGTCGATAACGTCAGCGTGCGCTTGGTGCGCATACGCGAGAAACTCAAATCATTCACCGACTAAACCTCAAAACAGATATGGAACAGTACGAAGACATCAAAAGCGAACTGCAGCAGGAACTGCACGACCTGCAGCAGAATGTGGAGCAGCACAGCAGCTTCAACAGGGAGGTATGGCAGCGTGCGGTGAAACGGCACAGCAAGCACCTCTATATGCAGAACTTGCTTTCCGTCATATTTTTGGTAGTCATCATAACCGCCAGTAACTTTATCCTCTGTGAATATTGGCCGTGGTGGCTTTTACTCCCCAGTGACCTCTTTCTTGGCTGGATTACGTTGGACAGTCTTATCGCCACCAACGGTCTCCGAAAAGCCGACGCGCAGAGTCGCGAAGGTCTCCTTTCGTTGCGGGATAGTATTCAAAAGAGCACGACCTATTCGAAGCGTAAACGCATTGTCATACAGGTTGTTGGCATAATAATATCATTGTTGATATATGTTTACCTCTTTTTCTACGACAGATCAATGTTCTTTACTCTACTAGTCTCCGGTCTTTTGTCCATTCCTGTCGTAATCAAAACCTCCAAGCGGGTAAAGAAACGCTTCGACGAACTCAACGAAGAAATCGACGAGTTGCTCAAAGAATAAAAACGCAATTAAAGACCACACCTCCACAAAAATTCGCCTCTCGCGAGTTTGGCGGAGGCCCGTGTTGCGGAAATGCGTATCTTTGCCGCGTCAAAATCACTTATCAATAAATAGATTTTATGAAACGCTTTACCCTTTTCTTCCTCCTGCTGACCACCCTCGCCTTCAGCAGCATCTTCGCTCAGCCGTCGTTCGAGGGCCGGCTGACATACGTGCAAAAAACGTCGGGAGGGATGGCCTCTGAATCGAAGTTTGTGGAATATTATAAAGGGGATAATGTCGTGTCTGACATGCCCGATATAAAATCAAAAATCATCTATAGGGATGATTCACAAGAGCTTGTGAGTATCCAATCCATGATGGGAACTCCGATTGTCACCAGAAAGACGATGGAAAAAAGCTCCGACGACACGCCACTGCTGTTTTCTGACACCCTTGTTCCCGTCAACGGATACTCCTGTCTCCGGGTGGAATACGAGATTGAAACGGAAATGATGCAAGGGAAAAGCACCGTTTGGATCGACACCTCTTTCAAGATACCTTTCAATTATGGGGTTTTCGCAGACCTTCAATATGGGCTCGTGGTGAAATCGGAATCCGAGCTGACGATGAAAGGGATAAGGATGCGCACCTCCAAGGAGTTACAGGACTTGCGCTACGGAGATGTGGATATGGCGCTGTTCGCCCTTCCCGACGAGGAGAAGGCCATTGTCATCACTCTGGACGAGGAGGGCAAAATTGTCTATCGTGAATGCGACAGCTTGAAAATCAACGAGATGCTCACCCAGAAAGAGGGAAAGTATGTGGAAAAGATCTCCGATGAGGTTTTCGACAAGAAGGTGAAGAAGGGATACGTGCTGTTGGATTTCGGGGCGAGATGGTGCGGTCCGTGCCGACTTTTAGAACCGCGTTTGGAGAACCTCGCACGCCAGCACCGCAAGACGGTTGCCTTCTTCAAAATCGACATTGACGAGTCCCCCGTGACCGCAAACCGCTTTGGCGTAAAAGTAGTGCCGACCGTCGTTTTGCTGAAAGACGACGTGGAGGTCAACCGCTTTGAGGGCGGCGGCCTTTCGGAATCGGAAATCGGGAAGTGGATAGAGGAGAATGCGAGGTAAAAGATAATCAAATGTTTTGCCTGTTCTGGTAGGCTTTCCACTTGTCAGGAATTGCCAAATCAAAATCAGCAGACTTGAGATGCACAACATCTGGCAAGATGCACTGGCGGAATCTTGATTCATAACGTTCTAGGTTGATCACTCTTGATGTGCTGATACCACTCAAGCTGTTGGAACGATGGAATTGTTAAACCCATCAACATAGACAATAACTTTCTGTTTATCCATTGTTTTCATTGTTTTTCAAAAAATAAGCCCACTTATTGGGAGTGGGCGAGCCTTAGTATATTCCACCTAAGGGGGATTCGGCGGCAAAGATACAATTTTTTTTATTACTTCATCACTTTTGCAAAATAATTGTATTTTTGCCAACGAAAAACATCTTCCAAAATGAACCCCACCGCAAAACTTTTCGCCCTCTTCAGCGCACTGGTACTCCTGCTCCCCGCGTGCGTCACCGTGCGCGACTGCGACGGGAACCGCTACCGCACGCTGAAAATCAACGGGATGCGATGGATGGCGGAGAACCTACGGACAACCCATTACGCCGACGGAAGCCCGATTGTGCGGGGCGAGGTGACGGACAAGGACACGACCGTTGCCTGCTATTTCGACTACAGCAACAATCAAGATTCGGTGCGGAAGTACGGGCTGCTCTACACCTGGACGGCAGCGGTGCGCGATACGGGCAAAACGTCCGCGAGTGTGCAGGGTGTCTGTCCCGATGGTTGGCACCTGCCGGACGATGCGGAGTGGACGGCCATGACACAGGGCTGCGTCGCGGAGGGCTACCAGTATCGTATTCCCTTTTCAGACAAGAATATGCGGATTATCAAACGGTTCGTGCGTCCGCCCCGCAGTGGCTACCGCTATCCCGGCAACTACACGAAAGTGGGCGAAGAATCCTTCTGGTGGAGTTCCACGCCCTCAAGCGACGGCACTGCCACGGGCCGCTATTTGGAGAACTTCAACTACCCCTGCCCGTACGTCTGTTTCGGGAAGGTGTATAACGGCTACAGCGTGCGCTGCGTGCAAGACGGGGCGAAAATCACCACCCCGAAGCTAAAAGTCAAAAATCGGAAAAAGGGGAGCGTGCAGGGTATGTCGCAGTTGGACACATTCACCATCCCACACAAAACGGTTATGCCCCGTTCTTTCTACTCCTTTGCTGAAAAAACGCAGGTGAACACCTGGTTCCATACGGAAGAGAAACAGATTGTTCTGAATTACTGCATAAATGGGCTGAAACCGTTCTCCACATTCCAGAACCCCGGCTACCTCACCTACTATTTTCCACTCGACCGAAACCATCTGATTTACAACTGCGTCTTCGATTCTCTTACCTATCTTATTGACAATCATTCAGATGTGAAAGGAACGGTCAATATGAACCTATGGTCAGAGGACGGGGACAGTGTTGTCTTCACAAATTTCAGCTGTCACTACTACGTGCCGATCACTCCGGATTCGGGCTTACTATATTGCAGTACATTTCTGAAAAACATCTTCGACTATCGGCTTGACACGCGAATCAGGATGTTTTCACGTCCGATGTTCCATGTTTTTTCGTATAAAGACGGGCAGCTCAATCCGATTCGGGGCTTAGGCACTTATCCGGCCATCCACCGCAGCAAAACCAACACACGCTACAACTACCACTTCACCTCTACCATGAACAAAGACACGGATTTGGTGGCGATTTACTCCTTCATCGACTCGCTGTATGTTATCCACCGTGACGGCTCGCAGGAGCAGCACTACATCCACAGTAAACACCAACGGCATGTCCAGGAAGAATTTGACACGGCCAACACGTACAATTACACGGAATTAGCTCGCACGGAGAGTGCCAAAACCTCGTATCTTGGCGTGGTTTATGACTCCTACCGGAACCTGTATTACATCACCGTTTCCAGACCGATGCCCTACGAGAACAGGGACGGTACCCGAAACAAAATCTCCGACAAACCTTGGTCGCTGCTGGTGCTGGACTCCTCTTTCCGGCAAATTGCGGAGATGGACATGCCCGACTGTTTGAGCAAGCATGAGCTCATGGTGGTACCGAAGGGGATTGTCTTAGCCGACAAACGGCTGTCCGACGATGAGAAAACCTGTTTTGTGATATTGAGATACAATGAAAAAGACCTGTATAATACTGATATTGCTGCTGTTCGGAGGCATTCTCGCGGCGCAAACAAAAGGGAATGACCTGAAACGGCACACCCGCTTTTTCAAGTCCTACATGCACGAGACGTTCCCGGATTTCAAGATCCGCGACGGGGAGTACCTGTTCATCCTGCCAACGGGCTGCCGGAACTGTGTCGAACAGGCAACTGACTATCTGAGTGCGCATTTGGACCTGATAACGGGAAAGTACCAAGCGATGCTTGTCTCTGCCGCCACCCTGAAAAAGCTGCCCTCCAACATCCGCGAGAAGGTGCCGAACCTGCTTTGTGACCCTACCAACAAGCTTGACCGCATGTCGTTCGGCATCGACGGGGTTTCGGTGCTGAAAATCAAGAACGGTAAAATTGTAGCCTGCAAAAGCATGATCCCGGAAGATTTGAAGAAGGATCCGGCAGCGTTCTTTGTGCCGATAGAAACGGCGAAATGATTCTCGGCGAATAGGGTGAATTATTCGATAATTATTCCCGTTGCAACCAAAGACTCATGATTGGATCCGATAAAAATATCTTTTTGTCCTCAATGACGATGAGATCCTTGTCCAATAGGGATTTCTTGATGATGTTGACGTTGGCGGATGATCCTAAATGGTAGTCTTGTATGATTTTGGCAGAAGACAAACCAGTGTGATTTCCATCTGCCACGGCCCGCAGGAAATTCATTTGATAGGCAGTCAGTTCATCGGTTTTGGCTTCGAAAACATCATTGCATTGATCCACTAACTCTTGGAGTGCATCAGCAAGTATGTTTTCCGACACTTTTCGTGTGGTTCTCTGGAATACATACCAAGATAGCTGCTGTACGTACGAAGAGTTCCCATCAACGTGTTCCACAATCCACAACGCCTGGTTCTTTGAAATGACTTTCCCCTCCTGTTTGAATTTGTCTTTGATGTATTTCACCCAATAATTGACTGGAATTCGTTGCAGATAGAGAATGTCCCCGAATTTGTAAAATGGCTTTGTGTTGTCGTCGAAAAGGGCCTCCATCATGTGTTTCCTGCTCCCGAACAAACAGTAGGAGGTTCTCTCGTGGTGCTGCCAAATCGAACGAAGTTCGGTTTGAAACTGCAACGAGTCAGGGTAGTTCCCAATTTGCTGAAACTCATCCACACATACCACGATTTGAATGTCTTTGCGTTGTGCTATCCTTTCCGGCAATTGGAGCAAATCGTCCATAGAATGATCTTGTAGCGAAAGCTGTAACTTGATGGTCATTTCACTCATCGGGTCTGCAGAAGCGTTCACACCAAAGCTAAAACGACTGAGAAAGTTTTTGGCATTCTCCATCCATTCCTCCATCTTGTTGGCCGTTTGGGATAACACCGCAGAAGCAAGCTTTTCACAAAATTCCTCCCTGTTGCGACACTTCTGCACATCAACATACACGACTTTCAATGACTTATTCTCTGTCAACCCTTTCACTTTTTTCACCAAAGATGTTTTACCCCATCGGCGTGGAGATACAATGAAGGTGTTCACGCCATATTGAAAGTTAGAAACCAACTTGGTTGTTTCTTTCTCTCTGTCAGTAAATGTGTTACCACTAACAGTCTTCCCAAAAACGAACAATTTTTCCATATATTAAACTAATAAGGTTATAACTAATAAACGTATTAGTTATAAGATTATTGCATGAAAATCAAAAAAATGCATAATATACTGACAATCAACAATTAAAGACATATTTACACTTGTCACCCGCTCCTTTCTATTGCCATCGCCCATAAACAATAACCCATAACCCAGCTTCTATAACCCATAACCTATAACCATTAACCATTAAAAATACTATCTTTGCCGCATCAAATTAAAACCTACCAACTATGGCAATTTTAGTAAAAAACATAAAGCAATTAGTGCAGGCGGAACCCAAATCCATCAAGTTCCGCGCTGGCAAGGAGATGCAGAACCTCCCCGTCATCGACAACGCCTACCTCCTCACCGAGGGCGACAAAATCAAGGAGTTCGGCAAGATGGAGGACTTCAACCCCGACATCCTGAAGAAAATCAAGGAGCCCATCGAGGAAATCGACGCCACGGGCAAGTTCGTGTTCCCCTCCTTCTGCGACTCGCACACGCACATCGTCTATGCGGGCAGCCGCGAGGTCGAGTACATCGACAAAATCAAGGGCTTGAGCTATGAAGAGATCTTCAAACGCGGCGGCGGCATCCTCAACTCCTCGAAACGGCTGCACGAGACTTCCGAGGAGGAGCTCTACGACCAGGCCTGGCAACGGTTGGAGGAGATGGCCTCCTTCGGCACGGGCGCGTGCGAGATCAAGAGCGGCTACGGCCTCACCACCGAAGACGAACTCAAGATGCTGCGCGTGATTCGCAAGCTGAAAGAGAACTCCCCGCTCACCATCAAAGCCAACTTCCTCGGTGCACACGCGGTACCGCTGCTCTACAAGGACAACCCCGACGGCTACGTGGATCTCATCATCAACGAGATGATTCCGATGGTAGCGGCCGAGGAGCTCGCCGACTTCGTGGACGTCTTCTGCGACAAGGGCTTCTTCACCACCGAGCAGACCGAGCGCATCCTGATGCAGGGCATCAAGTACGGTCTGCGCCCGAAAATCCACGCCAACGAGATGGCCTGCTCCGGCGGTATCCAAGTCGGCGTGAAATACAACGCCCTCTCTGTTGACCATCTGGAATACACGGGCGATGAGGAGATTGCGGCACTCTACAAGAGCGAGACGATGCCCACGGTGCTGCCCGGCGCGGCCTTCTTCCTCGGCATGCAGTGCGCCCCCATCCGCAAGATGATCGAGGGCGGTCTGCCTGTCGCGCTGGCCTCCGACTTCAACCCCGGCTCCTGCCCGTCCGGCAACATGCAGCTGGTCTTCGCCATGGGTTCCGTGATGTACAAGATGCTGCCCGAAGAGACGGTCAACGCCACCACCATCAACACGGCCTACGCTATGGACGTCTGGCGCGAGCTGGGCACCATCACGAAAGGCAAAATCGCCAACTTCTTCATCACCAAGCCGATGGACACGCTCTACTACATGAACTACGCCTTCGGGAGCAACAAAGTGGAGCAGATTTTCCTGAACGGGAAGCGGGCGTAAAACGATTCCACAACCACAAAAAAGAGGCTGGCAACGTTCTGCGTCGCCAGCCTCTTTTGGTTCGTAACGGGTGGCTTTTACTTGATGACCACCTGCTTCGTGACCTTGCCATCGGTGGTATAGACGGTCACGGCGTAGGTGCCCGGGGCCATGCCGGAGGTGGGGATGGTCACGTGCGTGTCGCCGTAGAACTGGTCGAACACACGCTGTCCCATCATGTTATAGACCTCCACGCGCTCGATCTGGGCTGAGGTGATCTGCACGTAGTTCGTGGCGGGGTTCGGATAGACGGAAACCTCGATCATGTTGTGCTCGTTCACGCCGACTTCGGTGATATCCAGCGTGATGGGTACGGCCACTTCGCTGTTCTCAATGTCGCTGGAGAAGCAGTGCAGTGTGGCGGTGTGGTGCTCATTGGCGCTCATACCCGCCGAATTGGCGGTGACGTTCACGTTCAAAGTCGCGCCCGCGTTCAAACTGCCGTCCGCGGGAGTCGCGCTCAGCCACGGGGTGATGGGCGTGCCGCCAATCTTGCCGCCGAGACAGAGGTTGAAGTCGAAGTCGGTGTCAACGAACCGGTTGTGCCAGGTCGTCCCGGTCTTGTACCAGCAGCTGTAGTCGTTGGCAAAGGCACCGTCGAGATGGATCTCGTATGCACCTTCGGGCTGGGTGAACCAGACTCCGAACCAGAGGTCGCTGCCGTCAATGACGTAAGGCGTGGTGAGCTGCACGTTGTTCCAGCCGCTGTCCACGGAGAAGGTCTGCTCGTACACCACTTCGCCGGGACCGGGGTGCAGCAGCTGGTTGCCCATGGCATACACGCGCAGCTTGGCGGTGGAAATGGAGCTGCCGAAGAACACATAGACCTCGTTGAGGGTCTTGCCGATATACTGCTGCAGGGCTGAGGCAGGGTACCCGATGGCGACATCCACTTCGGTGGCACCGCTCGTGAAGCCCACAGACGTGTAGGGCTCAGCCTGGTAGTAGTGGAGGTCGGTCACCGTGGTGGGCGTCGGATCCGGATTCGGGATGTCGTAGGTCACCATAGTGTAGAAGCTGGTGCCGCCGGTGCCGGGGTTGCTCAACGTGACAGGCTGCGAGGAGGTGCTGTTCGGATCTAAGACGAAGTTGAGGTTGTCGGGGGTCACGGCGAACTGGCCCACCAAGGCGGCGGAAACCTCCGTCACCACGAAATCATCGACGTAGTAGGTGCCTGAAACGTTACTGCCAAGAGGTGAACCAGCGTAGAAGTTGATGCCCGCCAACTGGTTGACACCGTTGGTGTTGCCTTGCTGGTAACTGAACGGCCAAGTGTGCACGAGCACATTGTTGACCGTGAGCGAAGCCTGGTCGTTGTCCATATCGACATCAAACTCAATGGGAAACCAAGCATTGGAGGGGCAGGTGAAGTTGTACTCGGCGCCGCCCACGCTGAGGTAGCCGCCGCCGGCGCTGTTGAAGTAGCACTCCAGCGCCCATTGCGATTTTAGGACATGTTGGATGTTGAAGTAGCCTCCATTGCCAGTGGAGGGGACAAAGTAGTTAAACGTAAGGGTATAGTGCCCCGTGGTGTAGTTTCCGAAAGGATAGAGCTGGTCATTGGCCCCGGTGATGTACAGCGAGTTGGGCGCGGAGGCGGCCTGCGCGGTGGAAATCACACCGTCCTCGCTACCGCCGGGGGCGTCACTCCAGGTCGTCCAGGCAGAACTGGACTGTGCCAGATGGCTGCCGGCCGTGTAGGAGTCGAAGTTGTCACTGAAGACAACCGTCTGCGCGAACATCCACGATGTCGCGGCAAACAATAACAGCAAAGAAAGTAAACTTTTTTTCATAAGCATTTGATTTTAGATTCGACCGCAAAAGTAGAAAAAATATAATTACGGTCGAACGAAAAATCTCCTGCTATTTTTTCACAATCTTATGGTGATAAGTATTCCCGTCGGCGTCAGTCACGTGCAACAGGTAGATTCCCGCGGGAAGGGCCTCCACGTTCAAAGTGGCGGTACCGCTCTGTAGGGACGCACCAAGACACGTCTCTACAATCCGTCCCTGCAGGTCGTATAGCACCATATTCGCGATTTCCGTTCCCCCGTCCAATGCGACGTACACCATCCCGGTGGCGGGGTTCGGATAGATGTGCATTTGCTTGGTCTCCCGCTCGGTCACGCCCACTTCATCGGTGATGGTGAAGAGGTGCGGGTCGGCGGCCCCGATGTACGGATGCTTCTCCACCCGGCCCGACTCGTCCTTGGCGAACAGGTAGTATTCCACGGTGTCGCCGTTCTGCCAGGCGTAGTTAATGGAGGTGAAGGAGAAGGTGTATTCGTTGTCGGTGGTGTGATGCAGGGAGGCGTTATGCCAGGTGCCGTGGTTGATACGGAAATAGATCCGCAGCGAGTCGGCGACCAGATTCGCGCCGCTCAACGCTTTGATATCCACCGAGACAGTCATCATGTTATCCATAAGTTCCTCCAGATTCTTCTCTCCGAGAAGCGGATAGTGCTTCAGGTAGAGCATTCCGAGGTCGGCGAGCTCATGGGTGCGGCAGTGCAGGGCATCGGTGCTGTACCACGGCGTGTAGTCGCTCTGCATGATGGGCACGATGGTGTAGCCGGGCATGGCTTGTTGATAGGCGGCGATGGCCTCGTTGTCGTGGGAGTTACCCGTGACGGGAACAAACACGTGGTCATTCAGAATCAGCGAGTTAGTGTAGGGCGTGGCATGGTTGGCGTTCGGGTTGGCATAGACGCGATAGACCTGGTAGTGGTTGCCCCACGGGGAGACGGCGTCGGCGAAAGTCTGCGCCACCGCCTCATAATTGTTGTAGCGCGGGTCGTTGGCCGGCACCTTCCCGATGAGCACCTTATCGACATCGAGGAACTTGCCCCAGCAGTCGATGTGCGCGATGTACTCGCCGAGCGGGTCGGGGAGAATCATGTAGTTGTCGATGCCGAGGTAGTTCTGGGTCATGGAGAGGATCGAGGATTCCGTTTCGGCGGGGTTCTCTTGGAGCACCAGCATGGTGGAGGCCGCCGTGCCGTAGCCATCGACCATATAGTTGCCGCCGGTGTGCACCAGGGGCATCTCGTAGCGGCTGACCCCCAGGCGCTCGGTCACCGATTCCAAGGCTGCGTCGTCGTAGGTGCGTTGCGGACGGTTATAGACGAAATCGACCACGCCCACCGAGTCGTGCCCGTCGATGACGAACCAAGGGCCGTAGTCGCGGGTCCAGTAGGTGTCGTGCTGGATGCGCCAGAACTGCACGTTGTCCATATTCACTTGGTTGTTGTTGAAGTAGTTTCTGGCCTGGCTGCTGTCGTAGGGGGAGTCCACGAGCACTTTCACCTGGGTGATTTGCGAGAGTTCGCGCACGAGGGCCACGGGGATGCCGAGCGGGTAGGCGATCATCACGCCGCCCATGGGCTGGAACTCGGCCACGGCGGTGGCGGGCGCGGCGGGATAGACGGCGTCGCGGAGATGCGCCTGCTGCGACAGATACGGGATCATCAGGCGCTCCTCGGCAGTGGCGTGGTGCGGGAACTTCGGATGGATGTCATAATGGATTTGCTCGTTTTGGGCAAACACTGCACCTAAGAGCAGCAAGGTCAGACCAGTAAGGAAGGTTTTTTTCATACTATTTCTCGGTATTAAAATCGGCCGCAAAAGTACAATTTTTGGGTTAAAGTTTAGTGGTTAAGGTTTAATGGTTTAGGGGTTAAGGTTTAAGGTTTAAGGTTTAAGGTTTAGTGTTTAAGGTTTAGGGGTTAAAGTTTAGTGTTTAAGGGTTAATGGTTAAGGTTTAGAGGTTAAGGTAGGAGGGGGATGGCAAGGAGATGGCAAGGAGATGCGTCGTATATGAGAGCGAGCAGGCAAGTCAGTTCTTCGATAGTTGTTCGATACTTCTTCGATAGTTGTTCGATAGTTCTTCGAAATTTTACGGAGAACTATCGAAGAACTCACGAAGAACTCACGGAGAACTATCGAAGAACTACCGAGCCTGCTACGGTTCTGCTACGGTTCTGGTAGGGCTCAAATACTTGCCAAGCCGCAGGCAGCTCCTTGCCGGACCTGTTCGTCCCCGTGTCCTTTGTTTTGGCAGATGGCCGAATGCCTAAAAAAATGTATTTTTGCAGGTTGTTAAAACAAAACTTAATATGCGAAAAGAATTCAACACAACCGGTAG